>NZ_LR962863.1:2206962-2522243 GCF_900458895.1 Staphylococcus schleiferi
AAAAAGGTTTATTTAAAGGGCCTTGTACTTTAAAAATTAACGGCCAACAAATTTGTATACGAAATTGTGATGCTTGTGACATCCTATTGGAGCAGGCCTATGAGTAATGCATATTGTATTTTAGGGAACCCTAATGTTGGAAAAACATCATTGTTTAATGCACTTACCGGCTCTTATGCTTATGTTGGCAATTGGAGTGGTGTCACTGTTGAAAAAAAGGTCGGGCAATTAAAAAAGAAAAATGGTCATTTAATTGATTTACCTGGCATTTACGATTTAGTTCCTATTTCGCGTGACGAAACTGTTGTAACTGACTTTTTATTACATGAATCATTCGACGGCATGATTAATATTATAGATGCCGCACAAATCAAACGTAATTTTAATTTGACGATACAATTGTTAGAATTCGGCGCACCAATCCTCATAGGTTTAAACATGATAGATGTTGCTAATAAGCGTGGCATTCGGATTGACTATCAGAAACTCATGAGGAAATTACACGTCCCTGTCATTCCAGTCATTGCAAGAACTGGAAAGGGTAGTGATGATATGCTTAACGCCCTGACAGATCATCATATTTCAAAACAACGTCCTTTAAAAATCAACTATGGTGAAGCGATTGAAAACTTGCTTCAACAATTACAACAAGCAATGCCTTCTCAATTGAAATTAGAAAAGGCACAATATCGTTTTTTAGCGATTCAATATTTACTCAAAAATCCATCTGTTCTAACGTACTTAGATTCTCAAACGTGCGACGCATTAAATGATATTAAAAATGCATTTATGTCTACACATACAATTGACATTGAACATCATATTGTTCAGTGTAGACAATCCTACATTGACGCTATATTGGCAGACGTTGTTCAATATCCAGATACGCAACGACACTATGTTACAGAACGAATAGATGCGTTACTGACACATAAAATTTTAGGGATTCCTATCTTTCTTGGTATCATGTGGCTGATTTTTCAAACGACATTTACATGGATAGGTACACCCTTATCAGATCAACTGGATGAATTTTTCGGTGGCCCTTTAACTGACTTTACACGTGATGCTATGACACATCTCGGTATCTATCCAGCACTTCAAGATTTAGTCACAGACGGAATTATCGCTGGTGTCGGAGGCGTACTTGTCTTTGTTCCTCAGATTCTTGTCTTGTTTTTCTTCATATCTTTGTTAGAAGATTCTGGCTATATGGCACGAATTGCAGTCATTATGGATCGAATTATGGAAAAATTTGGACTAAACGGAAAGTCTTTTATCCCAATGATTATCGGGTTTGGTTGTAATGTACCTGGAATTATGGCCGCAAGAAGTATCGAAGAAGAAAAAGAACGTTTAACGACAATACTGATTGCCCCTTTTATGTCTTGTTCTGCAAGGCTTCCTGTGTATGGATTGTTTGTTGCTATATTTTTCGCGCAACATCAAGCACTCGTTGTTTTAAGTCTTTATGTTCTTGGTATCATCGTAGCTTTATTCGTCAGTTGGGTCCTTTCAAAAACAATTTTGAAAAAAGACACTTCTATTTTTGTAGTCGAATTACCCCCATATCGCTTGCCATCTATTAAAACATTATGGAGAAGCACTTGGGAAAAAGGAAAAGGATTTGTTAAAAAAAGCAGGGACATTTATTTTTGCTGGTTCTGTCATCATCTGGCTGCTCAATTATTCTGGTCCATCGGGGTTTCATGTACCGGTAGAACAAAGCTTCTTGCATTTAATCGGGGCTGCTATTGCACCTCTTATCGCACCTTTAGGTTTTAGTTCATGGCAAACAGCTGCTACATTAATACCAGGATTTTTAGCCAAAGAAGTCGTTGTCAGTGCGATGGCAATCATTTATTCAGTAGATGAAAACGCCCTTGTATCAATGATTTCGTCACACTTTACAGCTTTATCTGCTTATTCATTTATGGTTTTTATTTTGCTATATACACCTTGTCTGGCGACTGTCGCGGCGATTCGTAAAGAAACGACATCATGGAAATGGACCTTGCTCGCACTCGTTTACCCAGTCACGATTGCTTATGTCTTATCACTCGCAGTTTATCAAATCGGTTCAATTTTCTTTTAAGGGGGAAACCGTTAATGACATTACTTTTAAATTTAATACTCATTGCACTTATAGTTTGTTACGTTGTCTTTGTAACGACACGTTATATAAAAAAATCTAAGCAAGGACAATGTAGCGCTTGTGAGGTCAACAAATCTTGTTCTACTAAACAGTTACCAAAACATTTGCAGTAATACAAAAAGGAGAATTTCATTCGCTGAAATTCTCCTTTATTGATTTAACAATAGATGAGGTGAAACGTTGAAACGAAACAACATACCACCCTTTCCTTTAGCTAACAACATAACATCGCGAGGCGCTTTAATTGCATCAAAGGCATACCATAAAAATGCCTGATGGATAAAATCCTTCACAAAATTACGCATCACGCTTTGTTGTTTTGTTATCAGTTAAATTTTGCGTTTCTACAAATTGTTGATATTTTTCATGAGTCTGCATTAATACTTCATGTCGGCCTTTACCTGTAACACGTCCTTGATCTAAAAAGATGATTTGCCCTGCTTTTTTAATTGTAGATAGACGGTGTGCAATGACAATCGTAGTGCGATTTTCCATTAACACATCTAATGCTTCTTGAATCTTACGCTCACTTTCACTGTCTAAATTCGCCGTTGCTTCATCCAGTAATAAAATATCCGGATTTTTGACAAAACTACGTGCAATGTCAATACGTTGACGTTGACCACCTGATAATTTCAAGCCACGTTCACCCACAATCGTATCGTATCCTTGCTCGAATTCCATAATAAAGTCATGACAATGTGCAAGTCGTGCATAATGGATAAGCTCTTCATCAGAAACTTCGCGATCAATACCATATAAAATATTGTCTTTAATCGTGCCATTCATCATTGCATTACTTTGCATAACGTAACCTATTTTTCTTCTCCAATCCGTTAGGGAAAGATTGTATATAGATTGATTATGATATGTAATATCACCACCATTAACATCATACATACGCTCAATCAAACTGAAGATTGTACTTTTCCCTGAACCCGATGGTCCAACGAACGCTGTCACTTCGCCTCTAACAACATTAAAAGAGACGTCTTTTAAAACAGGCGCAACATCGTAGCTAAAGTCAACGTGTTCAAATGATAAATCTCCTGATTCAATCAGATGTGTCTCGCTCGGATCATCAATGACTTCCATTGGCTCTTGTAGTATTTCATAAATTCGGCTACTTGCCCCTACTGCTTTTTTATAATCCGTGATAAGTGTAGATAAATTGATAAGTGGCACTGATAAATTTAATACATAAAATATCATGGCTACAAGTGTCCCTGCAGAAATAGCGCCAGAAGCAATACGCAAGCCACCAAAACCTAAAATAATCCCAATTGTTAATAACATGATTATGCCAGAAACAGGTTGAACAATCGCCGCTATCTTGGCTTGTTTCAACCCTAATCCATAAATTTTAAGTAAATTATCATGTGCAAGATTTAATTCTCGCTTTTCTGTGTTTGCTACTTTCACTAAGCGCATTTCAGTTAAAACACGTCCCAATAACCCACTAAAATTGGCAATCTCGCTTTGTGTATTTGTTGAGATTTTTTGCATAATCTTACCGAGTGGTATCATAATCAACACAAATATAGGAATTGTAATAAATGTTAATAGCGTCATTTGCCAATCTAAAACAAACAATAAAATTAAAGAACCAATCAACGTAATAATGGATGGGAAAAAGTTAGGCAACTTTTGTGATATAAAATCATTAATCACTTTCGTATCATCAGTTAAACGACTCATCAATTGACCACTTTCATTTTTGTCAAAAAATGGCATCTTTAAATGAATAATATGCTGCCACAACACTGAACGGATGGCATAAATGATTTTTTCACCAATTTTATTCAACAAATAATATCCGATACCGCTCAATAACGCGTTTAAGATAAACACAACGAGCAATATAACAATGAAGATCGGATTAATCGATGCAACTGTGAACTTATCTACCATCTTCCCAGTAAAGAGTGGAACAAGCAGGCCGCTAAGGCTTCCTAATGAAGCGATAATCACAGCGATAATAATGAGACCCACCGGCCATGAAATCTTTTTCAATAAATATAGGAGTGGGTTATCTTTTCTCATAGTGACATACCTCATTTATTCGTAATTTTCTTCGCAATAAGTAATCCGTGAGTCTTCCTTCTTTGTGCGAGCAGTCTACCGCATTAAATTTTAGTCATTTTTACCTAGCATAATTAAAATCGGTGTTTTTTGTTAAACCACAATGACTACGACTCGTAACTAAAACAAGGGCACCTTTGTAAAAAATCAGCCAAAGTACCGATTTATTAACAACAAGCTTTATGATAAAATGACGTTTGTTGTTTATCAATTTATAGTTTTAGATTGAGGAGTCTGTATGCAAATGAAAAAATTAATACTATCTATCGTGGCTGTATTCTTCGCTACCACAATTATAACACCTTTCGCGCGTGCATATACACCTTCACCTGTTGAACTTGCTCAACAAAGTGGTTATCCGGTAACTTTGCCGTTCCAACCTGAAGGTGGCATCAATATCAGTCAAACTGGCCAAATTTTATACGACTATAATAGTCAAAAAGAATGGTATCCAGCCTCAATGACAAAACTTATGACAATGTATTTAACACTTCAAGCGGTAAAAGAGAAAAAATTATCATTAAATGACACAGTTAAAATCACACCTGAGCATTATAGAATGTCAACACTACCGGAATTAAGTAATACAAAGCTTTATCCGGGTGAGACTTATACAATAGCAGAGTTACTTCAAATTACTGTTTCTGCTTCAAGTAATGCGGCTGCACTTATTTTGGCTAATCAAGTTTCTGACAATACATCTGATTTTGTAGATAAAATGAACCAGACTGCAAAATCTTTAGGTATGAATCACACGCATTACGTGAATCCAACTGGTGCAGAAAATCGACTGCTATTAGAATTTGTTCCTAAAAGATACCAAAATGAGTCTTCCTCTATTTCAACAGCCCATGATTACGCCATTTTAGCGCAACATACCGTTCAAGATACACCTAAAATTTTACATTTCACTAAACAAATCGCACCTACACAACACGGTGTAACCTATTACACTTTTAATGATTTACTAGAAGGTGGCAATATGAGCTTAGAAGGCACAGATGGCTTAAAAACAGGTTCTAGTGATATTGCAGATTACAATAATTCCTTAACGACAAAACGTGGAAAATTCCGTATATTTCACATCATTATGGGAGCTGGCGATTATAAACACCTCGGTGGCGAAAAACAACGGAATATGATGAGCGCGAGCGCGATTAATTATAGTTTTGCATTATATGACTATAAAAAAGTCCTCTCTAAAGGGAAGCATAAAATCGATGGTAAAACGTATTACGTCACAAAAGATTTATATGACGTCGTTCCTAAAAACCTAAAAAAACCTTATCATTTTGTGATTGATGATAACCATGTTCATCTTGATTATGATCGTAAATTCATCACAAAACATGATGGACCACCTAAAGTAGAAGTAGAAAACCCATTTATCTATGAATCTAAATCTGTCGTCATTTTAAGTTGGCAAACACATCCATGGATGACGATCCTCGCTTTCGGTGTTATTGTCGTCTTTCTATCTATCGTATTTTACAGTCTTATGAGCCGATTCCGTCGTAAATAAAATAAACTCATTGTTTTACACTGAGTCTCAAGCAACCTATGCGACAATCAAAAAAAGGCTTAGAAATTTTGGTAACTTCAAAATTTCTAAGCCTTTTTTAATTTACGACTATTTTGCATCTTTACCATACAACTCTTTCTTAATTTGAGTTGTAGAAATGCCTTCTGTACGTTTTAAATAAATCACTTCACATTTGTCTTTTAAGAAATCAAATTCGCCTTCCCAGTCATGACCCATTACGAAAGTATCAATTTCATACTTTTCTACGTCAGTTTCTTTTTGACCCCAATCATTTTCAGGAATCACAAGATCTACATAACGAATCGATTCTAACATCATTTTACGTTGTTCAAAATTGTAATATGACTTTTTATTTTTGATTCGATTGAATTCATCACTTGAGAGCGCAACAATTAAATAATCTCCCATTTCACGAGCACGTCGTAGTAATTCAATATGTCCATAGTGTAAAAGATCGTATGTTCCATATGTAATGACACGCTTCATCTTTACATCTCCTTAATAATCTATTAATATATTTACATTTTGTTAAAATTATAGCATAAACAATTCTTAATTCCTAAAATATATGAATATAGATTTTAAATCCTCACGAGTTTTTCTACATAATTAACCACCTGATTGAGACTCTCTCTCGTATTAAATTGGTGCCACTTTTCAAATAGTGGTTTTAAGTTTCCTTTTCTAATACGGGCATATAAGTCATGCTCATTATAAACTTTGTAATCTTGTGGAATGGCTTGATAATATTCATTGAGACCTCTGATCTCATCATATTCAGCCTCATCATAGACATAAAAGAGTGCAGGCGTATCAATAATACTCGCTTCTATCGCAAGTGAGCTATAATCTGTAATGATTAAATCTGCCATAACAATCAGATCAAGTGTGCATACTTTTGTGTTGTTCACTGCAGCAGGAACTGTAGGATGATACTTACTCAATAAAGTATATCCCGGTACAGTCGTTTCAAAAGTCACTTTATCGATAGTGCGATTATTTTGACCTTGCTCTCTATAGGTTGGTAAATAAACAGCAACTTTATTTTCGATTCCGAGCTCCTGCTTTAACTTTTGCTTGTGTGCTTCTATATCTAATTGTCGATATGTGGTCAAGCGCGGACTCCCAAACCCAATCAACTGCTCGTATTCCGCTTCAAAAGCTTTTTCAAAACAGTGTGACATTTGTTGGCCGCCTACGAGATATTTATCTGTTGCTTGATAGACAGCACGATACTGTTCGACTAATTTGTGATTGTTTAAATCTACTGAGCGATCTTCTAAACCAAACTTTTTAAGCGCACCTGCCGCATGCCAAGTTTGAATGACTGTCTGTCCACTCTTTTTATTTAATCCTGCCATTAATAAATAATACGTATCAATAAAGATAATCTTAGCGGTTGCTAGCGCTGACAACTGTTTCAAAATGGAAGAAAATTTAAGTGGGTGATAAGTAATATTTTGTCGATTCTCTAAAAAACTGAAATCCTTCTTTTTCGCAAAAACAGTAACGCGAAAACCATTTTCACTTAATTGATAGATAATGGGCAATTCATCTTCTTTAAAAGTCATTAAAAAAACAATATGGTTCGCATCCACACGTAAATGACTGTATAAACGACTTAAAAATTTAATAATATAAATATAAAACATTTTAATATAATATCGCATCATTGTTCTTCACCGCCTTAAAATGTTGTCGAATGAACAAAAAGCCCCCAACACAAACCACTGTATTGAAGGCGTGTTCTCATTACATAAAATCTGCAAAGTGATCTCTGTAGCGCATATGTAACATCGAACCAACGATAAATATTACAACTGTAACCAATACATTATATAGTGCAAGATGCCAATGCTCTATGAAATACCATTGATGATACAGTATCGCAGCACGGTAGCTCTCTGCTATAAAAAAGATTGGATTAAACTTCAAAATCTTTTCTGCTAATGACCCTATTGCAGGGTGCCATAATATAGGCGATGCATAGAAAAGGACCCTTAATAATGCTTGCATTGCCATTTGTGTATCTCTCACGAGCACACCTAACGTTGACGTTAATAGTGTTACAGATATCGTGAAGAAGTATGCAAACGGAATGTATAAAAATAACTGAATGATATAAATTGTTGGCATAATACCAGATAAAATACACAATATTATAATAGCGAATACAAGTGCCAAGTGACCATAAAGTTTACTTGTGACGATATAAGTTGGAATAATCGATAGTGGAAAGTTCATCTTCGCAACCTGACCGTATTTCATCGTAATCGATTTCGTGCCTTCTAAAATACCTTGGTTAATGAAGAACCACATACTAATACCGACTAATAGCCAATATATGAACGGTATCCCTTCTATTGGGTGGTTGCTACGAATCCCAAATCCAAAGACAAACCAATAAACCAAAATTTGTATTACCGGATTAATAATCTCCCAAGCTAATCCAAGATAATTATTATGATTTGAAATTTTAAGTTGGAATTGTGCTAACCGTTGAATAAGGTAGAAACTTTTTAAATGCTCCTTTAATACGATTCTAACTGAATTCATAATTTACCACGCTTTCACATATTGGATAATTCACTCAATACCAAAACAAGGTCGCTATAAAATGAATATATTGACCTAGAGTGTCTCATCACCTATTCTTTAATTGAAAATGTTCAACTATTTGAGTAAAATAGATACATTGTATCCCTAATACTTTACAATAGCTTCACAAATTTAACAACCACTTAGTAATATATTATAATCTATAGACAACGAATGATGAAAGCAAAAAACGAAATTCTCATAAATATTATCAATTAATGTAAGGAATGTTCTCAGATGAATCCAACTGTCAATATTAATCAAGTGACAAAAGAATATCGTATTTATCGTAACAATAAAGAGCGTATCAAAGATGCTTTATGGCCAAAGCATAAAAACAAAACATTTTATGCTTTAAAAGACATTTCGTTTCAGGCTTATGCTGGTGATGTAATCGGTCTCGTCGGTATTAATGGCTCAGGTAAATCAACACTCAGCAATATGATTGGTGGCTCGCTCACGCCGACTAATGGTCATATTGATAAAAAAGGTGATGTGAGTGTCATCGCGATTAACGCTGGCCTAAATGGTAATTTAACCGGCATGGAAAATATCGAATTTAAAATGCTATGCATGGGATTCGATAAACATCAAATTAAAGCATTAACACCTGAAATTGTAGAGTTTAGTGAACTTGGTGAGTTTATATACCAACCCGTGAAAAAATATTCAAGTGGGATGCGCTCAAAACTCGGCTTTTCAATCAGTGTAACAATTAACCCTGAAATACTCGTCATTGATGAAGCCCTTTCTGTAGGTGACCAAACGTTTACTCAAAAAAGCTTGAAAAAAATCTATGAATTTAAAGAAGCACAAAAAACGATTTTCTTTGTAAGTCATAACTTGCGCCAAGTGAAAGAATTTTGTACTAAAATTGCTTGGATTGAAGCAGGCCAACTTAAAGAATTTGGTTCAGTTGATGATGTACTTCCTCAGTATGAAGCTTTCCTTAAAGACTTTAAGAAAAAATCCATTGCTGATCAAAAAGCTTTTCGAAGCAGCTTAGATGAAAAACGTTTTGTTGTAAAATAAACGGATCATCAATCATGCAATTGCATATTTGCACAATACCCAAAAATGATACCTTTCATTCAATAAATCTTAGTGTTTCAATCAATTTTTTCAAACAAAGCGCGAGCAACTCCAGTCGTCCCTTTAAATACGACCTGAATCGCTCGCGTTTTTTATGATTGATATTATGTTTTTATTATGATGATAACGCTCTCCTTGCCGTGCTACAGCTCTGGTAGCTGATACATTTGATTTACCGTCGTATAACTTGCTTCATTTTTAAATAATTAAAGGTAGAGCGTCAATTCATCGCCCTACCTTTAAATTATTTTGATTGATCGAAATATTTCTGTTTATAAACCCCTACAACGAATTTAGGAATTCTCTGTAATCTACGGATACGTTTCATATCTGTCAAACAACGATACGCCCATTCTAAATTAAGTGCGCGCCACACATAAGGTGCTCTTTTAACCTCCCCACTAAAAACATCAATAGCACCACCAATCCCCATCATCAATGTATGATCAAAATGATGTCGGTTGTGCTGAATCCATTGTTCTTGCTTAGGATAACCCATGCCAACAAAAATGAAATCCGGATTAAACTGACGCACTTGCTCGATGACTTCTTGATCTGTAATGTCTATAAAACCATGGTGTGTTTGAATTTCAATATTTGGAAATTGTCGTTGGATACGTCTTGCCGCTTTTTCAACGACAGGTGATGTTGCACCAAGTAAAAACACTTTTTTATGTTCTAAATCAGCAATATTTAAACATGTTTCCATTACTTCGATACCAGGAACACGTTCTTGTAAAGGTTGGCCTAGAATACGCGCCGCTTTAACAATTCCTGTTCCATCAGGCACAATATAATCTGCCTGTTCAATCATTTTATGATATTTCGGGTTTTCTGAAGCGTAATGAACGATTTCTGGGTTTGCTGTCACGATGAATAAATTGTGTTTTGTCTCACTATGCATATATTTTAAAATATTTTGATGCATGTCTAATAAATTGACATTATCAAACATAACATTCATCACTTTGACTTGTGCATTTTTGTCTTTTAAACGATATGCTTCTTGCATTGTCGTGATATCAGGATGTGTAAAAGTTCCCTCACGCTCTCCACTAGGCATTACTTTTGCCATAGTTTCACCTTCATTCTCTCTATCATTTCAGTTTGTTTTTACTTTTAGTTTACAATATGTTTATGTTACTTTAACACATTTTACACCAAAATCAAGCTAAAAGAAATCTTTTCATGCTAAAGTATGAGGCTGTTTTTCTCCTATTTTAAAAAGAGCGCAACGTCCTCATTTCATCGTCTATTGAAAATGAATATTTACCCTCAATTGAATAGGTGTCTTCGTATAGTTATACTTTCAACTTTAAGACTTTAGTCCATAGTCCCTTTTTCGTTCAACCGTTATAATCATTATATTGGCTCTGAAAGGATGGACATATATGCACGGATATTCTTGGTTGACTTCGCCGATTCCAATTTCAGGTGTATTACTTTGCACCCTAACTGCAATTTACTTAATCAGTCGCTATTATCATCATCGCCCTTTATTTTCTATACTAGATATTGCAATGAATTATATTCCTGTCTTGACTCATGAATGGGGACATATCTTATTTAATAAATTATCTGGTGGTCGCGTGATAGATTTTGTAGTTGTCGCAACTAGACGTGAACGTAATGCGACAGGGCAACAAGGATACGCTGTCACACAAAGTCGCCATCGAACAGGACAAATCTTTACAACGCTAGGTGGATATTTAACACCTCCGATGATGTTATGTTTAGGTCTTTATCTTCAAAGTAAAGGCCAGGGCGCGTTATTATTGATGCTATACATTTTAATTTTTATTTATTTCACATGGAAGACCTCTAGAAAATTAGTTCCGATTTTGATTATCTTATTCTTAACACTTATCGGTTATTTTGGGATTCAATCTGAAAACTTAACAAATTATTCCTTCATATATATGTTCGTTTATCATTTTATTTTAGGAACTTTATTAGGAGAAGTCATATTATCAACGATAACGATTTTGCAACTCACATTTTCACGTTCACAAACCCAGTGGGATGGAACCGCACTAAAAGCGTTGACGCACCTTCCGACATTTTTATTTTCAATGTTTTGGATTGCAGTCAATCTCCTAACACTTTATTACACATGGACATATAGCTTTCATATCTTTTCATAGCTAAGCATGCATGATAAAGGGTTTTGGACATAGTTTTTTGATAATCATGACTCCATAAACGCGTTTGCTTAGGGGCTGAAGTTTCAACTCAATTTAGCTTAATTGAATGCGAAGTTTTATCATAAAAAGAAGCGCTGAGACGATTTTCTATTAAAATCATCTCAGCGCTATTTATTTTGGGGTTGATGTCCCAGCCTCTTGTTACGTTATATTAAAATGATGACTCGCTTATTTTTATTGTACTTTTTCAACGAAGATTACATCTGCGTTATGATAGCTTAATGTAACTTTTTCGTCTTTATTTTGCAATTCTAATAATTGATTGATTTCATCTTTTTCTACTATTGTAACGGTATCACCGATTGATAAAGCTTTGCTCGATAAGAATACAAGTAACTCCGATCGGTCACGGACACGTCGAATCGTCACTGTATCCCCTGCATAAAACTGCAATAACGGGGTTTTATAAATTTCTTCATATTGATTGTTTCGTGGAATCACACCACCGTGCGGACATGTTTCCGGATAATTCAACAGCTCGTCCAAACGTTCCACAAATAGTTCAGATACACGGTGCTCGAGCACCTCTGCTTCACTATGAACTTCTTCCCACGTATAATTTAAAATCTTTATTAAAAATAATTCTATTAAACGATGTCGCTTAATTACATCTAATGTATAAGTCAGTCCTAGTTCTGATAACTTTACGCCTTTATAAGGCTTCGTTATGACATAGCCTTCTTTTTCCAAGCGTCCTACCATTTCGCTCACAGATGGAGGTTTAATATTCAAAAATCCTGATAACGTTTTATTTGACACATAACTATGAACGCCATCATGACTTAAAATTGCTTTAAGATAGTCTTCTTTTTCCTCAGTTAACATATGCTCACCTCTTTCACATATACAATTTATTGTATCACGAATTCTATTGATATTGACAATTTTCTATTTATAATATACTTTATTAGGGTAACCTAAAACACAAGAAAGGTGGTGTTAATATGTTATCCATAAAAAACCTAAACCTATTTTTAGGTCAAAAACATGTTTTGAAAAACATCACATTAGATTTACCATTGAATGGTGAAATGATTGGAATTATGGGCCCCAATGGGAGTGGTAAGTCCTCTTTAATCAAATCTATTATTGGCGAATTACCTGCTGAAGGCACGATTTTACTTAACCAAAAACCGACACAACAACATTTAACAGATATTACATATATACCACAAAAATCTGTACTTGATCTTGACTTCCCAATCAATGTACAGGATTTAGTTTTATCTGGCTGCTATCAAGAAATCGGATGGTTTAAACGTGTACCAAAATCCATTCGCGATAAAAGAGACGCGTTATTAAAAGAGTTAGAACTTTTTGATTTACGCAAACGACAATTGCATGCGCTTAGTGGCGGACAACTCCAGCGTGTGTTCATCGCTCGCGCCCTCATGTCAGATAGCGTGGTTTATTTGCTTGATGAGCCATTTGTAGGTATCGACTTCAAAAGTGAACACATCATTTACAACAAACTTAAAGCATTAAAACAGCAAGGTAAACTCATTTTAATTGTACATCATGACCTCACAACAGCTTCTGAATATTTTGATCGTATTTTACTCTTAAACCAATCTGTCGCATTTTTAGGCGCAAGTTCCGAAGCCTTAAAAACAGAAAACATAGAATCTGTCTTTTTAAGTCGACACCATTCAACAAAATTACAAGACCAAAATCCCCATGGAAAGGAGTCATCACAAGATGTCATTCATTCAACATCTCTTTGAATATCAATTTTTGTCACGGGCTATGAGTACAGCCATCTTAGTCGGCATTGTATGTGGCGTTGTCGGATGTTTGATTGTTCTTAGAGGGCTTTCACTTATGGGGGACGCAATGAGTCATGCCGTCTTACCTGGTGTTGCTTTATCATTTCTTTTCAATATTCCTATGTTTATCGGCGCACTTATTACAGGTATGCTCAGTAGTACAATTATTGGTTATATTTCGGACAAATCAAAAACTAAAAAGGATGCAGCAATCGGTATTACATTTACCGCCTTTCTCGCTTTAGGTATTATTTTAAT
The DNA here is from genome assembly GCF_900458895.1 of Staphylococcus schleiferi. Taxonomy (NCBI): domain Bacteria; kingdom Bacillati; phylum Bacillota; class Bacilli; order Caryophanales; family Staphylococcaceae; genus Staphylococcus; species Staphylococcus schleiferi. Next base: position 2,220,661 of record NZ_LR962863.1, read on the forward strand.
CAGCTTAATTCATTCAGCAACAGACTTATATCACATTCTTTTTGGTAATATCTTAGCCATTACTCAGTCCGCATTTTATACTGCATTGGTTGTTAGTATCATTGTATTGAGTTTGATTATCATTCTTTTTCGACCTTTAAAAATGTCTACATTTGATCCTGTGTTCAGTCGAATGAGTGGGCTCAATACTACATTTATGCATTATTTTGTTATGTTACTTTTAGCACTCGTTATCGTGGCAAGTGTTCAAACTGTAGGTGTCATCCTTGTTGTTGCCCTACTCATTACACCTGCTTCAACAGCTTATCTCATAACAAAAAGATTATCTACAATGATGCTCGTTTCTAGTTTGTTTAGCGTTATCAGCTCTACAATAGGCATCTATGTTAGCTTTATATTGAATTTACCAAGTGGTGCGGTTATCGTCCTCATCGCTGCAATATTGTATGCACTTGTTTTTGCACTGACTAAATTTAACAACATCTCACATAAAGGAGCGTATCAAAAATCATGAGTAAACGAATTCTTACACTTTTATCGATTTTATCGATTGTTTTTCTTTTAACAGCATGTAACTCTTCTGATCAAGGACATAAAGATCATAAACTTAAGATTGTAACAACAAACTCAATCTTATATGATATGGCAAAAAATATTACAGGCGATGAAGCAGAAATTCATAGCATCGTTCCTGTCGGTCAAGACCCTCATGAATATGAAATTAAGCCTAAAGACGTTAAAGCATTAACTGACGCCGATATTATTATTTATAATGGGTTCAACTTAGAAAGTGGGAATGGTTGGTTTGAAAAAGCATTAAAACAAGCTAACAAATCATTAGACGATTCTTCAGTTATTCAAGCTTCTAAACATGTTGATCCTATCTACTTGAAAAAAGGTGAAAAATCAGAACACAACATTGATCCTCACGCATGGTTAAGTTTAGATAATGGGATCCAATACGTTAAAAACATCAAAGATGCATTAGAAAAAGCAGATTCATCACATAAATCTACTTTTGAAAAAAATGGTAAATCTTACTTAGACAAATTAGAAAAACTAAACAATAAAAGTAAAGACGAATTTAGTGATATTCCAAAAGAAAAACGTGTCATGATTACAAGTGAAGGTGCATTCAAATACTTCGCAAAACAATATGATGTAACACCAGGTTATATTTGGGAAATCAACACTGAAAACCAAGGTACACCAGAACAAATGAAACAAGCGATTGACTTCGTTAAACAAAATCACATCAAAAACCTTCTTCTTGAAACAAGTGTAAGTGATAAGAGCATGAAGAGCTTAGGAGAAGAAACAGGTGCGAAAATTTACGGCACAGTTTACACAGACTCTATTGGTAAAAAAGGTAGTAACGGAGATTCATACTACAAAATGATGAAATCTAACATCGAAACAATTCATAAAAGCATGAAATAACAACCCCATTGATACATCAATAGAAATATGCATCATATAAAAAAGCGTGACCAATTCATCACCATTGGTTCACGCTTTTTTATTATTTTAAATAATGAAGTTCGCTTGATAAACTTCTCAAAATCCTAAAAATCGTATTAATAACTAAGTTAGCTAAAGGAACTATTAAAAACTTATTTAGAAATTATAAAAATGATATGATTCAATATCAATTTTCAAAATTAGTCTTTATCTAAGCGAGAGTATATTCTTTTGCGTCGTTTCGCTCTTTTTTCTATTCGAATTCGACGCTTCGTCTCCTCATCTACATCTTCTTTATTCAGATCTGTATTTTCATGATTTTCATGTTTTTGATACATATAAGCACCTGTTCGATAAGCGGCACGCGAGATTAAATGACCGCCAACGGGTGAAGTAATATTAATAAAGACCAATGCTAAAATCGTACGAACACTGACATAACCTTGCGCAAAGATAAAATAAATAAATACACCCACCAGTGTCAATAAAACTGCTGCCGTCGAAGCTTTTGTGGCTGCATGAATTCGTAAAAAGACGTCTTTAAAGCGAACTAAACCAATTGCACTTATAAGCGCAATAATACTTCCTGCAAATACAAGGAGAGCTGCTAACAATTGGATGATTTCATTTGTCATCGCCATGAAATACATTCCCCCCTTCAATAAAGCGAGAAATCGTAACAGAACTTAAAAAAGAAATAATAGCGATCAACAGTACAGAATCTAAAAATGAAAATGTTTCGAATAAAAGACTCAGAACCCCTACTGTTGACATTAAAATTGCACTCATTGCGTCAAATGCGACGACACGGTCTGCTGTTGTAGGTCCTTCAATCAAACGAAACAATACGACAACTAATGACACAGCAAAGATAACTAATGCACTCGACAAGAAGAATTGCGTTAATTCAGTTATCATTTCGTCACCTCCACAATGAGTTCTTCGTATTTTTTAATACTTTTCAATAAATTTTTCTTTTCTTTTTCAGTCGTATCAATAGCGTGAATTAAAAAGATGTTAGGTTCACGATTCACACGAATAACAGTCGATCCCGGCGTAATAATCACTAAAATTGTTAAAAACGTAATTTCCCAATCTGTATCGAGCTGCGTCTCATAAGTTACTAAACCAGGATCCATTTTATTCGCTTTAAATAATACATAATTGATTATGGAGAATGTTGCAGTCAATAGTTGATAGAGATACGTGAATAAAAATTTAATCGACACCCAAATCTTTTTAGGATAGAATTCTTGATTAAAAAATTTATGAAGTAAATAAATAATGACAATACCTATTAAATAACCAATCACAAATGTTGGAAAACGAAAAGCATCTTCATCTTGGAACAGCACCCATAGGATGGCTATCATCATATTCAATGCAATTTGTCTCATTTAACTGCCACCTCGCAATCCAGGATTAACCATTTTTTCATATTTTTGGATATTCATGGATAAATCCGTTGCTTGTGCTGTAACTTGGTATATCACCGGTGCGCAAAGACCTATCGCTAATGTGAGTGCAGTCATAAATAAAACGATAGACTTTCTATTTGACTTGATAGGCTTAAATTGAATTTCTGCACCTTTATTACGATTTCCTGCATACATATAAAAGAAGACTCGGAATAAACTATACATCCCTATCAAACTTGTGATAATCATCAACGCTAAGCCGACATAATGTTGATGTTCAACTGCACCGATAAAAATAAGTAATTTCCCAGGAAATCCACTGAATGGTGGCACTCCTCCAATAGCTAATGTCACAATAATAAAAGCCACGCCTAGCCATGGCTCTTTTTTGGCTAATCCTGTTAAGTAACGATATTGGCGGTAACCCGTTGTGTAAACCATAATACCTATAATGAAAAACAGTAACGCTTTTACAACGATATCGTTTACTAAGTAAAAAATTGCGCCATTAATTCCATTAAATGTATGCGTACCTAAACCAAAAATGATATATCCGATAGATAATACAACTTGGTAAGCGGCAATCTTTTTAATATCTCGATACGCAATCGTCCCAATGGCTCCAATTATCATTGTGAGACCTGCCATAACAATTAATAGTGGTTCGACAATTTCACCACTTTTATTGAAAATTAACGTAAAGAACCGAATCAAAGCATATGCGCCAACTTTTGTCATTAACGATGCAAATAGGGCTGCAAGTTCTGTATTGAGCACGGCATATGCCTTTGGAAGCCACATAAATAAAACAAGGGCTGCTTTTGATCCGAAAGCGACAATAAATGACATCGCCACTAAGTGAATTGCCGTTGGATCATCCATTTCATGAATTCTTATCGCGATATGCGTGTAATTTAAGGTACCGATTTGACGATATAAAAGGCCAATCCCTATCAGGAAAAACCATGAACCTATTACATTGAGAACGACATATATAATACTCGCACGCAATTGCTCTACAGATTGTCCTAATGTCACTAACACGAATGAAGCAAGAAGCATGATTTCGAACATGACATATAAGTTAAACAAATCCGAAGTCAGAAAGGAGCCCACGACACCGGTTGTTAAAAATAAGACGAAAGATAATAAATAATATCGACTTGCACGCTTTTCACCGCGTCCAAAACCAAAAGCGACAATCATAAACACGACTAAAAATGTTGTCGTAACGAGTATTAAACTCAATGCATCGCCGACATATTGAATACCAAACGGTGCTTCCCAATTACCGAAATTCAAAACAATCGGCTTATGATTGTACACGTCAATTAACATCACGAGTGAGACGATAAATGATATCAATAGCACAAAAAGGGCAATAAAGCGTGATAATCGCACTTGCTTGTTCAAAATGACTAAAAGAAGTGCCCCCAGAAGTGGTAAGAGTATGGGTACGGCTAAAATATTATCGTTCATCCTCTTCACCTCCTGTTAATACATCGATTTCATCTTCTTTAGTCACTTTAAAAGTACGGTAAACTAAGACAAGCAAAAATGCAGTAATTGCAAATCCAATTACAATCGCAGTTAAAACAATCGCTTGTAATAATGGATCAACAAAGTTTTGATGACCACTCACAATCAATGGCTCAGTTTTTTGTGCGGTATATTCACCCATACTCATAATAATAAGGTTGCCTGCATGCGTGTAAATCGCGATGCCAATAACGATACGAATTAAATTTTTAGATAGCACCATATAGGTAGCAATAAAGACTAAAAATCCAATTACAATCAATAAAATAATATTCATGATCTCCCTCCACTCAGGGAAAGTATTGTCGTTACGACCACACCGACAACAACTAGGGCGATTCCCGCTTCAAATAATGTAACGGACGATAAATGTACTTCACCAAAATAAGGGAAAATCACATGCCAATCCCCTTGATAAAGGATGTTCTTACCAAAAAACACGGGCACAGTTGCAGTTGCGAGTGACAAAAGCGCACCAATAATCATGAGCTTTCTAAAATCAATAGGTAAAGCTTCCAATACCTTTTTCACATCAAATGCTAAAAACATTAAGATAAATGCTGAACTTAACACTAGGCCGGCAATAAATCCGCCTCCAGGATTATTATGTCCTGCAAAGAAGAGATAAAAGCCAAATGTTAAGATGATAAATACAACCACTCTTGTTACGGTTTTGAGTACTAAATCATTCTCTTTCATCTTGACCTCTCCGATCTTTATAGTTAAGTAATGTATAAATACCGAGTCCTGCAATAATTAAAACTAAACCTTCTGCCAGTGTATCTAATGCTCTGAAATCACCTAAAATGGCATTAACGATATTTTTACCGCCTGATTTTTCATAAGCATCATGATAAAAAACAGAAATTGTTTCTATTGCGCTCGCTTGTTGGATAATAAAAACAATACCGATTACTGTAATTGCAGTAAGTAAAGAAACTAAGATTTTAACGGTTTCTTTTTTCATATTGAACTTACCACGTGGAATATTCGGTAATCTTGAAAAACTTACGATAAATAAAACTGTCGTAATCGTTTCAGTAACGAGTTGTGTTAACGCTAAGTCAGGTGCACGCATTAAAATAAAGAATAATGCCACAACGTAACCAATGCCGCCTGTAAGAATAACCATCGTTAAACGTTGTCTAATAAATATGAGCGCAAATCCAATGAGAACTACCGTTACTAAAAGAAGTATATGAAAGATATGGTACTCAGTGACTTCGATACGTGAAAGTTCTGGGACGCCCGTACGGATCAAACCGTAGAGATGAATTACAAAATAAATAATCAACGTAATAATAATGTAAGAATTCAAACGATTATTCATCAAACTACGCAGTCCATATCCACAATAAAATTCCATTGAGCGGTATGAATCATTGCACATACGTGATACTGACATTTGATTTTCTTTTAAAGACAGATAGCGTCGTAAATCTACGAATGATACTACAATAAGCCCCACAACGATAATCGTTAAACTCATAAGTAAAGGTATATTAAACCCATGCCATGCTGATAAATGTGGAACTGCAGATGCAAAAGCGGTTGAACGAACTGAACTTAAAAATGCGGGTTGAATAAGATAAGTCCCTACCCACTGTGGAACAATAAATACAATCGGTAATAAAAACGCCATTATCATCGCGGGTGTAATGAACAAACGAGGTTCATGTATCGCTTTTTTCAACTGAAATGAGCCAAAAAATGTCGTCTTTATCATATTGATTGAATAAATAAAGGTAAAGATACTAGCAACAAAACCTACAAGTGCAATTGCAATCATCATCGGTTGATTGAAAGCAGACAGATGATTGGATCGAATTAACCCTTCAAAAAACATTTCTTTACTAATAAAGCCGTTTAATAACGGGACACCTGCCATAGAAAGTGCAGCCATTGACATGACAACCATGGTAATTGGCAGGTAACGTTTTAAACCACCTAATTGTCGGATATCACGTGTACCTGTTTCATGGTCGATTAAACCTACGCCCATAAATAATGTCCCTTTAAATAATGCATGATTGAAAAGATGAAAAAGCGCTGCGCATAATAAGTAAGTATAGATTTCAATCATCCCACTCTGCGTCGCTTTAGCAATACCGCCGCCTAATCCAACCATCGTCATGATCATACCTAATTGACTAATTGTTGAATAAGCGAGTATCCCTTTTAAGTCAAATTGTCTAATCGCGGTAAACGAACCGTATATCATAGTGATAAGCCCAATAGCCGTCACAATATAAGTATAAGTATCACTCAAACCTAAAATGGGTGTAAATCTTAAAAGTAAAAATATACCTGCTTTTACCATTGTCGCTGAATGTAGATAGGCACTTACGGGTGTAGGCGCAGCCATCGCCTTTGGTAACCAGAAATGAAAAGGCCACTGTGCTGATTTAGTAAAAGCACCGAGTAACAATAACAATACAATGGGGATAAACAAAGGATGCTGTGCAATCGTATGTCTTTGATGTATTAATTCACTAATTGAAAACGTTCCTGCCACGTAATATAACATTACGAAAGCGACTAGCATGGCTAAGCCACCTAAAACTGTAATCATAAACGAAGTAATTGCACCGTTTTGACTCTCACTTTTATCGTACCAATAACTAATCAGTAGGAACGATGACACACTTGTTAACTCCCAAAAAACGTATAACAAGATCGTGTTATCAGAAAGTACAATTCCTAACATACTAAACATAAATAAAACTAAATATGTGAAAAATCGGGGTAAATGATCATGTTCATAGGATAAGTATTGTGTTGCATAAAAGAATACAGCGACACCAATAACGGAAATAAGTAAGGCAAAAAACATACTCAATCCATCCAAGCGGAGTACGAGGTTAATATCTAAAGCAGGTAACCACTGAATCTTTTCAATGATTAGTTGATTGTTTAATACCTTAGGGATGTTTATTAAAAAGATTATTGATGCAACAAGGGGAGCAAGTAATGCAACAAAACCAGGTAATTGTTTTGTATTCCACTTCATCATTATGACAAGTATGACTATTATTGCTATTAAAAATAAAAGCAATCCACTTAACATCTTCACGCCTCCCTTTCTCTATTTTTATAAATTTAAAGCGATGGTCGTGTTAATTTCCTTTTTAGAAATACCTATAAACTTCATTGTTTCATAAGCCGTTTGATGACCAAGATATTTTTGAATGATTGAAACTGAAATTCCAGATTTATATGCGTGATAAGCAAAAGTTTTTCTAAGTGTTGTTAAACCAATATGCTCAATTCCTAATTGGTGTGCCGCATTATTAACAATACGATAAGCTTGCTGTCGACTAAGCCCTTTATTTGTACGTTTCGATCGAAACAATAAGTCATCACCAGAGATTGCTTCTGCCTGAATGTATTGTTCTAACTCTCTATGTAATTGTTCAGGAATAACAACACGTATATTTGAGTCCGTTTCATACCAACGTGTCATACTGACGCCTTTATCAGAAAGAAATTGAGACACTTTGAAATTAAGCAACTCTGTTAACTTAATTCCAGTATGAATAGCAAATTTAAAAAATAAATAATCACGCATTGAATGTGCCTTTAAAAATTCATACATTCGATGAATATCTTGTTTGTCACGGATAGGATCTACACAGTTCACGCTATTCCACCTCTCATAATGTTTCTTATTTCATGATAAACTATATTTAAGTAACATGAAAGAATTTTCATAAATTTTTTTATTTTTAAGGTGCGCTTTTTCTCTTTCCCTTTCGATATATAGAGTGAAAGGAGGTCAGAAAAATGAACATCCATCAAATCACACTTATTCTGACGCAAACATCAATAACACCGGAGGGTAAAACAACTAAAAATTCAAGACGTTTTACACAACTTAAGCCAACTGCAACCCGAGAAGAACTTAAAGCCTTTAGCAATGCCATTCAAGCACTGACTGGCGAACAATATGACACTATCGAAGTTTTAACATCTGAATACATTCAATAAAAAGGAGCATACAAAAATGAATACAAAAACTTTAGAAATTACTTTTTCCGACGCATCACAAAAGAATATTAAACTCTCTCTTCCAAAATTAGACACTTCTATCACAAAAGAACTCGTAGAAACACAAGCAAATAAGATTGTGCAATTGAACATACTCGATAGTAAAGGGGGCGACATTCAAAAAGCAGTAGGTGCACAACTGATTGATAAGTCCGTTACAGTCCTTTTCTAATAAAAAGACCATGCGCATACCAAATAAATAACGAGAGCCTGTCACAAATAAACGTGACAGGCTCTTTTCTAGTCATTCTTTTGATAATGAGGTCGAATTCTCACTTCATCATCATAGAATATCTTATATTTCCCCAACTTATAACATATCGCATATTTCTCAAATACTTCTTCAACCCTTGCTAACGTTTTGTAAGACTTAAAAGGGTTTAAAACTTCAACATATTGTCCCTCTTGAAGTTGGGTTGACGGTTTTACATTGATAAAAAACATTTGTTCATCAATGACACGTACGATCTCATGTTCGTACAAATTTATCACAACTTTCTCTTACATCATGCAATTCTTCAAATAAATGCCTCAGTCATGCGTTAAACTTAAATAACCTTCATGTGATTAATACAATTAAGTTCAACAACAATTTTCATGACTCCTCCCTATCTTAATCAAAATAACTTGCGTTTGTAAATATATCGTAACTTTCTTTTATCTAAAATATTAAACTTTTTGAAATTAAAATTCGATAAATCCCTTTAAGTGCTATCTTATTATATTTTGCTATAATAACACTATCTTAATTAAACAATAAGGATGGACATGATATGCTTTCACTTTTACTTATCTTAGGGCTTATCGCAGGTAGTGTCGTCCCGATTCAAACTTCTATCAATTCAAAATTGAGTCTTTATACGCACTCCTCGTTTTATGCTTCAGCTATTTCATTTTCGACTGGAACACTTTGGCTCATCATTGTTAATTTAATCATGAATCCACATGTTTTTTCGATGGCTTCTTTTCGTCATTATCAAATTGATTATTATTGGTACGTAGGGGGATTAATGGGGGTTATCTTTTTAACAGGCAATTTATTGTTACTCCCTAAAATTGGGGCTTCGCTCACCGTTGTCACTACAATTGCAGGTCAAATATTAATGAGTGTCGTGATAGACTCGTTCGGTTGGTTTAACGTAGACATCAAGCCGTTATCCATTTTAAAGGCTTTTGGTATTCTTTTATTACTCATTGGTATTATTTTAATGAATATTCAAAAGCGCTCAAAAGTTGTGCGTACGACGCATCAAACGCCTTTATGGATAATTGTAGGTATTTTATTTGGATTCGCACCTCCAATCCAAACTGCAATCAACAGTCATTTAGGTCAAAGTGTGCACTCCCCTTATTTCGCATCACTCATTTCTTTTACAGTTGGATCACTAGCTTTGATCTTATTAACCCTAATTGTTCACCGTAAATTTTCTATTAGTACATTTCATGCATCAAATGGTCCTTTGAAATGGTGGCATTTTATCGGAGGTGCGCTTGGCGTCATTTTTGTTACTACGAATATTATTTTAACCCCACATATTGGCGTAACATTTACTTTAATCACTGTCATGTTAGGTCAAATTATTATGGGCATGATCATTGATCATTTTGGATTATTAGGTGTTCCACCGCGTCGTTTATCTTCCCAACGCCTTATTGGCTTTGTTGTAATTATTATAGCGATTGTACTCATTCAATTACGCTAATAACATATTTTACAGGCTGGAAGAACTCGGATTGTGCTTAAATCAAATTTAAGTGCAATCTGCAAACCTTCCTCGTTCACTCAATATGACACTATCCTTAGACACTTTTGTTGTCTTTCGAATGAAACATTCAGGTTTTTTAAATTAAGTAGCTGCATATGTCATCACTTTCTTTTCTTCTTTCAATTCTTTTATATTACGATAAAATCATTCAATGCACATGAATTAGTTTAAATGTTCCTGTGCATTTTTCTATACACATTTTTAATGATTTTCTTTTTTAGTCATCATCCCATCTATATTTTGCACAATTATAGTCTGCACTCATCAAAACATTTAAGTTTACGATATACATTTATATATAAATAAAAAATTGATATTATATATTTTTCAACTTGCATCCCATTTATAACTCAGTATAATATAAATATCTATTTGATGTGAGGTACTCGGATGACAAAAAAATTAATATGTATTGTCTTATTATTTATTTTGCTGCCCTTTTCTTTTATGACATTCTTTTTATTTTTTAATAACCAATCAGAAAACTCTGATTTAAAAATGGTGCGTGCCAGTGCTTCTCAGCCTTTAGTGTTAAATGGCATTGTGCAATCGGACTATCAAAAAGTGATTGTAAATCAAACAACGTTAGGAGAAGTTAAAAAAATTGAGGTTGTAGATGGACAATCTGTAAAAATAAATGACCCACTTCTCACTTACCACAATGCTGCTAAAGCCCACCAAATCAACTTTCTTTCTCATCTTATCCAACAAAATCGAAATCCTTCCAACACCTTAAACTATCGTGCTCAGATTGCTCAACTCCAAGAGCAACAAAACACAACAATCAAATCTCCCTTTGAAGGAATCGTGCATTTGCACAAACATTTTCCGAGTTTCCAGAATGAAAAAATACTTGAGGTTTATTCCAAAAAACAGCACCTATCATTTATAGTTCCGGAAAATTTGTATACGAAGATCAAAGTTAATCAGCCTGTATCTGTCAAGAAAGTTTTTGATACCAAAACTTACAAAGGCACGGTGACTTCTATATCTTCAGTACCTACCACTTCTGATAATTCTTCCAGTTTTTCCACCTATTCTTTCAATGTTAAAACAGCTGAAAACTTTCCTATTGGTACACACTTCACTTTACAAATCGAACAATCACGTATCGTCTTACCCCAAGACACACTTTTTGACCGTAATTCTGTTGTTATAAATAAAAATGGAAAATTCATTAAACGAATAATAAATTATGATAGAATAAATGAGCAACTTTTAATTGATAAAGGTGTTTTTATTGGAGAAAAAGTTGTTAGAAATCCAAATGCAAATATTTTAGAACCAAGTTAAACATGATATTTATCATTTTTTTACATTTTATTGCAATTTTTAGTTATTTAAAGGGAATAGTGGGTAAAAGAGCATTATATAAGAAGTTATATTGTAGAGAATGAATAAGCGTCATTTCATTTAAGATTGTTCTACAGATATCTTTCTTATTTTACAATTTTGCACCAATTAGATATGCTGTAATAAATAATTGCACGCGAAATAAATTAAATATAAATTATAATCGCATATTATTATGGTGTAAGATAGACTTTGTTTGCTATAATATAAAGTGAGCACTGGATTAATTCATTGATATTTATAGCATATATGCGTATTATGATTTGAGTTAATCTTTTAAGGGTTATACAAATGGGAGGTTATGAGAATGGCTGTTACAAGAGTCAAAGATTGTTTTGAATTATTATCCATGGTTACTTATGCCGATAGATTGAAAAGTGTGATTAAAAAGGAGTTCAAAATTAGTTTTGAAGAATTCGCTGTTTTAACACACTTAAGCTATCGTATTGAAGAGGAATACTACTTGAAAGATATTATTAACAACTTGAATTACAAACAACCTCAAGTTGTTAAAGCTGTTAAAAATTTATCTCAAGAAGGTTATTTCGATAAGCGTCGTAATGAAAACGATGAGCGTACAGTACTTATATTGATTAATGATGAACAACGCGAAAAAATTAATGCTTTATTAGAACGTGTGAATGAAACAATCAAATCTACTGATATTAGACCGCAATAAGAATTTACATCACTGATTTTTCATAGATCATTCATCTTAATATGGGGAAAGTCTCAACACAAATGAGATTAATTAAATTAAAAACCACTCACAAAATCGACCATTTCTCATATGGTTGTACTTAGGATGAGTGGTTTTTAGGATACCTATCATCTCGCACTGCTACACTCCATTTTCCAACTCTCTTTATTACGTGCAGTGCTTATCTATTTCTACCACTTAATTTAAATGAAGCTTCACACAGTCCTCGTTTTAAAAAAAGTGAATAAAGCGAATGAACCGTCACGTTCATTGTTTTACTCACTCTTTTTAATCACTTTTTATGATTTTATCTTTTCCATTTAATACGCGTTAAATATGTGAATCTTATGATTTCGTTCTTGATGATAATTCAATGGTGTAAAAAATAATCAAGACGAGAATCATCACCCATATCGCTATGGAGATTAATTGTGCTGCTTGTCCATCAGAAATAATAACATCAATCGTCTTTTGCAGTAATAGTAAACCGATACCAGTGTACTCAAGATGTTTTAAATACAGGCCTATACCCATAATTATTAACCCAATAAAAGCTACAGCCATATGTGCATATTGTGTAACGACATGAATACCTAAATTAAAATCGAAGGCATTCATCATAATTAAAACAAACGCAACGAGTGCTAAAACGACGCCGATATAACTTTCGAATTTATTGCGATATAAATAATTTTTATGCATGATACGCATATAAATAATAATTGAAATGGGTAAAATAATTAAAATATAAACTAGTGATAAGCCTGTTGCCGCACCAAATGCAACGAGCTGTTTGTCATATAGATATGAAATCAAGATAAAATTGATAATAAAAAACACCACTGGATTAAACTGTAGTGTAAACAAATTCTTTTGAATAATTAATATAATTTCAGCAGGTGATTTCTGGCGATACTCAATGTAATCTTTATCTTCCGCTTCTGATTTTTGAATATCTTTCCTTAAATTTTCTTTTACATCATCAATCAAATGCGGAGAAACACCTTTATGCTTCAAATAATCTTCTACATTCTCTAGCAAAGTACGATTATTGACTCTCATATAATCCTCCGTCTCACTTAATACATAATCATATTATATTAGAAACCTAACGTATACGCCACCAACAATTTAGTGAAGTCTTATTTGAGTTACTGTCCTTTTGATCGTTATGCTCAAAAATAATATTGATTACAAAGTCTATAAAATAAAAAGGAACGAGGCAGAAATCATTTTGATTTCATTGCCCCGCCCCGGCAAGGTCATGTACAAAAGACATCTTTAAAGGATACCTTTTACGATTAAGCTTCTAAATCAATGCGATAAAGTTTTAAGTGCTGATCTTTTGGATTTTCAGATGCAAATTGATAAGATACTTTACCATCTACCACGTAACCATTATTTCCTGTTACAGAATTATAATGTGCACGTGTAATCGCTTTTTGGCTAACTTCTTTTTTTACATCCTCATAACTTGGTCCGTTGAGCGCTTGGTAACTCATACTAATTCTTTTTACTTTAGACTGCTCGCTTTGTCCATTTGTAGTTACAATCATGAGCCCTTTTTTAGTATGATACTCATAATAATGATCGTGTCCATAGGCTTGTTGCGTATGAATCCCTTTTCCTTTTTCACGAAAAACATCCTTCAAACTTTGACCAATCGTTACCCCTTCAATTGTTTGATCACCATTTTGTAATGCTTTAACTGACTCCAAATCGTTTCCTGTCATTGCGTTTGCTGTTCCTGTGTACGTAGTCAACAATGTCACACATGCGATAAGTATTGCACTGACTAGCTTTTTCATAAAGCGCACACTCCTTTTTTTATGCCGTTATCTTTAGTTATCCATACCCGTAATCATCATAAAATAACGATTTGATTACAAAAATATTACAACTCCATATGATGCGTTGTTCTTTGCATAAAATCTTTGACTTGTTTAAGAAATTTTTCTTTTTCTTCTACAAATGGGTAAACACCTGACTTATTGAATAATTCATATGTCGCATTTGGCATTAACTCAGCAACATGCTTTGACTCATTCGGTGTCACCCGTTCATTTGCCTGACCTGCAATAATGAGCGTTCTCACATGAATTTCAGGTAAAATCTTTTCCAATCCATTTTCCGTAAATGAATGATCAACAGCTGTTTTTTCATAATCTGTTAATAGCGCCTCAGAATCATTCACATTTTTAAGAAATTTACGTACTTTTCCTTTAGCATGATATAAATGCTTCTCTAAAAACTTTTCTTGCTCAGATTCATTACATGTTCGAATTGTTTCTGCGTATTTGCGGAATAATCGCTCATGTGGTAACAAAGTATCATCGACAGTAGGATTAATCAGTATTAACTCAGAAACTTTATTTGACGCACTCAAAGTCAGATCTAACGCGACCGTGCTGCCCAACTCATTTCCTATTACTGTCGCACTTTCAATATAAAGAAAGTCCATGAGCTCTTTTATATCTTGACTATATTCATGAAAATCAATCGCCAACGGTTTATCGGAATAACCATGTCCACGTAAATCGATTAATATAACTTGAAAATAACGTGCCAATCGTGTGGCAATGTCTTCAAAAACCGTATGGTTCATATATATCGAATGTATCATGACGATAGGATAACCTTTACCCATTGAGCGATAATTTAATGCCGTACCATCAGATGTCCTAAATAGTTCCATTACTTTTCAGCCTCCCGCTTTACATTTAAAATATCTAACAACTCTTCAAGTGTTGTGATTTCATAATCCATCTCTGAATCTAGAGGGACGACTTCATCTTCTTGTCCTTCATGACGATACCAAACACTCACCATTCCCATCGCATGCGCCGGCGCAACATCGTTTAATGCGTCATCCCCGACATAGATAACCTCTTCAGGTTGAACATCTAACTTTTCTAAAATATCTTCATAAATACGTGGGTGTGGTTTGCGGAAGCCGACCGTTTCTGAAGTGGATAAATGATTGACGTATTCTTCAATACCCAGTGCATAAACACGATACTGTTTTATTTTAGATTTACCATTTGCAATAACGCCAATCTTATATCCCGCTGCTTTCAATCTTTCTAGCGTATAGTTCGTGTCGTAAAATGGGAACACATAACGATAAAAATGCATTTCAAAGTCATGAAATAAGTCCTTCCAACTTAATCGATCAACGTTGAACTGCTTAATAATTTCTTTGTATAAGTCCGGTTTATCATGGTCTTCATCGTCATCTAATTCAATGAATTTTTTACGAAAATCCGAGGCCTGTACACGTACTAAGTAATCATGAAATCGCTCATACTGTTCTTCGATAAATTTATCGCGAGACTTTTTACGATCCAATAAAGTACCTTCTAAATCAAATATTATTGCTTTAATTTGTGTTAAGTCCATTGATTTCCCCTCATTGTCATTCTTGAAAATTACATAACTCTATCATAGTCAATTGCCTATCGCCGTTCAACTATCATGAGATAAAACATTAAAGGAATACCTATTATTGCCAATACAATACTTGCTGGTATTTGAATCGGCGCAAGCAATTGCGCACCTAAGACGTCGGCTAATACCATCACGGTTCCCCCAATCACGAGATTAAGCAACAATTTAATCGTAAGGGATTGTTGACTAATACGTTGTACAAATTGAGGAATCACCATGCCAATAAATCCTATGACGCCAACAAAACCTATAATAACGGTTGAAATCGCCGTCGCCAATAATAAAACGACGATTGATAAACGTTCGACGTGAAGACCTAAAGCAGCACTCGATAACGTATTCATTTGTAATAGCTTAATTTTAGGAAGACATATCAATATTGCACCTAATGTTAGGGCTAAGACAATACTTACATAGGTGACCTCTCGATATTCTGAAGCAGAAAATCCACCGAACATGTACGCCACAATATTTCGTAATTTTGTAGGATTAAATTGCACCATTAAAAATAATATCGCGTTTAGTAGAGAACCAATTAATATTCCGGCTAGAATCAGTGAACGCGTGGGATAACCGCGTGTTATGAAATATGCGACAGCAATCACAATGAAAAGTGAGACCATCCCCATTATCATCGCAAACGGGGCAATCCAACTAAAAGATAGGCCTAAAAGAACAGCGCATGCTGCACCCACTGTCGCACCATTTGCCAGCCCTAGCGTAAAACTGTCTGCCAGTGGATTGTTCAAAATGATTTGAAACATTTGCCCCGCTAAAGTTAAACCCATACCTGATAAAAGTGCTAATAATATGCGTGGGAGTCTGACCTCTAATATCAATGTTGCCGCCAACGGACTCCCCCATTCAATTTGGCTAAGAAGGCCATACGCACAGACAACAATCAGTGCAATTATCCAAAGCATTATACTGATTAAGCCACGCAAGGCCTTATTTTTCATATATGGCATCTCTTAACAATTTCATGGCATCATCTAAGCGTGGTCCAGGTCGAGACAACATATCATCGTTTAAAGCCACGACGCTCTCTTTTTTCACTGCGCGAATTTGTTCAAAACCACCACGTTGTTTCACGCTTTGTTGATAGTCCTTTGTTGAGACGCCTGCAGTCGACACCATGACATCAGGGTTTTTCTTTATAATTTGCTCTTTACTCACTTTCGGCCATCCTTCTGTATTATCAAATACATTTTTAGCGTGCAGTTGTTTAAGCATGTCATTCATAAATGTGCCTTTTCCAGCGGTATAAATTTCTGGTTCTGAAGCAATTTCAATAAATACTTTAGGCTCTTTTTTCTGTTTTGGAACACTATCTGTTACTTTCTTGATATTTGCTTTTGTCTCATCGATTAAAGATTTTGCTTGTTTTTCTCTACCTGTAAGTTTTCCAATTTGTTCAAATGATTCATACATTTCATTAATTGATTGGGCATCTTTTACATATGCCACTTTAATACCACTTTCACTCATATCTTTTAACACTTTTCCTTGTGTCGCTTTTTGAGATTCATGCGCTAAGATTAAATCTGGTTGCGCTTTAATCAAAGCTTCTTTATTTAAATGCATCGCATCAAATTTTTCTTTTTGCTTTACTTCCTTTGGATAATCATCCACTGTAGAAACGCCGGTAACTTTATCACCGATGCCTAATGCATATAATACCTCTGTGTTACTAGGCATCAAAGAAATAATGCGCTCTGGTACTCTACTCGTTGATTTTCCCGTATCCTTAGATTGATTTGCATTAAAATTACAGCCAGCAAGCACAACTACAATGAGTAGTAAGGTGCTTATAAAACTTTTCCCCCTCATGGTTTCACTCCTATTTTAATTATTTCATATATCTTATCATTTTCTAAAGTTTAATGGTTCATAAAAATTATTTTCTATAATAAATAATGTAAAATTTGAAGCCCTGTCGCAGTCAGCCCATGCCCCAAAATCAATTTTCATGCATATTCGAAGATTGAATAACCAAAAAGAAGGCAGAAATCTATGCTTCATTTGCTAGATTTCTACCTTAATTTACTTTTAATTTTATGATTTACAAACTAATTTTACATTTGTTCTGGTGCAGAAACACCAACTAAATGTAATGCATTTCGTAATGTGATACGCACTGCATCAACTAATGCGATGTGTGCCTGAGTTTTTGCATCATCTTCTGTTAATACTTTTTCTGCGTTATAAAATTTATGGAAATGCGCAGCTAAATCTTGAATATAATTTGTCACACGATGAGGGGCTCTCGCTTCTGCTGCACTTTCAATCATCGGTTCAAATTCAGCGATTTTCTTTAATAATTCAATCGCTTTTTCATTTGTGATTGTTTGATAATCTGCACCTTTTTCTACTTGATAACCTTGTGCTTTTGCTTGTCTTAAGATAGAGCAAATACGTGCATGTGCGTATTGTGCATAATAAACAGGGTTATCTTGTGATTGCTCTTTTGCAAGCGCCATATCAAAGTCAAAATGCGTGTCTGGGCTACGCATTGTTAAGAAATAACGCGCTGCATCTACACCGACTTCGTCCATAATTTCTCGTAGTGTAATGGCATTACCTGTACGTTTACTCATTTTGACTTCTTCACCATCTTGCATTAAACGTACCATTTGCATAATTTGTATTTCTAAACGATTACTGTCAACGCCAAATGTCTCTAATGAAGCTTTCAGACGATTAATATAGCCATGATGATCTGCACCGAACAAGTTGATTAGTTTTTGATTGCCGCGTTGAATTTTATCATAATGATACGCAATATCAGGTAAGAAGTACGTATAAGTACCATCTTTTTTGATTAATACACGATCTTTATCGTCTTTAAAATCAGTCGTACGTAACCACGTTGCGCCATCTTTTTCATATGTGTAGCCTAATTCATCCATTTTAGCGAGAACCGCTTTAATTTCATTTTTCTCATAGAGTGATGTTTCACTAAACCAATGATCAAAATGCGTATTAAAATCAGCAAGATCTTGCTTTAATTTTTCCATTTCATAATCTACACCTAGTTTTCTAAACGTTTTTAAACGTTCATCTTCTGATAAATCAACTAGATGCGGTTGTTTTTCTGCTAAATCTGCACCTATGTTTTTAATGTCTTGACCGTGGTAACCATCTTGTGGCATTTCCGCATCATGTCCTAATTGTTGTAAATAGCGTGCTTCAATAGATTTGGCTAAGTTTGTAATTTGATTACCTGCATCATTAATATAATATTCACGTGTTACGTCATAGCCGGCTGCATCAAGTACATTACTTAACGTATCCCCGACTGCAGCGTTACGTGCGTGCCCAATATGTAAATCCCCAGTAGGATTGGCTGATACATATTCAACTAGAATCTTTTCGTTTTTAGGTTCAGCTACACGACCAAATGCGAGATCTTGTTCTAACGCTTGATCAATCACAACATTGAGATAACTTGGGTCTAAATAAAAATTAATAAACCCTGGTCCAGCGATATCGATAGATTTTACATGTGCCGCTTCCGTATCTAAATGGTCAACAATAAGTTGCGCAATTTCTCTCGGATTGCGCTTTGCTAATTTTGTTAAAACCATAGCGATATTTGTTGAGTAATCCCCGTTTTTACTATCTTTTGGGATTTCAATTTTAATATCAGGAATTGTGTCCACGATTTGCGCTTGTTGAATACTATTTTTAATTTCTTGAACTAAAGTGTCTTTAACTTGATCGATAATATTCATCTTATATCTCCTTATATTTAATTTCGTATTGATATTTTCCAATTTGTTCATTTCCTTGAAATAAGGCGTAATACACTTTAAGTTTCCCACCATTTTCGCTCACAAAATGTAATATACTCATTGTGTGGACGGTTAATACCATTTTACCATGCGGAAACTCATAAAACGTGGTCGTATCTTGACCTTCAACAAAATGAAGTGTCATATTGATATCACCTTTACGAATAATCTTGATACTGTCATCCGCTAATTTCACGGTCACATTTACAGCAGCGTCATCCACTTTTTCATGATATCGAATGAAGTCTGCATCTTTTTTCAACCATTGCCCAGTCGTTTGATGGGAGAAAATGTCCTTCTCTCCATCTTTTTTTACAATTTGACGCACATCAACTTTGATATTATGTTCCACAGTGTCATTCACCTTACTTTATAGAATAATACAAGCCATTATATCACACAATACAATAAAGAAAAGAGAGCAAGACATCATGTCCGGCTCCCTTTTTCTGGAAAATGTTAGTTTGCTTCATCGTTCAACGCTTGATGCAACGTCACATCTGAGTTGCGCCACATTTCAGGATGATGCGATTTTAAAAATTCAGCGAGGACTTTACGATTGTCTGCACCAATATGGTCGACAATGACTTTGTGCTTCATCGATTTATCCATCATATTCACATGTTCAGGCATACTTTTATATCCCCGACGAATCGACTTATTAACAAGCATATAAGCTGCAGTCACGCCAGCGTAATAGGGTCCTTGCTCGCCTCTTTCTGTTGTGACCCAACATAACCAATAGGCTTTTGCGCCATCAACATCAACAACTTCCTTGTCTGTTATCCATTTCACACCACGCTCTACTTTAGCACGTGCATGCATCGCACCAATATCTATAAACGCTTCTTGTGCTTCGATATCTATAAAAACAGGTGCCACATTATCTAAACTAATGGAACCTAAATTCGTTCCTTTATGACCATCTAGCGGGTCTTTTTTAATAATATTAAAATTAAAGCCTTTTTTCTCCGCCATTGCATGTCCCTCCATCAAACATAATCTCTCAAATACAAGTGAAGAATAAAAATTGATTTGAAAGACGCCTTCCCAATCAGTAAGAATGATAAGAAGTAAGACACGCCTCATTCAAAGCGAATGCCCAATCCTATCCTTAACGGCAACATGATCTTTTGTGCCCTTTCATATGGGCAAGACGCATGGTTCACTCAATCACTAATTGATTAATTTAACTCATTCAAAAGATTAATAATAGTACTTTTTATCTCGAGATCTTCAATATTAATAATGAGCTCTTTAGGATAATAGAGCTTATAGTCTTCACGTTTAATACCTGTAATACTTGAAATAATGAGCGATTGGCTACTGATTTCTCGAATACTACCATTATTTTGTAATAAATGTATCGGTTGTCTATTAGATCCAGGTCGGTCATAATCATAAGGTAAGTCTGAAAATGAATCACTGACAAAATAATAGTCAGGGTCAATACCTG
Source organism: Staphylococcus schleiferi (assembly GCF_900458895.1). NCBI lineage: Bacteria > Bacillati > Bacillota > Bacilli > Caryophanales > Staphylococcaceae > Staphylococcus > Staphylococcus schleiferi. The sequence goes on from NZ_LR962863.1 coordinate 2,241,642, forward strand.
CCTGTTGAAATAAATCGCGCAACTCAGTAATCGTAATGATTGAACCATCAAATGGTAGATATTTAAATAAATCACGATTAATAAAGCGACGCGACAAATCACTTAAAATCGGATCGGTTTCTTCCATCCATTCTTTTAAGTAATATGTAACATCTGTTTCATCTAATTTAATATATTCTTCAACTGTTGCTCTATTCTCAAAAAAAGGCACAAAATCTCTTGGAGAGATTTTAAAAGCGTAGCCTTGTTCATATAAGTATTTCGCGCGTTTAAAACAATGATTAAGTAAAACCTCTCCACCCCGACTTACAGGGTGAAAGTAGATTTGCCAATACATTTGATAACGACTCATAATAAAGTTTTCAACGGCATGCATTCCGCTCTCTTTAATCAGTACCTCATCTTTCGAAGGTCGCATCAATCTTAAAATGCGCTCCATATCAAACATACCATAAGACACACCCGTGAAATAAGCATCTCGTTGTAAGTAATCCATTCGATCTGCATCAATTTGTGATGAAATCATTGAAATAACTAACTTATTGTCATGCGTTTTATTAATCACTTCGGCGACTTCATTTGGAAAAGTATCACTGACACGTTTCAGTACCTTATTGACTTCCGTGTCTCCTACAATAATCGCCTGAGTATATGCTTCATGGTCTGTATCAAATATTTTTTCAAAACTATGGGAAAATGGCCCATGTCCTAAGTCGTGTAACAAGGCCGCGCACATCGCTAGTGGTCGATCTGCATCATCCCACTCTGGCCGTCCTCTAAACGATTCGTCAATCATGCGTCGAACAATCTCATAAACGCCAAGTGAGTGACCAAAACGGCTATGTTCAGCAGTATGAAATGCTAAATTGAGTGTACCGAGCTGTTTAATTCGGCGTAACCTCTGGAATTCTTTCGTTTTGATTAAATCCCAAATCAATTGATCTTGTACGTGTATATAGCGATGAATTGGATCTTTGAAAACTTTTTCTTCTGGTAATTTACGTGCTGCATAAGTTGATTTCGTCAATCGAAAATCCTCCTTAATCGCAATTTTATCTCAGTCTTTTTTTCATAAGGGCGAGATGCATCGTTTCACCATACATCACATGTTCATATGTACGTAATACTTCAAAGACTTCTTGTTCATAAAATGCGACACCTTTTTCATTTTGCGTATCGACTTCAAGGTAGACAGCATCATATTGACCATCGTAGTGCGAAAGTCCTTTTTCTAACAATAAACGTCCATAACCTTTATTTTGTGAATGTGGACGCACATAATGCGCTGATAAATAAAGTTCGCTTCCTTGTATAAAGTTAGCGAAACCTACTACTTCTTTATCTTCAATTGCGACAATAAAGAGTTGGTCTTCTAATCTTTTACGCAAATGCTCTTCGTTATATGAAGCCGCGAGTAATTCGTTCACAGTGGAAGCCGCATAAATATTCAAATACGTATTGTACCACGCTTTGGTCGCAACATCGCGGATACCAATGACATCATCAGGTGTAGCAATTCTTACTTCATACATTCAACATTTCGCTCCTTACTTGCATTATAGAATACATACTATTATACCATAAATGCACAATTAAATAGGATTGAAAATATTTATTTCGTCACGCGTAAAACTGGTTCCAACGCTTTGCCTCTTTCATTGCATAGTTATCATCACGAATATCACCAGGACGTTCTGCATAGCCAATTAAATAATCTTGTAAGTGTGCACCTAAATACTGCAAACTATATTCAATCTGTTGCACACAAGGTAGCGCTTTAATTCTAGGGCTATCGCCACCCACAATAATTAATCTAAAGTTGATTTTCGCCATTTTTTCTTTAAAATCAACGTAACGCGGATCTTGTAATGTTTCCGACCAATGGTCAATAAATGATTTTAATGTCGCACTCACACTGTACCAATAAACCGGTGAAGCAAATATCACTTCATCGCTTTGTAGTACTTTATCAATGACTTCTTGATAGTCATCATTGTAATCCAGTATCGTTTCATGTTGATGTCTGACATCTCTCACTGGATTAAACTTTAATTTTGTCAAATTAATCCATTCATGGTCGTGCCCGTTTAATGCTTCTTTAACCAGTGCAGCCGTATTGCCGTGATCTCGACTTCCCCCGAATAGCACCGTAATCATAAAATATCATCCCTTTTACTTTTTTGAATGTATGAATACTATTCCCATGTAAAGCGCTAAATATGCATGAATTCCTTTATCTTGCATGTGGACAACATTTTCAAAACCGGCAATAACTCATAAAAAAAGGCTAAGACACCATCACGTCTTAACCTTTTTAAGGATTTAAAATGACATCATTATTTCTAGGTACGCCACACCATAAAACAACTTTGTATCCGTACATGCCTGTTGCCATTTCTCTCTTATTTATTTTGAATCAATTCAATGATTTAATCGCTTATTGACGTTTAGCGAGTTTTTCTTTCAGCTTACGATCTTGTTCTTCTTTTCGACGCTTACGCTCCTCATTACGCTTTCTGAGACGTTCTTCTTCCTCTGGATCTCTTGGTTTTTGAAGTTGTTTCGTCACCTTTTCCATCAATTCTTCCTCAGTTTGCGCAGCGAGTGGTCGATTGTTCACAAACGCAAAAGTTTTACGTCTTCCTGGTCCGCAATATGATTGACAGCCCACTTCAATTTCCGCTTCAGGGTCTAACTTTTTAAGCTTTTGCGTCAATGTTTTAATGTTAACCGCTTGGCAATCATCGCAAACCATGAATTTATTTTTCACTTTAGCGTCCCACCTCTCAATTTTTTAGCTCTATCCATTTTACTCTTTTTTCAATATTTTTCAAGTTACAAATCTTTAGAGATATTGAACGTCAACCCCTATTTATACGCCACTTAAAAAACTTTATTAAGACCGTCCTTCGCCCAACGTTAAAGTTCCCATAAAAAAGGAGTGGAACAGAAATCGGTTTAATTTCGTTGTTCCACTCCAGCAAAAATGACTAGAATTGAGTAAAGCCTGCTTTAAGCATATGTGCAATCCAGTCAGTTACTGCTTTTATTTTATTTAAAACTTTTCGGAGATCGAACTCTCACTATGTCTCATTAATATCGATCATTTGAATCAATACAGCACTATTTATTCCATTTTTGCATTCATTTTCGCGTTACGCGCTAACATTCGTTCATAATACCCTTCATAGCGCTCCCATTCAAATGAAGTAATCGGATCCATATTCAGTGTACCGCCCAAATCTTTAATCGCATAAAGCAATTTAAACATGACCTCTTGTACAGTTAAAGAATGACCTAAAAGTTCTTCCAAAGATGCCATACAATCTGGCTCAATGCTTGGATACGTAAACTTTGTCTTCTCACCTTGAAGCGCATGTTCGTAAAATGCACGCATTAATTCAGCACGTTCACTGCCTGAGCCTTCAACACAAAGATAAATTTGCACAGCTATTCCACCCCGTACACGCCGTTGTGAGATGCCAGCAAACTTTTTATTATTGATACTCAAATCAAACTTACCTGGGCAATAAGAATGTTGAATTTCGTGTGTATCTATGTCTACATTTTCGTCTTCAAACATTTTGCTAATTAATAAGTACATCACTGTAAAAGCTTCATCGATAGAGGTTTCCGTTTTACCTTTAAACATCAGTGAAATATTTAATACACCCTGATCTAAAACAACACCTAAACCACCTGAATTACGGACAATCGCATTATAACCGCGTGTATCTGTCAAATAACGAATACCGTCTTGCAAATGAGGGAGTCGCGAATCGTGAATACCTAAAATCACTGTATGTTGATGAACCCATGTTCTTACTACATTCGGAGATAAATCTTTGCCCACACTTTCCGAAAACGTATCATCAAAAGCAAATGATTGCATAGGCGCTAAACCAGAAGAATGGTCAACATAGCGCCATGTGTGGTCATTAAAATACTTTGATGTTAAGTCCATTATTGTAAACTTTGTGCAGCAGTAATAATAGATAAATTATAAACGTCTTCAGTTGAACAGCCGCGTGATAAATCGTTTACTGGTGAATTAAGTCCTTGAAGTACAGGTCCTACTGCATCGTAGCCACCTAAACGTTGAGCAATTTTATAACCAATATTACCTGCTTCTAAGCTTGGGAATAAGAATACATTTGCATCACCTTGAATTTGTGCACCTGGTGCTTTTTTCTTCGCAACTTCTGGTACGATTGCAGCATCGAATTGGAATTCGCCATCAATAACAACGTTAGAAAGTCCTTCAGAAGCTATTTTTTCTTGAGCAAGTTGAACAGCTTCTACAACTTTTTCTGTATCATCTGATTTTGCTGAACCTTTTGTTGAAAAACTTAACATAGCTACGCGAGGATCCATACCAAAGCTTTGTGCTGTTTTGGCACTTTCAACCGCGATTTCTGCTAAATCTGATGCGCCTAATTCTGGATTGATGGCACAATCACCAAAAATAAATTGTTGATCTTCTTTAATCATAAAGAACACACCAGAAGTTTTAGATACACCTGGTTTTGTTTTAATGATTTGAAGTGCAGGGCGTACTGTATCTGCAGTCGAATGTGCTGCACCGCTCACTAATCCATCTGCATAACCTGCGTAAACAAGCATTGTACCGAAGTAGTTCACATCGTTTAAGAACGATTGCGCTTGTTCTTCAGTTGCTTTACCTTTACGTCTTTCCACAAATTTCTCAACTAATTCAGCTTTTAAGTCACTGTTTTCAGGGTGAATAACTTTTAAGCCTTCAATATTTAAAGATTTGTCAGCTGCTAATGCATTAATTTTGTCTACATCCCCTAAAACGATTGGTGTGACATAATCAGAACCTTGCAATTCTACAGCTGCTGTTAATACACGCTCATCTTCACCTTCTGGTAATACGATACGCACATTTTTACCAGAAAGTTTGTCTTTTAAAACATCTAATAAACTAGACATCGTTGTCCTCCTCTGCTTTCCTTCTCAATAATTTCCACCTATTATTATACGTTATTTAAACGTAGATTTCCATGCCACTCGCTTGTAAATCTAGGGATGAGGCGACCTAGTCAAATCTATTTCTGTCCTGCATGTTTATTTTTTCATAAACTCTAGTGAGCGCAGTAGATGGCTCGATTGCGCCTTCGCTTTATCAAGCTTTGCGCAACCCTAGTCATCTTTGCCGGGGCAGGACGACGAAATCAAATAGATTTCTGTCCTGCTCCCTTTATGATAAAATTTAATTATAATTCTATTTCTAAGGAGTGTTCTGAATGAGTCATGCAGCAGAGACTTTAGATGGTTGGTACAGTTTGCATTTATTTTATGCGATAGATTGGGCTTCTTGGCGTTTGGTTCCGGAGGCGGATCGTGAAGAAATGGTTACTGCTTTCCATCAATTACTCGATCGTTTTGATCAAGCGAAGTCAGATCATAGTGGCGATCAAGTGATTTACAATGTAACAGGACAAAAGGCTGATTTATTATTATGGTTTTTACGTCCAGAAATGAAGGATTTAACTGAAATTGAAAACGAGATTAATAAGTTAGCCATCGCTGACCATTTTATTCCTACATATTCATATGTTTCAGTGGTAGAGTTGAGTAATTATTTAGGTGGTGATTCAGAGGAGGATCCTTATGAAAATCCACATGTTAAAGCGCGATTATATCCAGAATTACCGCATAAACAATATATTTGTTTCTACCCTATGAACAAACGTCGTAACGAAACATATAACTGGTATATGTTATCTATGGAAGAGCGTAAAAAGTTAATGTACAATCATGGTTTAATTGGTCGCAAATATGCCGGTAAAATCAAGCAATTTATTACGGGTTCTGTTGGATTCGATGATTTCGAATGGGGCGTAACGTTATTTTCTGATGATGTACTACAATTCAAAAAAATTGTTTATGAAATGCGTTTTGATGAAACAACAGCACGCTATGGTGAATTTGGTAGTTTCTTTGTCGGCCACCATTTAGATAAAGAAGGCATTAATACTTTAATGGCGATTCAATAATATAAGCTTAATAATAACGAGATGAATGTGGCACGGATACGCCTTGTATCCCATCATCGTTCACCTTTCATTTCGTGTACTTTTTAAAGCCACTCAACAATTGCTCACATTAAATTTTAATGAGGCTAGCGACATCTTTGTTCGTGCAACATTAATCGCCGGTGCGATTGCAGTAGGCCTTCTTATATCTGATCAAGTGGCCAAATCTTTTATTCGCAAACCTATTCAAATCTTAAAATCACCTCAAAAATAAACCACGATTTTACATAGCCCTGCAATGAATTGAATGCTATTCGTTTACAGGGCTTTTCCAAGCGCTAATATCTTTTTATGCTCTCTCACCTTGTTATACGCTATCTGCTTCTATATACTTCCACTTCTAAAATTTTTTTGATTCATACACACTCAAAATATAAAGCGTTTTCATTTTTCGGTTTAACTTCGCTGTTTATTGCTGAAACCCTCTAGATACGCCATTAATGAATGTGCTATACTATTTTCAAATATGATACTACTTATGGGATGGTGTATTAAAAACAAAGGGGGGCAACATCATGAATAACTCTAATGAGTCACGATTGTTGACGTTTTTTACAGAGAAAAAGAAGGATCCTTCTTATACGCTTGCACAGTTAATCGGGCTAGTATTAGGACCCCTTCTTTTTGCGTTAATTTTACTATTTGTTAGACCTGACGACTTATCTTTTAAAGGCATCTATGTACTCGCTATTACAGCTTGGATTGCCATTTGGTGGATTACTGAAGCAATTCCTATTCCTGCGACAAGTTTGTTACCTTTAGTTTTATTACCTTTAGGTTATGTCATGGATAGTGCCACGGTTTCTGCTCAATATGGGAATGATATTATTTATCTCTTTTTAGGTGGCTTTATTCTCGCTATCGCAATGGAACGTTGGGATTTACATACACGGATTGCCTTAACAATTATTAATAGCATTGGGACAAGTACAGGGCGTATTTTACTTGGTTTTATGTTAGCAACTGGCGGATTATCGATGTTTGTGTCGAATACAGCTGCCGTGATGATTATGATTCCTATCGGTTTAGCGATTATCAATGAAGCACATGCTTTAAAAACTGAAAATGATAATGAAGAAAGTATTTTAAAATTTGAGCGTGCACTCGTTTTAGGTATCGGCTATGCGGGAACGATTGGTGGACTCGGAACGCTTATCGGAACTCCACCTCTTATTATTTTAAAAGGCCAATATGCCTCACATTTTGGACAAGAATTAAGTTTTGGGAAATGGATGATTATTGGAATTCCAACTGTCATCTTGCTATTATTTCTTGCTTGGCTCTATTTTAAATTCATCGCCTTTCGTCATGATATGAAATCATTGCCAGGAGGCCAAAAGGTAATTAAAGATAAACTTGCTGAATTAGGCAAAATTAAATATGAAGAAAAAGTTGTATTTATTGTTTTCTTAATTGCGAGCTTCTTGTGGATTTCACGTGAATTTTTACTTTCAAAATGGGGACCAACTCAACTGGTAGCAGATGGTACGATTGCGATGTTTGTGTCAATTTTACTCTTCTTAATTCCTGCAAAACATAAGCATAAACGTATTTTAGATTGGTCTATCGCAAAAGAATTACCATGGGGCGTGCTCATTCTATTTGGCGGGGGCCTCGCACTCGCAAAAGGAATACAAGCAAGTGGACTTGCAAAATGGCTAGGAGAACAAATGACCTTATTGAAAGATGTAAGTCCTATCGTTATTGTTATCGTCATTACAGTGTTCATCTTATTTTTGACAGAGATTACATCGAATACGGCAACTGCGACGATGATCTTACCGATTCTCGCTACGTTATCTGTTGCGATTGATGTACATCCATTATTATTAATGGTACCTGCTGCAATGGCTGCGAACTGTGCCTATATGTTACCAGTAGGCACACCACCAAATGCCATTGTTTTTGGTACCGGCAAAATAGAAATTAAAGAAATGGCCGTCAAAGGCTTTATCATGAACTTAATCAGCATTGTTGTAATTATTGTCGTTGTCTATTTCTTATTACCTATTGTACTAGGTATAGATATTACACAAAGTTTGCCTATTAAAAAATAAGACGACTGTTTAATAACTCATATCACTTATATTAAAATTAAAAATGCCCTACAAAGTGTGCACTATATCTGTGCGACTTTGTAGGGCAATATCATAAATTTTATGAGGACTGTGATTCACAAAATTAATTAAGTAAAGCACATCTCATTGATACACAACCTATCAAATTTTATAAGATAGTCGTTGTGATTATTTTTATTCGTGTGAAATATAATGTGATTTCCCTTTTAGGAAAAAGCTTAAAAATAGTGCTAAACCACTTAATGCAGTCGCGATCCAAAACGCACTATTCACACCATCAACAGATGCTAATTGATTCATAAATCGAATAATCGCAGCCATTGCATGGTCTTGGCCACCCATTTGTTGTGCCATTTCTTGCAATTCGTCTTTGATTGCTGGGTTCGTACGGTCTAGGTCTTGTTGGAAAGTTGCAAGATGTTGGTCAGTTTGTTGCGTCATCACTGTAACCAAAATCGCAGTACCAATTGAACCTGCAAGTTGTCTCATTGTATTAACAAGTGCATTACCATGAGAAACGAGACGAGATGGCAGTGAGTTAATACCCGCAGTCATGATTGGCATCATTACAAAACTCATACCAAATGAACGAATGATGTAAATCATTAAAATACTGCGATAAGGTGTATCCATTGTCAGCTGGGTAAGCTCCCAAGTTCCATAGGTCGTAATTGCCAAACCAAGAATGGCAATAGGTTTAACCCCTATCGTATCTAATAACTTACCAGCGATTGGTCCCATAACCCCCATGATTAGCGCACCTGGTAATAAAAGTAATCCAGAATCTAGTGGTGAAAAACCACGTAAACTTTGGAGGTAAAGTGGTAATAAAATCATACCGCCAAATAGACTCATTGTAAGTATCATATTGATAATTGCTGTTAATGTGAAGCCAGAATATTTAAGGACTTCAAAACTTAGCATTGGTACTTTCATTGTCATCTCACGAACGACAAAGGCAATTGTAAACACTGTACCGATAATGAACATAATCACAATTTTAGGTGATGTCCAACCATCGTTACCCGCTTCACTAAAGCCATATAATAGCGCACCAAAACCGATTGTACTAAATATGATACCTGGAATATCTGCTCTTGGGTTTGTCGTTCTTTGATAAATACCGAACCAAAGAAAACCAACTAAAAGCGAAATAATACCAATCACAAACATACCTATAAACATAGAGTGCCAATCATAGTTTTCAACAACATAACCTGATAATGTAGGTCCAATTGCTGGTGCTAAGATCATTGCAATCCCTAATGTTCCCATAGCCATACCACGTTTTTCAGGTGGGAAGATGGTCATAAATACATTTGTACCAAGTGGCATTAAGACACCTGCACCCATCGCTTGAAGCACACGTCCAACCATCATAATTGGGAATCCCCATGCAATACCACAGACGAATGAACCAATTGTAAATAAAAGCATCGCAATTAAGAATAATCGTCGATAAGAATATTTATTGAATAAAAAGGCACTGATCGGAATTAAAATCCCGTTCACCAACATAAAACCGGTCATTAACCATTGTCCTGTTGAAGCGGAAATATTAAAGTCCGTATTAAGTTGTGGCAATGCTGTATTCAATAATGTTTGGTTTAAAATCGCTATAAACATACCAAATATCATTGCGACTAATACTTTGCTACGAGTGGTACCTTTTTTGAACACAAAGTCTTGCGTTGCATCTGCAACTTTTTCATTCACAGGTTGACGTGGAACATGCGTCTCATGAGAAGCTTGCGCATTTGAATGATCATCGTCTAATGTGAAAGTATGCTGACTTTGATGGGGTTCATTTGATGTTGTCATCGACTGTGTTGACGATTTGCGATGTTGTTTTTGTGGTTTACGCTTTTTACCACGGACTAAAATCCAGTTAAGTATAATAGTCACAATAAGGGCAAGAATTGTATAAATCATCACAAACATTTGATGACCCCCTTTTAATTTTTGTGAATACTTACTTCAGCGTTCATACCTGGAACAACACCACTTGATGGTTGATTGTCTAATTTGATTTTAACTGGAACAACTTGCGTTACTTTTGTGTAATTACCGTCACTATTTGATGAAGGCATTAATGAAAAGCTTGATGCAGTTGCATGACCAATTCGGTCAACTTTACCTTTAATTTTAGAGTGTTCGCCATCGATAGAAACATCTACATCTCGACCTTCTTCTACATCTTTAATGTCTGTTTCATCAACATTTGCAGTGATGTATAAGTCGTCCATGTCATATGCATAAGCAATAGGTTGTCCTGCTTGAGCAATACCTTCGTTTTGCCCATCAAGTTTAGCGATTGTTGCAGTTTGTGGCATTTTAATTGATACAGATTGTGGAGATCCATTTTCTCCTTTTCCTTGTACTTTAGCCACTGTGTCGCCTTTATCTAGTTTTTGACCTTCGTGCACGTCCAAGCCATCGATTTTACCTGATACTGGACTTGCGATTTTAATTTGATCGCCATCGACTTTTGCATTATCTGTTTTGATATAACTTACAGATTGGTTGTAAAAATAAAAGCCGACAACACCAATAATAATTAAAAGAACGATTGTTACAATGTTAATCGTTATTATTTTCTTCATTGTCTTTACTCCCTTTCTCCAATAAAGTAACTCTTGTATTATAAAATGATTTTTTCATAAAAAATAGAGACAATCTTTTTAAATGTGTCGGATTTGAAAATATATTATAATAACAATTGGTGATACTATGACTAAATCAAAATCAAAAGCACGGCGTCAAATTATTAAAGCGATGATCCGCTTATTGAAGACTGAACCCCTTGAATCTATTACAATTAAACAAATTTGTGCAGAGAGCGATGTCCATCGTTCTACTTTTTATGCGCAGTTCGAAGATAAATATCAATTATTTGAGAAACTCACGACTTATCATATGACAAAATACGAGCGCCTAATTAATTACGCTGTAGAAGTTGTTGAGAATCATTCACTTCTTGAAGTTAAAACGACTATTTTAAAAATATTCAGATTGGTATTCCGCTATTTAAAGCGTCATCGTACTTTTTTTACCGCCATTATTGTCACACAACCGCAGCCCGTATTGATACGTAGCTACATCCAGTACACCTTTGGCGCGTATGATAAAATGTTGAAACATCTGCCCGAATTACAGCAGACACAATACTTCATCAATTATACGCTTGGCGGACAAATGGCGATTGTTTACAGTTGGCTCTCTAAAGGGTGTCAAGAATCTCCTGATACAATGGCAGATATCTTGTATTCAAATGTAATTAAAATGAATAGATAATTTAATGGATTGATTGAGAGGAAATTGGAGAAGACACAATCATGTGTCTTTCACAAGGCTAAGCCATATAGCTTTCGTCTAAACAAAGGTTTTAACTTATTAATAGTAGAAACCTGTTTCTCATGATATGTTTATGACAAAGCCATAACAGTTAATGTCTGTTTAAATCGCAGTCAAATAGGCCTGTCTCATCACTAACAGTCGCTATGCTATTAATGTGAGCCAGGCCCTTTATTGGAGAACTTTTTGAAAATGAAAAACACAAAATGATATGTTTATACTGTTCATATATTTTGCTTAACACTAATGTAACATGTTTTTAAACTTTTTGGGATAGAAATATTGAAATTTCATTAATTTTTTATGAATTTTTTCAACTTTTTATTTATGTTGTGTGTTGGAAAGGTCGCGAATCGTTTTTCATGCATAATAATCAGATTTTAAAAGTTCATAGTAATTCATATCTCTATATTGATGATCGATATACTCGTCGTCGCGTTTTACCCCTACCCAACGGAAACCCACTTTCTCCGCTATGCGATTGCTTCCTTTATTTTCAACATTTGCACGTAATTCCAATTTGTTTAGCGCCAAATCTTCAAATGCAATGTCACACAATTTTTTTACAACACGGGTTACAATTCCACGCTTTGTTTTGGCTTCTGCAAGCCAATAGCCTACCTCTGCATTTCGTTTTTCTTTATCAAATGCATGTAAATCTACCATCCCGATGAATTGATTCTCATCAAAAATCAAATAAAGCAGGGCTTCACCTTTTGCAACTTGTGTTAACATCACTTCTAAAAATTTTCTTTCAACTTCCACTGTTGTTACTTCGTCCACCCATTTTAAATAGCGTCTTAAATGCCCGCGATTTTGTTGTATAACTTCCAATATTTCTTCTGCATATGCGATATGAGGATAAACGAGCGCGATATTCCCCTCGATAGGTAATCTAAAATGATGCATCAACGCACCTCTTATTTTTCTGAAAATTATAACATTAACCAAAAATCTTTACAATCTCTTTTAATATATAGTCATAAATAAATAGAGCAATGCAAACTTCTAAATCAATTTTTAAAAGTTAAACATTGCTCTACTATTAATATTTATTCATTTAACATTTTATCAACATCACGTTTTTTTGTATCTAAAATTAATTGTGTTAACTCATCTTTATCCATACGTTTTAATTTTGGTAAACGAATTAAGAAGAAAATCAGTCCAAGTATTGTCCATCCACCAAGCGCAATATGAGATGGTAAAGACAACGAAGCCGGTGATATAGGAAGTAACAATAACATTAAGAAAATAAACGCAATCACCGAACCGACAATAGCAAATATTTTATAAACCGGACCGTAAGTTCGACTGTTTTTATCAAAACTAAACAATTTAGCAGCGGATAGACAAGTAACAAAATAAGCGATAGAAACACCAGTAGATGACATATCTACAATCCAAGTTAACGCTGTACGCCCTAACCAAGGTGCAATTAATGTAATCGCCACTAAGAAAATAATCGCCACATAAGGTGTTTTGTATCGATGATGTAATTTACTAAATACTGAAGGCATAATGCCTGAACGTCCCATTGAGAAGAGCAAGCGACTCGCACTCAATAAGAAACCATTCAATCCAGTAAAAATCCCCATAACAATAGCGATTGTCAATACACCTAAGCCAATCGTACCGAAAGCTTCACGCGTTACAGATCCTGTTAACCAAAGGTCACTGCTTCCCCCTGCTAACCAACCTGTATATAATATCATCATAATGTAAGTCACACTTGCAGCAAGTAAGCTATAAACAATCAATTTGAATGTTTTATTTGGAGAAAAATTAAATTCCTCTGCGGTTTGTGGAATATTATCAAAACCAACAAATGCCCACGGTGCAACTGCTACAATCATAATAATCGCTTTAAACCATCCATATTCAGGTCCATTATATGGTTTTAAATTATCAAAAGAAAAATTAGAACCGAAGAAAGAACCTACGAATAATAATGCCACGACAATAACCATTGCGACACAAAAGTAGTATTGAAGTGATCCTGAGACACTCGTCCCTTTAATCGCAATCAACATAAAAATAATCAATAATAACGAAGCAATGATTATTTCAGTAATATAGACGTCCCATCCTGCGATGGTATATAATTTTCCAAATTCAATAACATCTGGCAATAAAAACTTAATTAATAAACTAAATGCCGTCGCATTCAATGCAACTACACATATGTAACCGAATGTTAAAAACCATGCTGAGAAAAAGCTCACATAGCGTCCAAATCCTAAAAAGCTGAACGCAAAGCCACCACCTGATACTGGGAATCGTTCTACTAATGCACCGTAACTGACCGCAATAATAATCATTAATAACGCACCGATAAAGATACCGATAGATGCTGCAATCGGTCCTGAAGATTTAATCCAATCCCCTGGAAGAATAAATGAGCCCCATCCTATACACGACCCATAAGCAATCGCCCACACAAACTTTTCAGATAAGTTTTGTTGGAGGTCTCCACGATCAGGTTTTCCGTTCTTTGTATTCATTATCATTTCACCCCTGAGTGTTATTATACCCCTGTTATAAATTTTTATAACAATTATTTTTGGCATATTAAAAATAAATCATACCTTAAAATTTAAAAAAGTGCGATAAAAAAAGGCGCTCTATTTATTGTCAAACTTTTACAAAAATATGCATTATTTTTCGAATCATGGCGCATTTCCTTTTGTGACAATTAGATTTAATATCCATCTTTACATCTAGCAATAAAAAAACGTTACCTTAAATGTATAATAATTACACTCTAGGTAACGCTTTTATAAAATTGATTAAGCTATTCTTTTAATAAATATTAAAATGACTAAATAGCTCTGTACGTAAATATACATTGCCATCAAATGAATTTCTCTACTTGATACTTTTAAACAATATCATCTTACAGTTTAAAAGCGGCAATGGCTAACATCAGCCAACTTATTACAAAGAGAACGCCACCGATTGGAGTAATCGCGCCGAGAATACTCACTTGCGTTAAGGATAAAATATAAAGAGAGCCGCTGAAGCAAACGATACCGATGAACATTAACCAGCCGGCCCAGCCAACATTAAGATGTAAAGCGCCACCAATAATGCCTATCAATATTAAACCTAAACCATGATACATTTGATACATCGTTGCTTTTTCCCATACTGACATGTAGTGCTCTGATAACTTGCCATCCAATGCGTGTGCACCAAATGCACCTGTACCTACTGCTATTAAGGCGTTCAATGCGCCTAATATGATAAATACTTTCATTTTATTTCCTCCTCACTAAAAATCAAATATAGATGCGCCGTTCCCCACTTCATCATCTGTTACCATGCGTTGATTTGAATCTAATTGTTGTGGAGACGAGGACACCTTACCGCCCATCATTTTGATTTCTTCGTCAGTCACCTCAGATGAACGTGACGTATGACGATTTTTGTTTGTTTCTGATAAATTATGCTTTGAAAACTTTGGTGTTTCCTCATCAACATATAAAGATGTCAATGTGTGTATCGCATAAATGTGTTTATGAAATGCTTCATCTGTTGTTGCTGCATCCGCTTGCACTAATTCCTGTTCCAACAATTGAATCAGTTTTTCTTTATTCATCGAATTTCTCCTTACCTTCACACCAATGGATTGGCTTTAATCCTTGTGATTCTAAATATTGATTTGCTCTTGAATAAGGTTTTGAACCAAAGAAGCCTCGATGTGCAGACAATGGACTTGGATGGGGCGACTTGATGACATGATGTTTTGTAGTATCGATTAAACGCTCTTTTTGTTGCGCCGGTTTACCCCAAAGGATAAAAACAACGCCTTCTTTACCTTCAGATACTGCTTTAATAATTTCATCTGTAAAGACTTCCCAACCAATATCACGATGTGAGTGTGCCTGTCCTTGTCGAACCGTTAAGACTGTGTTCAATAAGAGAACGCCTTCCCTTGCCCAATCTTGTAAATGAGGGGAAGTTCGTTGACATCCGATATCATCTGCAAGCTCTTGATACATATTACGCAATGATGGTGGAAACTTTGCGTTAGGCTGTACAGAAAAAGCTAACCCATGGGCTTGATTCGGACCATGATAAGGATCTTGACCTAATATCACAACTTTAACATTTTCAAAAGGCGTTAAATCAAATGCCTGATAAATATTTTTTCTGTCTGGATATACAATTTGCGTAGAATATTCTTTCTCTAAAAAATCGTGCATAGCCTGAAAGTCATGTTTTGTTGTAATTTCATGAAATATTGTTGACCAATCCATCTTTTTCACCTCGTTGACATTTTACCATAATTCGTCATGAATCGTGTTCTTTCATTTTAGATCCAAACATTCCATATGCATAGGATAGGCGACCATGATAAGATAGTATGTAACTAAATAACTATGGAGACGTATTGATATGCGAATTTTGTCGGTCCAATATCAATAAGTTAGATTTAAAGGAGTGCGTATATTATGGCTTAAAAAAAAGTATTAACAATTGCAGGTTCAGATACAAGTGCTGGTGCAGGCATGCAAGCAGATTTAAAAACTTTCCAAGAACTAGACACATACGGCATGGTCGCATTAGCTGCAATCGTAACAATGGATAAAGAAACATGGTCTCATGATGTCACACCGATTCCATTTGACGTTTTTAATAAACAACTAGAAACTGTGATTTGTATCGGACCTGACGCAGTCAAAACAGGTATGCTCGGCACAGAAGAAATTATTCAGCGCGCAGGCGAAGCCTTTACTGAATCAGGTGCCAAATATTTTGTCGTCGACCCTGTGATGGTATGTAAAGGGGAAAATGAGGTCCTTAACCCGGGAAATACTGAAGCAATGATTCAATATTTATTACCTAAAGCAACAGTAACAACACCTAACCTTTTTGAAGCGGGTCAATTGTCAGGTTTAGGCACATTGAAATCGATTGAAGATATGAAAAAAGCAGCACAAATCATTTACGAGCAAGGTGCGCAACATGTCGTAATCAAAGGCGGTAAAGCATTAGATCAAGATAAATCTTATGACCTTTACTATGATGGTCAAACTTTTTATCAATTAACAACGGATATGTTCCAACAAAGTTATAACCATGGTGCAGGCTGTACTTTTGCAGCGGCGACAACTGCAAACTTAGCGAACGGTCAAACACCAAAAGAAGCAGTCGTTAATGCAAAAGCATTCGTCGCTTCTGCGATTAAAAACGGTTGGAAAATGAATGAATTTGTTGGCCCAGTCGATCACGGTGCAGCCAATCGTATCGAACAAATTGAAGTTGAAGTAACAGAAGTATAATCATTGGGCTATCAATATATTTAAGAAACAGAACGGCTAGGGGTGTACGAACTTGAAAGCAACATACACCCCTAGTCTTTTTGCATTGATTAAGATACTATCTCCCCCATCCTCTATAATGCCTAGTTCAAGCCACTTCTAAACCAAGCGCTTTACATATATTGAAAGATTAATTTAGTTTGCAACTTTGATTAACTTTCGCATATGACGTATCTCCATTTGCTCATCAATCAATATGGCCTCTTGATTACCCTATACACCTAAGGTTGCCATTTCAATACGTATCATACCTGTTCTACTACTCATTGACCGAGACTGACCATTATGAACATTGACTTTTTAAGGCTGTACACTTTATATGGTGGTTATGTGTCTATAATAATTAAGTCACAAACCCTACATTTAAAACGTTGTTTTAACAGATTTAAATACACTGCTATCTCTTGGAATCTTAAAAAAGTAATTCACGATAAACGTTTTCCGTGTTTGTGTATTCGGTTTGGATTCGTATGATAACAGTGAGGACAAGTCATAGGCTTGTATGAAAGGGTACCAAAGATGACGATAGATTTCTTACCTCTAATAACTACATCTTCTTCAACTTTAGTGATTTTAATATTATTATCTTTAATTTTTAGTAACTTTAATATATCATTACACATAGGCGCAATATGTCTCCTTTATTTTTGGTTTAGTCACTTAAAATGATAGAGGCATTTGCGCTATTTTTGTACAAAAAAGCAGGATGACTTATGTCATCCCACCATAAAAAATGAAGAATCCTTTTTAATATATGAAATTGATTTTCTATACGTCCGTTCTATACATAATTTCGATGGCTGTCATGGCACGCCTTATAATCTAAAGCTTAATTCATTTCGATAACAATTGATGACGATTTATGCACTTTGATATCAAAAAAAGGCTGGGGTATTTCCCAACCTTTTTAAGTCGCTTATTCTTTATAGCGATAACATCTTTATAAGTAGTATTTATCAATGACTTTTAGATCATCTGATAATTCATAAATAAGTGGTGCACCTGTTTTAATTTCATAACCGACAATATCTTCATCAGATACGCCTTCTAAGTATTTAATCAAGGCACGTAAAGAATTACCATGTGCAGACACAAGAACAGTTTTGCCAGCTAATAATTCTTGTGAAATGTGATCATTCCAATATGGAATTACACGTACCAATGTATCTTTTAAACTTTCAGATTCAGGCATCACGCGTTTATCTAACAATTCATATTTACAATCTTTTAAATAACTTTCGCGTTGTGCTTCATCTTGCGCTGGAGGTGGTGTATCGTAAGAACGTCTCCAAATATGTACTTGATCTTCACCAAATTGTTTACGCGCTTCGTCTTTGTTTAATCCTTGCAATCCACCGTAATGACGTTCGTTCAAGCGCCATGATTTAACAACAGGAACATACAGTTGATCTGATTCATTTAATAAATGAAATGTTGTTTTGATGGCACGTTTCAATAATGATGTAAACGCGATATCAACATTAATTCCTTGTTCTTTCATTTTTTTACCCGAAGTTATGGCTTCATTATGTCCTTGTTCAGATAAATCAACGTCTGCCCATCCTGTAAATAAATTTTCAGCATTCCAAACGCTTTGGCCATGTCTACATAAAATAAGTTTTGGCATATTTTACCTTCTTTCTATTACGTGAACGCCAATCGCATTAAATGTTAATCAAAAATAAACGTTCACGTGCTAATCAATGTATTAACAAATGCGATTTATTTATTATATAAATTGATTATAACAAGTTTTTTGATGCTTTTACATGATTTACACTTGATAAAATATGAATATATTGTTTCATTTCCTAGCTTACTTATTTGTGCAAGTTTAATAGAACAAAATTATTATTGTAAGGTTACCTTTGGGTTGAAGCGTTACTAGTGAAATTTCTGTTTCAGTTGGTTTTTAAGAGTCTCATCCATTTGGACAATCTTGTTCGATATTTAAGAAAAGAGGTCAAGTTCAGTATAATTCACCACTTTGTTTAGTCGAAAAGTTATATCGCAACACCTTCTACTTACGAGAATACTACCAACTCCTTTTTGCAGCTGACAAAATCATTTGAAAAGTAATGGGACAAAGTCTATAAAAATTCATTATAAACTTCAACAAGCGGCTTGCGATGGTTTCAATATTTATTATATACATAACTTGGATATATGAATTATCAAACTATAGATATTTAGGTCAATGCGCTTCGTTTATAATTTTATTAACACTTTTATATCTAGTATATATTTCATTAGTTTATGTCTGCTTGCACAACGAAATCTATTACTTTTTGCTTTCCGCTAAATAAAATCTTCAACTAAATCTATGGGAATTTTATTATACCAATATGAAAATTCATGTGTGCGGAGCCCCCTTTATACATATTCACAATTCTTAACGCTTATAGTAAACCTTATAAATATATGCAGTTTATCCATGCTTTATATTTTATTCACTTACAATTTCATATGAATATATCTTGTTCATTACTTCATTATTATTTTTTGTTAACCGTTCAATCATATGGTTACATATATCTTTAGCCATATTTTCTATAGGCAAAGATATACTAGGTAATTGGGGGCTGGTGATTTTACATATGTCATGATTGTCTGTGCCTATTAGAAATATCTCATCTCCTAATACTTTTTTCACTCCTGCTGAAACGAAATCATTTCCAGTGTATACACCCTGAATATCTTTATACTTTTCTCTAATTTTCATCCCTATTTTGATGCCATCATTGATTGTAAATGCCGAAGAAAATAGATAATCTTTTCTAAAAGAGATTTTATTTTTTGAGAGCGCTTTTTTATATCCATCTAATCTCAACTTTTGAGCGCCATTAAAAGGATTATCAATACATATTGCTATATTTTTTATTCCTTTTTCCAATAAATATTCTGTAGCTGCTTTCGCGATATTATACTCGTCAAAATGAAAATTAGATACACTTTTAGTTTGGTTTGTATCATTACAAGAAATAATTAATCCACTCTTAGAATACTCTTCAATGACATCGGCGCTATTTTCTATAGAACACAGAACAACTGCATCAATTTCGTTTTTTTCTAACGACATTAGTACTTCTTCTTCTTTGCTCGGTGAGCAAAATGTTTGATGAATAAACGATTTATAACCTTTTTCATTAAAATTTTTGGTTAATTCATATGATATTTTAGAAAAAAATGGATGATCGATATAAGGAATCGATATGGCTACAGACTTTGTCGTCCTATTTCTAAAATATATAGCAATATTATTAGGGACGTAATTATTTTCTTTTATATATTGCAATACTCTGTTTCTTTTTTCTTCATTAACGTATGGATGATTATTTAACACTCTAGATACTGTAGATTTTGAGACATTGCACGCTTTTGCCACATCAAAAATATTCATCAAATTCCCCCGAAAATTATATTGACATGGGAATGTTCCCACAATTTAATATGAGTTTATCACAAATAAGGCGGTGCTTCTATGGATTTAAAATCAAATAGTATTTTTAAATTTCGTAAAAACATTCAAAAATTAAAAAGTTATAATGAAATTCATGCTAATAAATATCTTTCCAGTAAATTGGTTATTGAAAAACCCAAAAATTTATCTAATAAGCCCATTCAAAAAGTAGAATTTATGCCGGTAGATCGTTTAATAAAGGAAGATGAGTCAGAAAGAATCATAAAAGCATTAAAAAATTTTTTTGCCAACCGGTAAATATACAAGTGGTAAATACATTTATGAATGTGAACAATATCTAGTTGAATATTTATCTATTAACCATGTGATAGCGTTATCAAGCGGAACTTCAGCCTTAACAATCGGATTGATAGCCCTAGGGGTTAAAAATGGCGACGAAGTTATTCTACCTTCAAATAGTTTTGCTGCCACAGAAAATGCAGTTTTATCAATAGGGGCAATTCCAGTTTATGCTGATGTTAAAGATGATTTTACTATTTGTCCTAGATCAATTGAAGACCGAATCACTTCAAAAAAAAAAGCTATTCTACCCGTGCATTTATATGGTCGATTTTGTGACATGATAAAAATTAAAGAGATTGCAGAAAAATATAACATTAAGGTGATAGAAGATGCTTGTCAAGCAATAGGATTAAATGGTGTAGGTACTTACTCTAATCTAGCAGTGCTGAGTTTTAATCCATATAAAAATTTAGGGGTTTGTGGGAAAGCTGGCGCTATTATAACAAATGATACTGAATTAGATTATAAATGTAGACTAATTAGTTATCATGGATTTGATTTGAAAGAAAAAAATAAGAAACTCATGAACTTTGGATTTAACTCTAAAATTGATAACACACAAGCACTAATAGGCATCATTAGAATGGAATATTTAACTTTTAATCAATATAAAAGATTAAAAATTGCAGAAAAATATCACGAAGAATTATCAAATATTGAAAATTTAATCCTACCTGCATTAGACAACAAGTCAGTATGGCATCTATATCCTGTCAGAATTGGCAATAATAAGAGAGACTTTGTAAAGTCTGAACTTGAAAGTGTTGGCGTGAAAACTGAAATATACTATCCATACCTAAGTCATAAACAAATTTCTTATAAAACAAATCTTTCGCTTCCAAACACGGAAAGATTACATAAAGAGTTGTTACGTTTGCCTTTATATCCTAGTTTGATGGAAGAAGAACAAGATTATGCTATTAATGCAATCAAAAATATACTGGGAGGAGGAGTAAAATGAGCCAAAGTTTAATATTACTCGATTTTGACGAAACATATTATAAACATAACACTAATAACAACGATTTATACTACTTAAAAGAAATGGAAGCGTTACTAGAAAAAATATCAAATAAAAATAGTGTCATCACAGCGATATTAACAGGAAGCACTATAAATAGTGTCTTGGAAAAAATGAAAAAAGTTGATATGTCATACAAACCAAAACACATTTTCTCTGACCTAAGTTCCAAAATGTTTACATGGAACAATAATGAATATGTTGAATCAGATGAATATAGAGAAGAAGTATTAACAGAACGTTTTTTATTAGAGGATATATTAGAAATATTAAACACTATTTCATTAAAACATAAAGTTGAATTTATTCCACAAAGAATATTTAGAGAAAACGAAACCCTGTACAATTTTTACTTCTATTCTACAGGTAATACAGAATTGGACGTGAAAATCTTAAAGAATCTCATAGATTATTCTAAAACAAAAAATTATATGCCCAAATTTAATCGTTGTAACCCGTTAGCCGGGGATCCTGAGAATGCCTATGATGTGGATTTTACTCCTAAAAATGCCGGCAAGTTATATGCGACAAAGTTTTTAATGAAAAAATATAACATTTCAAAAAAGTCAATTATTGGATTTGGTGATAGTGGCAATGATGAAGAGTTTCTTAGCTACTTAAAGCATGCGTTTATTATGTCTAACAGCAAGGATGAAGAAATAAAGAAAAAGTTTCCAAATACAAAATATCCTTATTACAAAGGGATATATAAACATGTCAGTGAATTCATAGGAGGGAAATATGATTAAATACGGAATTATTGGCACGGGGGGTATTGCGAAAGTACACGCTGAAATTATAAATAACCTCTCAGGTGTATGCCTTTATGGAGCTCACGATATAGTTGATTCAAACTTAGAAAAATTCTGCTTAGATTTTAATACAACTGCTTATAGGGACATCCACGATATGTTATCAAAAGTAGATACTGTTATAATATGTTCCCCTAATTTTTGTCATGTAGATCACATAGTTAAATCGTTAGATTATAGCTGTGATGTATTATGTGAAAAACCCTTAACAGTTAACCTTACTGAATCAAATATAATTAGATCTTACAACAACAAGACAAATAATATAAAAAGTATAAATCTAAACTATAGAAATCTGGCGGTTATTAAAAAAATTATCACATTAATAGAAAATGATAAAATTGGTGAAATAATATCTATTCATATGTCATTTTTAAAAAATAGTGCTTATCGAAGAAAAAACTTTACTTGGAGAGATGATGGTACTTCAAAATTAAGTAGTGGGGCTTTAGGTGATTTAGGGGTACATCTTCTTGACTTGGCTACTTATATTACAAATAGTCAAGTGAAGGTAGAAACAATTAAAACTAAAATGATGACCAAAGTAAAACATAAAAGCAATAACCTGGTTCAAGTTGATGACCATTCAGAGACGTTCTTTATAACTAATCACGGTCAACACATTCATATAGAGACTTCAAAAGCATGTGAAAAGGAATTATGCGGATTCCATATTAATATATCAGGATATAATGGCGAAATAAAGTTTTCATCTAAAAAGGGCGGGGTAATTATTGTAAGCAATAATAATGTTCAAGAAATCATTCCATTAGAAGATAGGATATACATTGACCCTGAAAATGAGTTTTACGGGTGGAAAGATAGTTTTTACTACACACATTTAAATCTATTAGAAGCTATCAAGAATAAAAAAGAAACTTCTATTTCAACTTTCGAGGATGGTTTGAGAGCACAAGAAGTTTTAGAACATTGTATTAATAGTCATAAACAAAAGCAATACATTAAACAAAAATGACTAAAAATCACATCCTCTATTTTTCTTTAATGTATTTTCTTATTGGCTTGATACACACTTTTGTCGGTTCATTTAATCAATACTTAAAAATAGAATTTAATATGAATCAATCAGATGTGTCAAATTTAATAAGTATTCAGTTCACGACATTTATGATCGGAGTATTTTACTCTATTTTATCATTTAGTAAAAGTATAAAAAATACGCTTAAAGTAATTCATTTGTTAATTTTAATAATCGTTACTGCCTTTGTTTTTTTCGAAAATTTCTTACTTCTTTACTTTCTCATAGCTATACTTGGATTTTGTGCTGGTTTAATAGAATCATCTATAGCATCATATATATTTAACAATAAATTCAATTCTGCTAAAGTCTTTGGATATATTGAATCATTCTTTGCTATAGGGGCACTATTGCTTCCTATTATTGTATGGTTGTTCGAGTCATACTCAAATACAAAATTCTCAGTTCTCTTTATACTTATAGTAAATATTTTTTCGCTTTGGATAGTAAGTTCACTGACATTCGAAATAGATAATAAGAAGAAAAGTAACCTCACTAATGTCTTTACTAATAAAAAGTTTATGATAATTATAATTATCTTGATATGGTGCTTCTTTTATATTAGTATAGAAACTAATTTTTCAAATTTACTGCCATATATGAATTTAGTTTCTGATAATTTAAGTTATATCACTGTCAGTATATTTTGGTTTGGAATAATTATAGGGAGATTACTGTATGCTATTATATTGTCAAAAATAAAAATAAGATTAGAGAGTCTACTATTATTATATACAATCATCTCACTACTTTTATACATTATATTAATATATTCAGATACAGCAGATTTGTTTAAGTTAATATTATTATTTTTACTAACATTATTCTTTGCACCAATGTTCCCGTTAGGCGCTAGTATAATCAATAGATTTAGTAGTAATAAAAATTTGTTAACTAGTATTTTCATTGCTGTAGCCGGTATTGGAGGAGCAATTGGTGCTACAATTATTAGAACAGCTTTAACTTTAAATATCCCTGCACATGTAACTATTTTGTCGATATTATTAATTTGTTTATTCTTAAGTATTATTATAACAAAAATTACTAGAATTAATGTTTAATATATAGCAATAATGTTATATAATACTTCTGGATTTATGTCAAGAATACGGACACAAAAAAAAGAGAATTCTACCGCGCTTCGCTTGCTAGCCTAGCCCATCATGTACTTTTAAAAATCAAAAAGTACATTCTGAGCTAGGTTATTTTGTTGCGTATTTCTTCTTAAATGCAATGGGACTCATATAATTTAACGTTGAATGTGCGATTTTAGAATTGTAAAAAGTAAGGATATATTCCACAATGCTAAACATCGCTTCATTCCTAGTTTTATAGTTCTGATGATGTATCAATTCCTTTTTTGATGATACTATGAAAAAGATTCTATACATGCGTTGTCGTAACAGTTTCCTTTACGACTCATACTGCTCTAAATCCCTTTTTCACGTAGTAAATTTTGATACTCTATTGAGGCATATCGATATCAAAAGTCGATTCTTAAAGAACGAAATAGTTATTCTAAAACGGATCATGATGCCACGTTTATGAGAATGAAAGACGATCAAAGGTGACATATTCAACACACAAAACTGGCCATATGCGGAAATTAACGATGAGTTTATTTGTCCCAATCATAAACGTCTAGGATTTAAAAGGTATGCTTATCGACATGACCGTTATGGATTTAAAAGAGATTTTAAATTATATGAATGTGATGACTGTTCAGCTTGTCCACTTCGAAATCAGTGTATGAAATCTAATTCAAAAGTAAATAAAAAAATCATGAGAAATTATACTTAATACTTTAACCCCGTCACCCTCGATGTATCACTCTTATTCAGACTTATTATCGAAATTACGTCCCTCGAGTCCTGCAAGTTCTTCTTTCGTTGCTGCTGGTGCTTTCATTTCAAAAATTTGATCGACAACTGTGTAATCATAGTAACCTAGACGCGCAATAGGACGGATAGACTTAATATCTAACTTTCCATTATCCATAATGACATTATCATCAATATGTACTTGCGCTACACGACCAATAACAATATCTACCGCCGAAACAGGGTCGCCAGTTGGAATGCGAATTGTTTGGACATACTCACATTCAAAATGCACGGGTGACTCTTTGACACGGTAACCCGGCGCTTCGATACATGCTTCTTTTGTCACACCTGCAAATTCAAAACTCATCTTCCTCGGGTGGTAACGCTTTAGACGACAAGTTTACAGCTTCTCGCAATTCATATGTTGCCATGTTCCACACAAACCAACCTGTCTCTTCAGCGTTTTTCACCGTATCTTTACGCTCATGATTTCCTAATACTGATTGATTCGCCGCAAACATCACCATTGGTGGATCCCACGTTAAATTTTGGTACTGGCTATAAGGCGCTAAATTGTCTTTCCCATCTTTTGAAACCGTTGAAATACAACCAATCGGACGTGGTACCGTACTACTTTTAAATGGATCATGAGGTAAACCATGACTTCTAATCCCTTGTTTTGGTGAATACTCCATAACATTTCCTCCTTGATAGATGACTTTGCTTTAATCTAACAAATCGTGTAATCAGTTTCTAATACATAAATTCTATTAAATTATAAGGAAATTCTATTAATCGAGTGTGTCATGCGGATGAGACATCGCTGCACTTAATCTAAAAAAGAATTTAAAGCTGAAAGCAAGCCATGCAAATTCCTCTCAACGTATTAACATTTTCAAAAAAAGCTAGTTCCACATCACTTCTGTAGAAACTAGCTTTTCCCTCAATTTCAAATCATCGATCTATTTTTGATGATACTATTCTAAATTAGCATGGTTATTTTGCATGGTTGTCTCGTTTATATCTAATGCGGACATTAAATCTAATACGACACCATCTAACATCAACTGTGCACTTTGCTCGAATAAACTGCCGAGCGGTTGAGCAGAGCCTTCAGATTGATGTTTCGTACCTGCAGGAAGGACAAGCGTCACTTCTGCACGTTCACCTATCTTAGAATCAGCTTTTGTTGTTACTAAAGCAATTGTTGCACCTACTTCATGCGCTTTGTCGGCTAATAATTTTAAATGTGTCGTCGAACCTGAACCTGAAATGACAACGAGCAAATCCCCTTTTTGAATAGAGGGTGTTGTCGTTTCGCCGACGACATGCGCCTTTTGGCCAAGTTGGTTCAAACGCATCGCAAAACCATTTGCGACAAAACCCGAACGTCCTTTACCTGTCACAAACACCGCTTCTGCATTTAACACAGCTTGTTCAAATTGTCGGATGGCTTCTTCATCGACTTGAGACAACGTCTGTTCAAGCTCACGATGAATGAGTTCAAATTGCTGTTGAATAGCCATTTTATTTACCTTCAATCGCTTCACGAATTTGTTTTGCTGCTTCACGTGGATCGTCAGCATTTGCGATACCGCCACCTACGATAATTAAGTCTGGTGATTCTGCAGCCACTTCTTTAACAGTTTCAGGTTTAATACCACCTGCAACTGCAACTTTTGCATTTTTAATGACAGATTTAACTTTCTTCAAGCTTTCTAGTGGTGATTGACCTTGTGCTTGTAAGTCATAACCTGTATGAACGGCAATATAGTCCGCACCAAGCGCATCAATTTCTTTTGCACGTTTTTCTAAATCTTGTACTGCAATTAAGTCTACCAACAATTGTTTACCATGTTTGTGTGCTTCTTCTACAGCATTTTTAATAGATGCGTCTTCTGCCACACCTAAAATTGTAACAACATCCGCACCAAATTTAACAGCTTGACTCACTTCATAGTCAGCTGCATCCATAATTTTCAAGTCTGCTAAAACTTTGACATCTTCATCTTTTACATTTTCTTTTAAATGTTGAACGGCAGGTAAGCCCTCATTAATTACGATAGGTGTTCCGATTTCTACAATATCTACATAATCAGTTACCTTTTTAGCAAGTTCTGCTGCCTCTTCTTTATTTAGTAAGTCTATAGCTAATTGTAATTCCATGATTTCATCAATCCTCCGTCTAATTTGTAACTCTCATGATAACATATTTACCCAACATATAAGAGATTAAACAAATCGGATATCGAGGAGATACTGGAAAGCCTTATCGATTAAGGCATCGCAGCATCATCCACAAACACTTCGACATGTGGATGACGGTATAATATTGACGCCGGTACTTCAGTTGTAATGGTTTTTGTCATTAATTGACGCATTGCCTCTCTTTTTTGCTCACCAAAGGCAAGCAAAATAATACGTTTTGCTTTCATAATTGAATGCAATCCCATTGAAATCGCCTGTTTAGGCACATCATCAATCGTTTCAAAATAACGGCTATTCGCTTGAATTGTACTTTCAGTCAAGTTGACACAATGCGTTAGGCTATCAAAAGAGGTACCTGGTTCATTAAAGCCGATATGCCCATTTTGACCGATACCTAATATTTGAATGTCCACTGCGCCACCTGTTTCTAATAACGCTTCATAACGTTTTGCTTCTGCTTGGATATCCTGTGCAATCCCATTTGGGAGATGGATACGCTCTGGATCAAAATGTGGGTAAGCGCTAAAAAGTACTTTTTGCATATATTGATAATAACTTTCTTCATGATTTGCAGCTAAGCCAACATATTCATCTAAATTAAAAGTTTCAATATGTGAAACGTCTAATTGATTTTTTTGTAGTAGCTCGACTAAATATTCATACACTTTTACCATTGTACCGCCTGTCGCCAATCCTAAGAGACTCTCTTTTTGATATAACATTTGCTTGTAAAGTTCACACGCTACATGGAATGAGGCATGTGCTTCTGTCCCTAAATTGATAATTTTCATCTTCGCATCCTACTCCTCAATCATTTTTACAAATCGTCTTGTAATGTCTCGAGGTCTTGTAATTGCACCGCCTACTACTGCAGCATATACCCCTTTTTCAAATACCGTTTTCAACATTTCCGGTGTGATCACATTACCTTCAGCTATCACTTTCTGTTGTACAACTGACAAAACATCTGTTAAAAATTTAAAGTCTTGATCATACAAGACTTGTCCTTGTGTTTCTTCTGTATAGCCTCTCAAAGTAGTTCCTATATAATCAAAGCCTAGACGATCCGCATTTTTAGCCTCTTCAATCGTCGCAATATCTGCCATAATTTCAACCTGTGGCGCTTTTTCTCTTATATATGTCACTAGTGTTTCTAAATCTTGCTCTGGACGTTCTCGCAATGTGGCATCTAATGCTATCACTTCACAACTACTCTCAATTAATTCATCCACTTCTTTTTGGGTCGCAGTGATAAAAACAGAGGAATTAGGATAGTCGCGTTTTACAATGCCTATAATAGGCAAGTCTACTTCTTTTTGAATTGCCATAATATCTGCTTTTGTATTTGCTCTTATCCCTACCGCGCCGCCTTCTTTGGCTGCTAAAGCCATTTTGCTCATAATCCAAGATGAATGCAACGGTTCATCTGGTAATGCTTGACACGATACGACCAAGCCTTGAGGTATTTTCATATCATTCCACATTCCTTTCGTTGTCTGTTCCTTTGTATTAGCCTGTATGGCATAGGTTTACGCTTCGATTCAGCTATTTTTATCCGTCATATGACTACTTTTCATTTTATTAAAGTAGATCTATTCATTGTCTACGCCATATCTCTTTAAAAATCTGTCTATATTTATGATTTCAATGATGCTTCATTCAATTTAAATCGTTCTGCGCAACATCTTTCGCAGTTGAAAACGTACGTCTAAAAAATATTTCATTTTTAAAGTACAGTACAAGGTGCATAACTATACGCTTATGCTTTGTGTTTCAATGCATCATCTGTCCACTTTCAATATATCATTTTGAAAATATCCGTCAATAAAATACATTGTTTTGAAAAATCTTTTCAAATACAATGAGATTAAAGGAGAATTGCTATGAAAATTGAAAATCGTATTCAACAATATCAACATCTTTTCACAAAAGTGGATCGACAAATTGCAAATTATATTTTAAATATTGATTATCAAATGGATATTGGTGCCATAAATAATTTAGCTGATGTGATTGGAGTCTCGCCTTCAAGTGTGACACGCTTTGCTTATAAACTACAATATGATAGTTTTCAATCTTTTCGATTCGCTATTCAACATGAATTGCAAGTGAAGCCGATTCATAATAGTCCGTCTATACAAATTTTGCACCAACACTATCGTTCAATTATGGATCATACTGGAGAATTTTTAGTTGAGTCAGATTTGCTCTACCTCGTAAATACGATTAAAAATAGTGAAAAAACAATTTTTATCGGTATTGGTAGTTCTGGACTGAGCGCGCAAGAACTTTATTTTCGTACTGCTCGTATGGGGTTTAATACGCTTGCGATTACTGATGCCCATTTAATGACTGTCGTCGGGCATATGTGCAATAACAAAACAACCATTGTTGCTTTTACCAATAGTGGTGCGACGCAAGAAATTATTGATAGCATTTATCATGGATACCAAAATGGAGCGACGATTATTGCTATTTCTCATTTGCGCACTCCTGCACTTGAAAGTTATTGTGACCGTATCATTATCACTGCCGATCGTAGTCGTACGCATGATGCGTATTTTATTAATTCACAATTAGCCAATCACTTTATTATTGACCTACTCAGCTATCATCTTTTACAAGATCAAGAGCGTCTTGACTATTTTACAGAAAGTTATCAACAGCTCGTGATGAGAAGACAACCCACACCTCAATTAAGTAAATATTTGCTTTTATTTGAGGATTAAAATGAGCAGAGCTATATTAATTTTCTTTCTTTTTTAGTAAAATGGACAGATAACCATAATCAGGAAGGCAGTGAATTTTTTGCAACCGATTACAGAAACGACTGTTCAAAAATTATTTGATCACTATGCCAATGAACCTGTCTATATCCACGTTGAGACAACAAATGGCGCTTATGCGAACCATTTTGATCAGCGTGTATTCAACGCAGGCACATTTTTAAGAAATATACAGCTGACTTATCAGCACGCCCAACTTAAAGGGGGCGGCAAGGATCCTTATCGCGTAGGTTTAAAGCTCGACAACAGCGGTTGGGTTTACGTTCAAGGCTTAACACACTACGAAGTGAACGATGATGAGGAGTTCTTATTAGCAGGATTTAATTATGAAGGTCAACTTGCGGCAGCACTTGAAATTAGTCGCAAACCTTTTAAGGCGTAGAAAGGAGTACGAATACAAATGACG
Source organism: Staphylococcus schleiferi (assembly GCF_900458895.1). Lineage (NCBI taxonomy): Bacteria > Bacillati > Bacillota > Bacilli > Caryophanales > Staphylococcaceae > Staphylococcus > Staphylococcus schleiferi. Next base: position 2,272,318 of record NZ_LR962863.1, read on the forward strand.
ATTGAAAAACATATTCTTGTCATCTTTCCTCATCCTGACGATGAGACATTCTCCTCAGCTGGTACACTTGCACGTTATATCAACGACGGTGTGCCAGTTACTTATGCTTGTCTGACACTTGGTCAAATGGCACGTAATTTAGGAAATCCCCCTATCGCGACACGCGAATCACTGCCTGATATTCGTGAACGCGAACTTGAAGATGCTGCAAAGGCAATCGGGATTACAGATTTACGTAAAATGGGACTACGCGACAAAACGGTTGAATTTGAACCCCATGAAGAAATGGATGCAATGGTTCAAAAATTAATCGATGAGACGCAACCTACAACCATTATTTCTTTCTATCCTGGGCATGCGGTTCACCCAGACCATGAAGCGACTGCTGAAGCTGTTGTAAGAACAGTAGGTCGAATGGAAGAAAGTCGTCGTCCAAGACTACAACTTGTAGCATTTAGTAACGACGCCATCGACGTGCTCGGTGAACCTGATATCATCAATGACATTTCAGACTATAGAGACCAAAAATTTGCTGCTTTTGAGGCGCATCGTTCACAAACAGGTCCGTTTTTAGAACAACTTGCGAATCCTCAAGGACAAGCATCGGGTGTACCTAAAGATGCAGCAGCTTATTTAACAACAGAAACATTTTGGACTTATCAATTTAAATAAATGGTATGACATTCGTATTACTGTGAAAATTTAGTGGAGGAAGATACATGACTGAATTTGATTTATCAACGCGTGAAGGTCGTTGGAGACATTTCGGTTCGGTTGATCCCGTTAACGGAAGTAAGCCGACAACAAAATCTGAAATGCCCGACCTTCAAAGTACGCATAAAAATTTCTTATTTGAAATAGAAGAAGTAGGAATTAAAAATCTCGTTTACCCTGCTTGGATTGATCAATACCAAACGGCTGGTAATTTTAGCTTTTCGACAAGCCTGACGCAAGATGAAAAAGGCATTAACATGAGTCGTATATTAGAATCTGTCGAAGCGGAGTATGACAACGGGATCCGACTTGAATTTGAAGCATTAACACAATTGATGAATCGTCTCAAAACAAGTATGAAACAACGAAGTGCGGGTGTAGACGTGAGCGGAAAGTGGTTTTTTGATCGCTTGAGCCCAGTTACTCAAATTAAAGCAATTGGCCATGCAGATGTCACATATGGTTTAGCTGTCGATAATGATCAAGTTACACGTAAAGAATTGACGATTGAAGCTGCAGTGACAACGCTTTGTCCATGTTCTAAGGAAATCAGCGAATACTCTGCACACAATCAACGCGGCATAATTACTGTCAAAACGTATATCGACAAAAACGCAACATTACCTGAAAACTATAAAGAGATTATTTTAGATGCAATGGAAGCCAATGCGAGCTCAATGCTTTATCCCATCTTAAAAAGACCTGATGAAAAGAGAGTAACAGAGCGCGCTTACGAAAACCCACGCTTTGTAGAAGATTTAATACGCTTGATTGCTGCTGACTTAGTAGAGGTCAACTGGATAGAAGGCTTCGACATTGAATGTCGCAACGAGGAATCTATCCATCAGCATGATGCGTTTGCAAAATTAAAATATAGAAAATCATAGTTTACTTTCATAAAATTATCTTTTTTGAGGCAAACTCATCATAATCTTAATGATTTAGAAGGGACTCTAGATTAAACCAATAATCTAGGGTTCTTTTTAATGTTTTATAAATGAGTCTTTGAAACTAGACAATTTACCGTCGTGATAGTGATCCTCTATTTTTATTCATAAAAAAATCGGAAAGGCAAAATTGAAATATCATTTCACCAATCCGATTGATACAAAATCCATCATGCTAGATGGATTATTTTACACGCTACAATATAGTTAAAAGACAATATGCCATATCACACTTAAGCCAATTTAATTATCCTCACCTAAAACACGATAGATTGCTTTTGCAACACCGCTCTCTTCATTCGAAGCTGTTACAAAAGTGGCATTTTCTTTTAATTCAGGTAAAGCATTGTCCATTGCCACAGCAATACCTGCACGGTCTAACATTGATTTATCGTTCAAATTGTCACCGATTGCCATGGTATCTTTCATATCAATGCCTAATTTTTCAGCAATCGTACATAATGCTAACCCTTTTTGTGCATCTATGTGCGTAATTTCTAGATTACCTTTAGAAGAAGAAGACACCGCTAAATTACTACTCTCTGACAATTCAGCCTTCACTCGGGCAATTTTATCTAAATCTGTATCATGTGCAAGGACTTTCATGATTAACTCTCCTGTTACGGATTCTATATTGTCATAGTTGTCTACTACTTTTAATGTTCCAATTTCAATACGATGATTAATATGTTGACGTATTTTTTCAACATCCGGTTGTTGTCCTGAGTATTTAGCAATGTCCAAATAAATTGCTAAGTCACGCTCAGGATCTTCAGTATAAATACCAAAATTGGTATAAATTTGGTAATAGACATTTTCACGAACGAGCACGTTTCGAATACGTTGATAAAGTTCATGATTTAGACTTGATGTATGGACAATATCAAAGCTTTCATCACGAACTTCTGCGCCATTCAAACAAATATATGGGACTTTTAATCCTGTTGGTTTAATCGGATCATTCGCTTCATAAAACGCTCGGCCTGTCGCAATTGTTACTGTAACACCGCGTGATTGTGCGTATTGAATGGCTTCAATATTTTCTTGTGAAACTTCATGTGCAGCGTTTAGCAACGTGCCGTCCATATCTGTGGCAATAAGTTTTACCATCTTTATACCTCTCTCTTTTATGTTTTAAATATAAAATGACTGTCTCAAATACAGTCTCATTCTATCAAAATTATGACAATAAGTATTGTCCAAACATTTTCATCTATTTAAAACGAACGAAAGGATTATCTGTCCAACGCTGTGTCATTCAGTCAGGTATTTGTTATTTGACACTCGGCACCCACTTATATTATTTTTTCATGCCTCAATCCCTTAATTAAAGCTTAGTTTGACATTGCCTTAGCAGCTTTTCGTTGACGTAGCGTTCTAAAGAATTGACGTAAGATTTCACCACACGAGTAGGCCAATACACCTTCAATCACTTTTGCTCGGTGATTCATACGCTGATCTTGAACGAGATTCATTAAACTACCGGTGCATCCCCCTTTTGGATCATAGGCACCAAATACAACAGTGTCCACTCGACTCATCACAATGGTTCCTGCACACATCACGCAAGGCTCTAGTGTCACATACAATGTACACCCTTCTAATCGCCAAGTTCCTAACGTTTCAGCAGCTTGTTCTATTGCCAGATGCTCAGCATGTGCAGTCGGATTTTGATTGGTTTCACGTAAATTATGTGCACGTGCAATCACTTTTTCATTTTTTACGATAATGGCACCGATAGGCACTTCTCCTTTTTTTGCCGCTTCACGTGCTTCTTCAAGTGCCAATGACATATAATATTGATGACTTGTCATACAGAAATAGCCTCACTTGTGTTAAAATTTGTAATACTGGTTCAATAAAATTTTTTATGGAGAGAAAAATATGAAAAAACCGTTTATCGCAATCGAAGGACCGATAGGCGTTGGCAAATCTTCATTAGCGCATAAGTTGAGTCAATCTTATCACTTTTATGAAGCAAAAGAAATTGTCGGCGAAAATCCTTATCTATCAGATTTTTATACAGATATTTCCAAATGGAGTTTTCAAACGGAAATGTTTTTCCTATGTCATCGTTACAAAGCTTATCAATATTTAGCTGAATACGATGGTGGCATTGTCAGCGACTATCATATTTATAAAAACAAAATTTTTGCGCGTAATACTTTAAATGATAAAGAATATGATAAATTTTCCAGAATTTATGACATTTTGACAGAAGATCTGATTTCTCCAGACTTCACTGTTATTTTAGATGCAGATTTAAGTATACTTAAAGCCCGTATCGCCAAACGAGACCGTGATTTCGAAGCGAATATCCAAGATGATTATTTATTAAAACTTAAAGAAGATTATGCAAATTACTATCAATCATTAAAAAATGATGGTCATCATGTTTTATGGATAGACACAACAAAAATTGACTTTGTTGAAAAACCTGATGACTATGCGTATGTATTGGAACAAATTAACGAACTAATCGGAGGCAAATGAAATGAATCAATATAACATTCCTTCCAATGCTATTATTACGATAGCTGGAACCGTTGGTGTTGGGAAATCATCATTAACGCAAGCTTTAGCTGAGAAGCTTAACTTTCGAACTTCTTATGAAAATGTAGAAAATAATCCTTACCTCGATAAATTTTATCAAGATTTCAATCGATGGAGTTTCCACCTTCAAATTTACTTTTTAGCAGAGCGTTTCAAAGAACAAAAACGTATGTTTGAATATGGCGGTGGTTTTGTACAAGATCGTTCTATTTATGAAGATGTCGATATTTTTGCGAAAATGCATGAAGAACAAGGTACAATGTCTGAAGAAGATTTCCAGACCTACTCAAACCTTTTCGAAGCAATGGTATTAACACCTTACTTTCCTAAGCCGGATGTCCTTATTTATCTCGAATCTGATTATGACACTGTGATTGAACGTATTCAAACACGTGGCCGTCAAATGGAAATCGAAACAGATCCAGAATATTGGAAAATGTTGTTTAAACGTTATGACGATTGGATTAATCAATTTAACGCTTGTCCAGTTGTTCGTGTCAATATTAAAGAATACGACTTATATGAAAACCCTGAGTCGATTGATATCGTGCTCAAGAAAATCGAACATGTGATTCATACATATAGACAAGTGGATTCGCGTTCATAATCCGTATCTTTTCAAGATTAATGCGCTAATTTTAAAGCAGGTTAAAGAAGAAACAACGCACGTTGTTAACTTCTTTGATCTGCTTTTTTATCTAATACCGACAGTAATTGACTGACGTCATCAATGACCACATCTGCCGCTTCAAATGTCGCTTCTTGCCCTAATCCTGTTCTTACACCTACATTTAAAGCACTACCTGCATTTTTTCCAGTCAACATATCGTTATCTGTATCTCCCACCATGACAAGCGCTTCACCTTGAACGCCCATGTCCCACAAAGGTTGAAGTAACCGTGCATCTGGCTTTTCATATTGATCACCCTCTGTAGAAATCAATAAGTCAAAAACCTGCTCCAATTGTGTGGTTTTGATAAATTTGTCTACCCCTACCGCATTATCACTTGTCACTAGACCTAACTGATAGGACTGTTGTTTTAGTTCATAAAGCAATGTCTGCACACCTTCATACAACTCAATTTCAGGTTGTCTTTGACGTATTAGTTGCTGACTTCTTTCCGAAACCCATTTTGTAGTTTCCACATCTGTAAAAGCGTTAAATACATTGATCATATCTTTTAACGTTCCTGATGCCATGATACTTCCTTTCACAAATTGATGATCACGTATACCTAATTTGTGATACACTTCAATCCGATTATCAATTTTATAATGTGCACAGACTTCATCAACTAATTGTATGCCTATCTTGGTCCAACTCTGATCAAAATGTATCAGTGTGCCATCTTTATCGAATAATATCCATTGTTGATTTGTCATTTTTTCACACCTCATCTGTTTTGCGTTACGTTTATCATACCTCAAAATAAAGGTTCTTCATTTTTTATGGTGGGGTGACATAAGTCATCCTGCTTTTTTTGTACAAAAATAGCGCAAATGCCTCTATAATTTTAAGTGACTAAATCAAAAATAAAGGAGACATATTGCGCCTATGTGTAATGATATATTAAAGTTACTAAAAATTAAAGATAATAATATTAAAATCACTAAAGTTGAAGAAGATGTAGTTATTAGAGGTAAGAAATCTAACGTCATCTTTGGTACCCTTTCATACAAGCCTATGACTTGTCCTCACTGTTATCATACGAATCCAAACCGAATACACAAACACGGAAAACGTTTATCGCGAATTACTTTTTTAAGATTCCAAGAGATAGCAGTGTATTTAAATCTGTTAAAACAACGTTTTAAATGTATGGTTTGTGGTCGGACTTTTATTTCTAAAACAAATGTTGTTGAGGATAACTGTTTTATCTCAAACCATGTTCAGAAAGCTATTATAGATAAAGCAACACAAGTTCGCTCAGAAACTGATATCGCAAGTGATTGTAACGTTTCTGCATCTTCTCTAAAACGTGTGATTCATAAAGTAAGCAATGCCACTTTTCAATAGTGAAATTGCTTAAATAGATTGCGTACCGAGTCGAGACTCCCGAGGCATAGAGCCGAAACCGAAAATCCATTTTGGCTTCTTATGAGCTACAATAAAAGCCAAAATTAGTTGAGGTAAGGCGCCTGGGAAAGCGAGACTCAAAGAAGCAATCGGAAGTTTGCGACTTAATTATTATAGACACATAACCACCATATAAAGTGTACAGCCAAAATAAAAAGCGTCCAAAATTGAACAACGCAATTTTGACGCTTTCTTTTTTCAAATTTAACAATGATCCAGATGTCTTATCTTTCGTAATGTGGTACAACTACACGCCATCCTTTAGGATCGTCTAATTTTCCACTTTGAATACCTGTGTAGTGATCATAAAGTTCTTGTGTAATAGGGCCTGTTTGATTATCATTAATTACAATCTGTTGATCTTTAAATTGTAATGTTCCTACAGGTGAGATAACTGCTGCTGTGCCGGTACCGAACACTTCTTGTAAAGCGCCTTCTTTATGAAGATCAAATAATTCATCAATCGAAATACGACGCTCTTCGACTTCATATCCTAATGTTTGTGCCAATTCAAGCACCGTTTTTCTCGTAATCCCTGGTAAAATACTACCGTTTAATTGTGGCGTAACCACTTTGCCATTAATGACAAAAAAGATGTTCATACTTCCTACTTCTTCAACATACTTTTGTTCTACACCATCTAACCATAGCACTTGATCAAAACCGAGTTCATTTGCATTTGCTTGGGCAAGTAAACTTGCAGCGTAGTTTCCTGCTACTTTCGCGAATCCAACGCCTCCACGCACAGCACGTACGTATTCATCTTCAACATAAATTTTAGTTGGGCGTAATGAATCACCGCCATAATATGAACCCGATGGTGATAAAATAATTAACAAGCGATATTCGTGGGACGGGTGAACACCTAACACACCTTCTGTCGCAAATACAGTCGGTCGAATGTAAAGAGACTGACCTTCTCCATCTGGTACCCAATCACGATCAATATCTACGAGCTGTTTTAATCCTTCTAACAATAATGCTTCGTCAATTTCCGGCATTTTTAAACGTGCCAACGACTGATTGATACGTTTAAAGTTTTCCTCAGGTCTAAACAAAACAACCTCGCCGTTATGTTTGTATGCTTTTAACCCTTCAAATACTGATTGGCCATAGTGAATACTCTGTGCTGACGGTGAAAGTTCAATTGGACCATAAGGAATAATCTTTAAATCGTGCCATCCTTTTTCTAATGAGTACTCAAAGCTTAACATGTAATCAGTGAAGACTTCACCGAAAGTAAGCGATGCATTGTCGGGCTTTTCTTTGAGTGATTTTCTGGCATCAAGTTTAATGAGTTCTGACATGATTATTCCTCCTAAATATGTAAATGTAATATATGCATTATAACAATGACAGTCATACAATTCAATGAGAATTCTGAAAATTAAAACAACTTATAGATTTTATTTTAATTTTTGTGAGATATTTCTGCCATTTCAAAAAGATAGCGCTATTTCGATTAACCTATACGAAACAACTATATTATCATCTATCTTACTTTCTAACTGATTGAACTTCAATTGATTTGATATATGCGTCGGCCCTCATATTGTTGTTAAATCCTGAAATGACACGATAACAAGTAAAAAACAGTAAAGTTATTGAAATGCTGAATTTCCTTCAGCCACATACTTTTCAACAACTTTACTGCTTTATTTCATATTTATTTAGGCTTTATGACTTTCTTTTTCGCGAATACCTTCTAACATACGTGTGGTCATCGCTTCTAAATCATATTTAGGGTTAAAGCCCCATTCGCCACGTGCACAACTCGTATCAATATTATCTGGCCAACTTTCAGCAATATCTTGACGTACAGGATCTACATTATAATCTAACGTAAATTCAGGCATATGCTCTTGAATTGCTGCCTTTACCATTTCTGGTTCTATACTCATTGCACTTAAGTTATATGCATTACGATGAATCAGTTTACCGCCGTCCGCTTCCATTAATTGAATAATCGCTTGTATCGCATCATCCATAAACATCATATCCATATATGTGTTTTTATCAATGTAGCTTGTGTACTTACCTTCTCGAACCGCTTGGAAATAAATATCAACGGCATAATCCGTTGTACCGCCACCGGGCTCTTTAACATAAGAAATCAAACCAAGGAAACGAACACTGCGCGTATCCACACCAAATTTAGTAAAATAGTAATCGCACAATAATTCCCCAGAAACTTTATTTACACCGTACATCGTATTTGGTCTTTGAATTGTAACTTGTGGTGTATTTTTCTTAGGTGTGTTGGGTCCAAATGCACCGATAGAACTTGGGGTGAAAAATTGTAAGTTTAAGTGACGCGCTGTTTCTAACGCATTTACAAGTCCACCCATATTCAAATTCCATGCCAATAAAGGCTTTTGTTCAGCAGTTGCAGACAATAGCGCAGCCATATGCATCAAAGTGTCAGGCTTAAATGATTCTGCAATTTGCATCATTTTATCTGCATCTGTCACATCTAATATTTCAAAAGGACCTTCCGCAACTATAGAACCTGCTTCTGGCTCACGAATATCAGTAGCAAGCACATTTTCAGTCCCATAAACTTCACGGCATTTTGCGACAAGCTCCGTCCCAATTTGTCCTAACGCACCGGTAACCATAATTCTTTTCATAACGTCATCCATCTCCATTCTGTGTTTCTCCTGAGGACACATGTGTTTTATGTACAATCATTTTCTGTAAAATATAGTACAATTATAACATTTAAGCGTTTTCTTGTATATGCATGATATACATAGAAATACACATTGATTTCAAATTCTAACTTTATCGTAATTTTAAATATCAAAGATACCTTAATGCTAAATCGGTTTGAGCTATAAGCATATTTTAAGCTAAAGATAAAGTTATAGACAAATAAAGGAAATCACCCACTAGATTTGTATTCGTTTATAACCATTTTTACGCAAATGCAGTTATCTTTACCAAGGTTTCACAACAAAATTAATTCTCTATCCTGATACGATAGACGCATAAATCAAAAAAGGGCAAGGTAAAATCATTACACTGCTATGTTAAGTGTACACCTTGCTCTTTAAAGATGACTCGAAATATTGCCCTTTACTAGCTCAAATAACGAATCTTAATATATAATTTTTAAGTTAAATGACTTCTAATTCTTTACCCACACGTTCATACACTGCTAATGCTTCATCTAACATTTCTTTTGTGTGTGCAGCTGTTGGCATATTACGTACACGTCCTGTACCACGTGGCACAGTTGGGAATACGATAGACTTAACATAAATGCCTTCATCCATTAAACGTTTACTAAATTGTTGTGTTTTCTTTTCGTCTCCAATAATTACAGGCGTAATCGGTGTTTCAGATTTGCCTGTATTAAATCCTAAACGGTTAAGACCTTCTTTTAAGTAATGCGCATTGTCCCATAGGCGATCATGAAGTTCAGTGGATGCCATTAATTTATTGACCGCTTCAGTAATAGCTTTTGTATCCCCAGGTGCCAATGAAGTAGAGAATAAGAACGGACGTGATTGTACTTTCAACCAGTCAATTAATTTTTGTGAGCCCGCAACATAGGCCACCCACAACACCAATTGCTTTAGATAATGTTCCGATTTGGAAATCAACTTTGTCTTTGTAAGCCGAAATGTTTAACTGTACCTGCACCTTTACCCATCACACCTGAACCGTGTGCATCATCCACGTAAACCATGATACCGTATTCTTCACAAATTTCGACAATTTCAGGTAATTTAGCAACATCACCATCCATACTGAAAACACCGTCAGTAATGTACATCACTTTATTGTATTGTCCAGATTCTACAGCTTCTTTTGCTTTTTGACGTAAATCATCCATATCTGAATGGTTAACACGAATAATTTTCGCTTTTGATAAACGGCAGCCATCAATAATTGAGGCATGGTTTAATTCATCAGAAAGAATAGCATCGTTTTTATTCATAACCGCTGAAATCGCAGCCATATTACAATTGAAACCTGATTGGTAAGCAATTGCCGCTTCTGTACCTTTAAATTTCGCCAAAGTCGCTTCAAGTTCATCATGTAAATCTAATGTACCATTAATAGTACGTACTGCCCCTGCACCTACACCATGAGAATCAATGGCACTTTTAGCTGCCTTTTTCAAATCTTCGTTTGTTGCTAAGCCTAAATAGTTATTTGAAGAAAGGTTAATGTATTTTTTGCCATTAATTTTAATTTCAGGACCGTTTGCACCTTCAATTGTATCAATTTCATTATAAAGACCATTATCTTTTAAATAACTAATATTTTCTTCAAGAAAGTCATTTAACTTTTGTACCATGGTTAAGTTCCCCTTTCAATTTTCATACACTTTAATCATAACGTATTTTGTACAAACTTAAAAGCAAGTGTATAATAAATGAAATAACTGCGAGTAAGGAGGGAGCATCGTGACTGATCGGTTCCAATTGGCTTATGAAAAAGAACAGGATATGATTGAAACACGCCGTTACCTTCATCAATATCCCGAATTGTCTTTTCAAGAAAAACATACCCATGATTATATTGTAGAGCGTCTCCAAAAATTAAACTTTCAAATTGATGCGCATGTAGGACAAAACGGTATATTAGCGCGTATATCAGGCGAAGAGCCCGGTCCTACAATTGCTTTGCGTGCTGATTTCGATGCACTACCTATCGAAGATTTAAAAGACGTCCCTTATCGTTCTAAAGTACCAGGTGTTATGCATGCCTGTGGTCATGATGGCCATACGTCTATATTATTAACCGTTGCGGAACTATTACACGCGCATCAATCGGAGTTAAAAGGAACGGTCGTTCTGATATTTCAATATGGCGAGGAATTAACACCGGGCGGCGCTCAAGAAATGATTGCAGACAATGCATTAATGGGCGTCGATAAAATCTATGGTAACCATTTGTGGACAGGCTACCCTACCGGCACGATTCATACACGACCCCGGGCCTATGATGGCACAGCCAGATGAATTTCATATTACGCTCTTTGGTAAAGGTGGTCATGGCGCGAAACCTCATGAAACCATCGACCCCATCGTTATTTTGGCAGAATTCATTTTAAGTGCTCAAAAAATCGTCTCAAGAACGATAGACCCCGTCAAACAAGCAGTACTCTCTTTCGGTAAGATTGAAGCAGGAAACGCCGATAGCGTTATTCCTGATACGGCCACTTGCCAAGGCACTGTTCGAACTTTTGATTCTGAAGTTCAAACACACATCTATCATAAAATGGATAAGCTGCTTCAAGGACTCGCATTAGCAAACGATATCACTTATTCATTTGATTATATTAAAGGTTATTTACCTGTCTATAATCATGAAGCATCAGCAGAAACCGTTAAAAAGGCAGCCAATGCATTGAACTTTCGATACCATGACTCTGATCTCATGATGGTTGGAGAAGATTTCTCTTTTTATTTAAAAGCCAGACCCGGTGCTTTTTTCTTTACGGGTTGCGGTAACCCACAAAAAGAAACCGATTGGCCCCATCATAGTCCACACTTTGATATTGATGAAAGTGCGATGAAGTACGCCGTAAGTACATTCATGAAAATATTAGAACTTGAAGGCAACTTTTAGTTAAAGTTTCAAGTTGAGAGTATAAGCAATATAGAAAATCTTTTTGATAATGTTGTTACTTCTCAAACAACTAATCCAGGTGCACTATCGTACATTAATGGACAATTTCATATTTATAATGAGTTAGAAAGAAGAGGACAGTAATGATTTGATTGTCCTCTTTTTTACGTTTTATTCCCTCGTTAAAATGAACTTACTTTTATATCAAACTCCCTTTTACTTCATTTATTATTCTATATTTTTATTGTTGAAAAATTGATATTATCCAATAGCCAAAATTCATGTAACCGCTTAATACAAGTCATATCAACGACTTAATAAATTGATATTTTTAAAGTAACTATTTTCATCTAAATAATAAAAACATTGTTTTTGATTAAATTAGTTTTGTGTTCTAGACTTAAAATAGGCGTAAGTCATATGAGTGATCTATTTGATGCCTTGCTTATATATTTTAGGTATGAATCGTTCACTGATACTGACTTATCTTACATTATAAGGAAGGAATTGATAACATGACTCATCAAAACTATTCAGCTGCAGATATGGTGATTGATACTTTAAAACATCACGGTATTGACTATGTATTTGGTATACCGGGTGCAAAAATAGATTTTCTTTTTAATGCATTAAAAGATGATGGCCCTGAACTCATTGTTACGCGTCATGAGCAAAATGCTGCCATGATTGCTCAAGGAATTGGCCGATTAACTGGAAAGCCAGGGGTTGCCCTTGTAACAAGTGGACCAGGGGTGAGCAATCTTACTACTGGCCTTCTCACTGCAACTTCTGAAGGTGACCCTGTGCTTGCTATTGGTGGACAAGTTAAGCGTAATGACTTACTTCGTTTAACCCATCAAAGTGTGGACAATGCATCATTATTGAGATCTTCTACAAAATTCAGTGCGGAAGTTCAAGATCCTGAATCATTATCAGAAGTGATGACAAATGCGATTCGAGAAGCAACTTCTGGAAAAAATGGTGCAAGTTTTATCAGTATTCCACAAGACGTTATTAGTGCGCCAGTTCAAACAGAAGCAATCGCTGTTCCTCAAAAACCAAAATTAGGTGTTCCTGCAGAGGAAGACATTAAAAATATTGTCGAAGATTTAAAATCTGCACAATCACCTGTATTATTAGTGGGAATGCGTAGTTCTAGTGAAGCTGAGACACATGCGATTCGTCAACTTGTTGAAAAATCAAAATTACCTGTTGTTGAAACATTCCAAGGTGCAGGTGTCATTAGTCGTGAATTGGAGTCACACTTCTTTGGAAGAATAGGTTTATTTAGAAACCAAGTGGGTGATGAGCTTCTTAGAAAAAGTGATTTAGTTATCACAATTGGTTATGACCCAATTGAGTATGAAGCAAGTAACTGGAATAAAGAATTAGAGACTGAAATTATCAATATTGATGAAGTTCCTGCAGAAATCACAAACCATATGCAACCTAAAGCTGAATTGATTGGTAATATATCAGAAACAATTCAACTTATTTCTGAACATATTGATCATCCGATCTTAGACGAAGAAAAGTTACAAAAGCTCGATTCACTTAGAGATAATATATCTGAAGCAACAGGGATTAAAGCAACACATGTTGAAGGTGTCCTTCACCCTATCGAAATTATCGATGCGATGCAAAAAACAATTAGTGACGATTCAACAGTGACTGTCGATGTAGGAAGTCATTATATTTGGATGGCTAGAAAATTTAGAAGCTATAAACCACGTCATTTATTGTTCAGTAATGGGATGCAAACATTAGGTGTCGCTTTACCTTGGGCAATTGCTGCTGCACTCGTTAGACCTCATGAACGTGTAATCTCAGTTGCTGGAGATGGTGGCTTCCTATTTTCTGGTCAAGAACTTGAAACAGCAGTTCGTAAAAACCTTAATATTACACAATTGATTTGGAATGACGGACGTTATAATATGGTTGAATTCCAAGAGGAAATGAAATATCAACGTTCTGCAGGTGTTGAATTCGGGGAAGTTGACTTTGTCAAATACGCAGAGTCATTCGGAGCAAAAGGCGTTCGCGTCACTACACCAGCAGAATTAGAGCAAGCAATTAAAGAAAGTTATACGACAGAAGGACCTGTTTTAATTGATATTCCGGTCAATTATGCCGATAACATAAAATTATCAACAAATGTACTACCCGATGCATTAAATTAAACAGAAAAGAAAGCAAAGGAGTAATTCGAGTATGGCACACACATTATATCAACACGGTACTTTAGGTACGTTAATGGCGGGATTATTAGAAGGCACTATGAGTGTAAAAGAAGTACTGGAACATGGTGATTCTGGACTTGCAACATTAACAGGATCCGACGGTGAAGTGATTTTTCTAAATGGAGAAGCTTATCATGCAAATGAACATAAAGAGTTCGTTAAATTAAAAGGCGATGAAATGACGCCTTATGCAACAATTACACGCTTTTCTGCTGATGAAACTTACCAAACAGAAAATAAATCTTCTGAAGACGTGTTAGAAGAAGTGAAAACGCATATGCTAAGTGCAAATATGTTTTCATCTGTAAGAATTACAGGAACATTTAAAAAAATGCATGTGCGTATGATGCCTGGCCAAGAGCCACCTTATACACGTTTAATCAATTCTGCGCGTAGACAGCCAGAACAAACAGAAGAAAATATTCAAGGAACGCTTATTGGCTTTTTTACACCTGAACTCTTTCATGGGATAGGTTCTGGAGGATTTCATATCCATTTTGCTGATGATGCCCGTCAGTTTGGTGGACATGTCCTCGATTTTGAAGTCGACCATGTTACAGTTGAAATTCAAAACTTCGAAAATTTTGAGCAACATTTCCCAGTTCATAATCGTACATTTACAGAAACTGAAATAGATTATAACGATATTGCTGATGAAATTAGAGAAGCTGAATAAACCCTAAAAGTGGCTTATTCATTTAAATCTAATTAACCATAGAAGACGAGACTGAGCATTGTATTTAAACAGTATGTTGCTCGATCTTCGTCATCCTTACTTAAAGAGGGGATGAAATATCATCATATTCATATGTGCTCACTCGCGCTAGGCTTGGGAGACTGTTAGTGATTGAATATGATACCCCTCTTTTTTATAAATGATTAAAAGTTATATGCACTGTTTTTTGTAATCTATTTTAAGCCAATTACAAATGATTAAGGAGGCAGACTTCAACGTCTTGCCTTCTTATTTTTTATAAGTTAAAACCAATGTCCCCTCCTCCCTTTTTATATTTTATTGTATAGGTTGAAACGATTTTCAATTGATTAGGTCAGTTCTTCAGCTAATACTTTAAATATTCAAACGATAATCTTCAGGTTTCACAATAGGGACCACACGCATAAAGAGATATTTAAATAAGAAATTGAATCCAACCGGCGCAATAATAAAAGCAACTAACATTTTTATAAAATTAGTTATATTCCAACCACCGTCTACTAAATTTAAGTAATTAATGGGTCCAACTAAGCCACTAAATCCAAAACCTGCACTCATAGGTGTGCCAATAATATTTAATAGAGAGGCAATCAGACCGCAACAAGCCGCTGTACATACAATGGGTAGTAAAATAATGGGCTTTTGCGCTGCATTCGCCATCGACATTTTAGGCGATCCAATAAAATGTGCCACACTTGTTCCTTTCGTATTAACTGACCAACCTAATATCGCAAATCCAAAACCAGCTGCACAAATACCAATATTTGCTGCACCTGCACCAATGCCTGAAATTGAAATCGCAAGCGAAATACCTACAGTTGTAATCGGCGACACAATCATTATGCTAAATATCACTGCTATGATGATACACATTACGACTGCCTGAAGGCTCAACAGGGCTGCGACGCCATGTCCAATCCATGTGGTGATTTGCATGACATACGGCAACATCAAGCGTCCAATAAAGCCAACACCTACGAGTAATATAAGTGGTATCACTAAAATCGTATAGGCTTTTAACTTATCACCAATAAACAAAATCACAGCCGCTCCTAATGCTGCTGTCAGTCCCATATTGATCACATCACCCGTACCTTTAAGGATAATCATACCTTCTTTTCCAAATTGTGCTGCACCTGATGCAAACATCGTCGCTAATCCTAATGCTGTAGCTTGTATTGGATTAAATTTAAAATTTAAGCCGGTTAATACACCTACAACAAGTCCCATCATTGCATTAGACAATGCTAAAGCCCCTACAATAGGTTTCAAAAATGGCAGAACAGGCACTAATACTTTCATTAACTCCCCTAGTAATGCACCTGGAATAAGTACAACGACGACACCAATAGCCATGCCATTCAAAATATTCATTACAAATTGCTTTGCTGTCAAATTCTCCATGGTTTTCCCACTTTCCAATTCAAATTAAATAGTTCAATTTATCCCATCTTATACACAACACACTCAACGGAGTCATATCCCGCAATCAAAAGTGAAGTGGGAATATTTAGATAATTTCCATCATACACGCTTTAACGCTTAAAAGCAATAAATTTCGGGCAAAAGTGTACTTTTGAATTAATAGAATACTTTTACCAATAAGATGCCATTGATCTTTCAATTCAACGCAAAGCAGTAGACACTTATATATCATCAAGAAAAAATAGTTATTTTTAGCATTACTCTCTAGATAAGCTAGCTTTTTATTGTTTTACTTCTATAAATAGTTTAGTAGTGCATTGTAACATTTTATGTATGAATCATTTTGAAACGCAACAAAAAAGAGATTAAGTAACGCGATGCTACTTAACCTCTTTATTTTGCTTATCAATCCGATTTGACAGAGCGCCAATATAAAAGAGCTAACCCAACAGGGCTAGCTCTTTTATCTCATCAAATAGATGAATTATTTTTCGATTTCAGTAACAACGCCTGATCCTACAGTACGTCCACCTTCACGAATTGAGAAACGAGTACCGTCTTCGATAGCGATTGGTGAAATTAATTCAACTTCCATTTCAACGTTATCGCCAGGCATAACCATTTCAGTACCTTCTGGTAAGTGAACAACGCCAGTTACGTCAGTAGTACGGAAATAGAATTGTGGGCGGTAGTTAGAGAAGAATGGTGTGTGACGACCACCTTCGTCTTTAGATAATACGTAAACTTCTGCTTTAAACTTTGTGTGTGGTGTAATTGAACCAGGAGCAGCTAATACTTGACCACGGTTGATGTCTTCACGTGCAACACCACGTAATAAAGCACCAATGTTGTCACCAGCTTCAGCGTAGTCTAATAATTTACGGAACATTTCTACACCAGTAACAGTTGTTTTAGAAGATTCTTCAGCTAAACCGATGATTTCAACTTCTTCACCAACTTTGATTTGACCACGTTCAACACGACCAGTAGCAACTGTACCACGACCAGTGATTGAGAATACGTCCTCAACTGGCATCATGAATGGTTTGTCTGAGTCACGTTCTGGAGTTGGAATGTAATCATCAACAGCTTGCATTAATTCTAAGATTTTTTCTTCGTATTCTGGTTCGCCTTCTAAAGCTTTTAATGCTGAACCAGCGATTACAGGTACATCATCACCTGGGAAGTCGTATTCAGATAATAAGTCACGAACTTCCATTTCAACTAATTCTAATAATTCTTCATCGTCAACCATGTCAACTTTGTTTAAGAATACAACTAATGCTGGTACACCAACGTTACGTGATAAAAGGATGTGTTCACGAGTTTGTGGCATTGGACCGTCAGCAGCAGATACTACTAAGATACCACCGTCCATTTGAGCAGCACCAGTGATCATGTTTTTAACATAGTCAGCGTGTCCAGGACAGTCAACGTGTGCATAGTGACGTTTGTCTGTTTGGTATTCGATGTGTGAAGTATTGATTGTGATACCACGTTCTTTTTCTTCTGGTGCGTTGTCAATCATGTCGTATGATTGTGCAACAGAGTCACCATTTTTAGCTAATACAGTTGCGATAGCAGCTGTTAAAGTAGTTTTACCATGGTCAACGTGACCGATAGTACCAATATTGGCATGTTCTTTTGAGCGATCGAATTTTTCTTTTGCCATTATGAAATCTCTCCTCTTTGAATAAGAATTAATATTTTAAATATCTCTCATGAAAGTTACTCACCAACATGAGATAGATAATGATATTTCCTTTATAAATCATTTTACTGAAAAAATCAATTTATAAACAAGGCTTGCCCTTAGTCATATTAACATGATTCGCGCTAATTTGTAATGATTGAATTACTCGCCTTTGTTCTTTTTGATGATTTCTTCAGAGATTGATTTTGGCACCTCTGCATAGTGATCGAAGTACATTGTATAAGTACCGCGACCTTGCGTGTTAGAACGTAATGAAGTTGCGTAACCGAACATTTCTGAAAGTGGTACATAAGCGTTTACCACTTGTGCGTTACCACGTGGTTCCATACCATCTACACGTCCACGACGCGCAGTAACGTCACCCATGATATCACCCATGTATTCTTCAGGCATTTCGATAGTTACTTTCATCATTGGTTCTAAGATAACTGGATCACATTTTTTAGCAGCTTCTTTAAGCGCTAAAGATGCAGCAATTTTGAAGGCCATTTCAGATGAGTCGACATCGTGGTATGAACCGTCAAATAATTTTGCTTTAACATCGATTAATGGGTAACCAGCTAAGACACCATTTTCCATAGCATCTTTAAGACCTTGTTCAACTGATGGAATGTATTCACGAGGAACTACACCACCAACGATAGCATTTTCGAATTCGAAACCTGCACCTGTTTCGTTTGGTGTGAATTCAATGTGTACATCACCGTATTGACCACGACCACCAGATTGACGAGAGAATTTACCTTGAACTGCAGCAGATTGTCTGAATGTCTCACGGTAAGACACCATTGGCGCACCTACGTTAGCTTCAACGTTAAATTCTTTTTTCATACGGTCAACAATGATGTCAAGGTGAAGTTCACCCATACCACCAATGATAACTTGACCTGTTTCTTCATCTGTATGCGCTTTGAAAGTTGGGTCTTCTTCTTGAAGTTTCACAAGCGCTTGAGTCATTTTATCTTGGTCAGCTTTAGATTTTGGTTCAACTGATAAGTGGATAACTGGCTCTGGGAATTCCATTGACTCAAGGATGATGTCATTTTTCTCTCCACAAAGCGTGTCACCTGTACCAGTATCTTTAAGACCTACAGCAGCTGCGATATCACCAGAATATACAGTGCTGATTTCTTGACGTGAGTTTGCGTGCATTTGAAGGATACGACCTACACGTTCACGTTTGTCTTTTGTTGAGTTTTTAACATAAGAACCTGAAGTTAAAGTACCTGAGTATACGCGGAAGAATGTTAACTTACCAACGTATGGGTCAGTCATAACTTTAAATGCAAGTGCAGCGAAGTCAGCATCGTCGTCTGCTTTCGCAATCACTTCTTCATCAGGATCGTCCGCACGATGACCAATGATTGGTTTAACATCTAACGGAGAAGGAAGGTAGTCAATAACAGCATCAAGCATTAATTGAACACCTTTGTTTTTGAACGCTGTACCACATAATACAGGGTAGAATTCAACGTCTGTTGTTGCTTTACGAATCGCGTCTTTAAGTTCGTCAACAGTGATTTCTTCTTCACTGAAGATTTTTTCCATTAAGTCGTCGTTTGTTTCAGCAACAGCTTCGATTAATGTTTCACGTGCTTCTTCTGCACGTTCACGGTAGTCTTCAGGAATTTCAGTTTCTTCAATTTCTGTTCCTAAATCATTTGTGTATTTGAAACATTTCATTGTAACTAAGTCGATGATGGCATTGAAGTCATCTTCTGCACCAATTGGTAATTGGATTGGTGCTGCGTTTGCTTGTAAACGATCATGTAAAGTGCTTACTGCATAATCAAAGTTAGCACCTAATTTGTCCATTTTGTTTACGAATACGATACGTGGTACGCCGTATGTTGTTGCTTGACGCCAAACTGTTTCAGTTTGAGGTTCAACACCTGATTGCGCATCTAATACTGTCACTGCACCATCAAGTACACGTAAAGAACGTTCAACTTCAACAGTGAAGTCTACGTGTCCTGGTGTGTCGATGATGTTAACACGGTGACCATTCCATGCTGCAGTTGTAGCGGCTGAAGTAATCGTAATACCACGGTCTTGTTCTTGTTCCATCCAGTCCATTTGTGAAGCACCTTCATGTGTTTCACCAATTTTGTGGATACGTCCAGTGTAATAAAGAATACGTTCAGTAGTAGTCGTTTTACCCGCATCAATGTGTGCCATGATACCGATATTACGCGTGTTTTTCAAAGAAAATTCTCTTCCCATGGGTATTCTTTCTCCTTCCAGAATAATAGGATAATATATTTAGATATAGCTTTACCCTAAGCACGTACAGCTCTCTCAAACAAGCAAAATGCAAGTTGATTGTTACTGATACTGGAATTGCTCAGGGAATTAGCACATATCTTACCAGCGATAGTGAGCGAATGCTTTGTTCGCTTCAGCCATTTTGTGAGTGTCCTCACGTTTCTTAACTGCACCACCAGTATTGTTTGCTGCGTCTAAGATTTCGTTAGCTAAACGCTCTTCCATCGTTTTTTCACCACGAAGGCGCGCATAGTTTACTAACCAACGTAAACCTAAAGTTGTACGACGCTCTGGACGAACCTCTACAGGCACTTGATAGTTTGAACCACCTACACGGCGAGCTTTAACTTCAAGTACTGGCATAATATTGTTAATTGCTTCATCGAAAACTTCCATAGCATCGCGACCTGAACGTTCTTGAACTAGGTCGAACGCTGAATAAAGAATACGTTGAGCAGTTCCACGTTTACCATCTAACATAATCTTGTTGATTAATTTTGTTACTAACTTAGAGTTGTGAATTGGATCCGGTAACACATCTCTTTTTAGGTACTGATCCTTTACGAGGCATAATACAAGTCCTCCCTTCCTATTATAGTATATTTATATTCTATCAGTCATGATTAAAAGGCTGATTTTACAATCTTTTAACCTTATTTTTTAGGTTTTTTAGTACCGTATAATGAACGGCTTTGCATACGACCATCAACACCAGATGTATCTAACGCACCACGTACGATATGGTAACGCACACCAGGTAAGTCTTTTACACGTCCACCACGTACAAGTACAACACTGTGCTCTTGTAAGTTGTGTCCGATACCAGGGATGTATGCGTTGATTTCAATGTTGTTTGATAAACGCACACGTGCATATTTACGTAACGCTGAGTTAGGTTTTTTAGGTGTCATAGTACCCACACGTGTACATACGCCACGTTTTTGTGGAGAATTCAATTTAGTGAATTGTTTCTTTTGACTATTGAAACCTCTATTTAAAGCTGGTGAGTCTGATTTTTGAGTTTTGCTTTTTCTTGGTTTACGTACTAATTGGTTAATAGTAGGCATTTCAAGTTTCCTCCTCTCTTCATTTCTTAATCCCACACATCCAGGTGGTTCATTTTTAGGTTAAATAAAATTTAGTAAGCAAAAACTTACTAATCTCATTTGAGCAAAGCAACAACCGTTGCTTTTACATTTATACCAACATATTCTCCCAATGCTTTGCGGCTTGGAAAGAATTCGATAGGTATCTTATTTTGATTGGCAAAGCATAACACGCGTGCTAAGAGATGCACATTAACATCTTCACCGATAATCAATGTTTTTACACGTTGTTTTTGAAGCGCTTTTAGCGTTTCTTTTAAACCAACAACGTAGGCTTGTTTGTTTAAGCGTGTGACTTTTTCATTAGACATTTACATATCCTCCAAAGTACTTGCTTGCATCAACCTTTACTATATTATCATTTTCATAAATGCTTCGTCAACTGTTATTCACAATAAATATTGATTTTTAGAGACTTATGAATACCTGTCAATCTTATATTGGGGATGCAGGCAGTCTGATTTCAATATTGTATACACGATATCGAAATCAGCCCCTACCTTTTATTTCTGTCAATACAGATCATATATTGACATATCCCAATATTACAACTTACTTCAATGATTCTAATTAGTCGATAATGACTTGCTCTTCAAGGCCTTGTTGTGGCGCTTCATCTTTTTCAATATCAACTTTACTGTAGCGTTTCATACCCGTACCTGCAGGAATTAATTTACCAATGATAACATTTTCTTTAAGTCCGAGTAAGTCATCACGTTTACCTTTAATCGCAGCATCTGTAAGAACACGTGTTGTTTCTTGGAAGGATGCCGCTGACAAGAAGCTTTCTGTTTCAAGAGAAGCTTTTGTAATACCTAATAAGACTGGTTTCGCAGTCGCAGGACGCTTACGTTCTTTAAAGGCTTCGCGGTTCGCATCTGTAAAGTTATGGATATCAACAAGTGATCCTGGTAATAATTTCGTGTCACCCGCTTCAATGATACGAACTTTACGTAACATTTGACGTACCATGACCTCAACGTGTTTATCGTCGATTTCTACACCTTGCATACGATAAACTTTTTGAACTTCTTTAAGCAAGTATTCTTCTGTCGCTGTTAAACCAGCAACTGCAAGGAAGTTTTTCGGCTCAATTGAACCTTCCGTTAATACTTCACCACGTTCTACGGATTGGCCAATTTCTACTTTCAAGCGTGATGTACCAGAGGCAAGATATGAGCGTGTTTCGTTCGCACCTTTAACAACGATTTCTTGTTGTCTATCTTTGCCAACTGTGATGTTATCAATCACACCTTCAATTTCAGTAATAACGGCTTGACCTTTAGGATTACGCGCTTCGAAAATCTCTTGGATACGTGGTAAACCTTGTGTAATATCACTACCAGCAACCCCGCCTGTGTGGAATGTACGCATTGTTAATTGTGTACCAGGTTCACCGATAGATTGTGCAGCGATTGTACCTACTGCTTCACCAACTTCGACTTTTTCACCTGTTGCCAAGTTTTTACCATAACATTTTTCACAGACACCATGTCTTGTGTTACATGTAAATGCAGAGCGGATATACATTTCTTCAATACCAGCATCCGTAATTTCTTTAGCGATTTCTGGTGTAATTAATTCGTCTGGACGAATGATAATTTTATCTGTCTCAGGATGACGTACAGTTTCTTTTGAATAACGACCTTCGATACGTTCAATAAATGGTTCGATCATTTCAGTACCTTCTTTAATATCTGAAACGAGTAAGCCACGGTCTGTACCACAGTCTTCTTCACGAACAATGACATCTTGTGCAACGTCAACAAGACGACGTGTCAAGTAACCAGAGTCAGCAGTTTTCAGTGCTGTATCGGCAAGACCTTTACGCGCACCGTGAGTAGAGATAAAGTACTCTAATACCGTTAAACCTTCACGGAATGATGAAGTGATTGGAAGTTCGATGATTTTACCAGATGGTGCGGCCATTAAACCACGCATACCTGCAAGTTGCGTAAAGTTAGATGCGTTACCACGGGCACCTGAGTCACTCATCATGAAGATTGGGTTCGTTTTATCAAGTGATTTCATCAATTTAGCTTGGATTTTATCTTTTGCATTTGTCCAAATTTCAATAACCGCATTATAACGTTCTTCTTCTGTTAATAAACCACGGTTGAATTGTTTTTGAACGCGCTCAACTAATTTTTCTGATTCATCCAAGATTTCTTGTTTATCTGGTAATACAACAATGTCTGCTACACCTACTGTAATACCTGCTTTTGATGAATACTTAAATCCTAAGTCTTTCATCAAGTCAAGCATCATAGACGTATCTGTAATGCTAAAGCGATTGAACACTTCTGCGATAATATTACCCAAGAATTTTTTGTTGAATGGTGGAACAAGTTCAGTATTTTCAAAGTACTCAGCTAGACCACCTTCACCAAGTTCTGATGGATCAACAAAGTATTTATCTGGTGTGTTTTTTCTCAAGGTTCGTTGCTGTTGGCTCGTTAATGTACGCAAATGAGTCCGGAATAATTTCGTTAAAGATGACTTTACCTACAGATGTCGCTAAAATTTTGTTATTTTGTTCCTCAGTAAATGTAGGGTTGTTGAATGAAGAAGCTTGGACACCAATACGTGTGTGTAAATGTACATGACCATTCGCATAAGCTTTGATGACTTCATTCGTATCGTTAAACATCATTCCTGTATTCACAGCGTCTTTACGTTCTAATGTTAAGTAATAGTTACCTAATACCATGTCTTGTGATGGTGTTACGACTGGTTTACCATCTTTAGGGTTTAGGATGTTTTGTGCAGCAAGCATTAACATACGTGCTTCAGCTTGTGCTTCTTTAGATAATGGAACGTGAACCGCCATTTGGTCACCGTCAAAGTCTGCGTTATAGGCAGTTGTAACAAGTGGGTGCAAACGAATCGCACGGCCTTCAACTAATGTAGGTTCGAACGCTTGGATACCTAATCTGTGCAATGTTGGCGCACGGTTTAAAAGTACAGGGTGTTCAATAATAACATCTTCTAAAACGTCCCAAACTTCGTCTTCAGTACGCTCAATTTTACTTTTAGCATTTTTGATGTTTGTCGCAATTTCACGTTGTACTAATTCTTTCATTACAAACGGTTTGAACAATTCTAATGCCATTTCTTTCGGTAAACCACATTGGTACATTTTTAAGTTTGGACCTACTGCGATAACTGAACGACCTGAATAGTCTACACGTTTACCTAACAAGTTTTGACGGAAACGACCTTGTTTCCCTTTTAACATATGTGAAAGTGATTTTAATGGACGGTTACCTGGTCCTGTTACAGGACGACCACGACGACCGTTATCAATTAACGCATCTACAGCTTCTTGTAACATACGTTTTTCGTTTTGAACGATGATGCCAGGCGCACCTAAATCTAACAAACGTTTTAAACGATTGTTACGGTTAATAACACGACGGTATAAGTCGTTCAAATCACTTGTAGCAAAACGACCACCATCAAGTTGAACCATTGGACGAATCTCAGGTGGAATAATTGGAAGTACGTCTAAAATCATCCAAGCTGGGTTGTTACCAGAGTTACGGAATGATTCAACAACTTCTAAGCGTTTGATAGCACGTGTTAAACGTTGACCAGTTGCAGATTCTAATTCGTCACGTAATACTTTTAATTCTTGATCTAAATCAATCTCATCTAATAAATCTTTAATCCCTTCAGCACCCATTTTTGCAGTAAATTGACCAGGGAATTTATCATAATATTCACGGAATTCTGCTTCAGAAAGCAATGTTTTCTTTTCTAAGCCTGTTGGTCCTGGATCCACAACGACATAAGAAGCAAAATAAATAACTTCTTCTAACGCACGTGGTGACATGTCTAATAAAAGACCCATACGACTTGGAATCCCTTTAAAATACCAAATATGCGAAACTGGAGCTGCTAACTCAATGTGACCCATACGTTCACGACGTACTTTTGATTTTGTCACTTCTACACCACATCGGTCACAAATCATACCTTTGTAACGTACACGTTTATACTTCCCACAACTACATTCCCAGTCTTTAGTAGGTCCGAAAATTCTTTCACAGAATAGACCATCTTTTTCTGGTTTTAAAGTACGATAGTTAATTGTTTCTGGTTTTTTGACCTCACCATATGACCAAGAGCGGATTTTTTCAGGTGAAGCGAGTCCTATTTTCATGTAATGGAATTTATTTACATCAATCAAGGAGCCTACCTCCTTTAGTTTAAATTAGCTGTGCTAGTTGATTGATTCACACGATTTCATAATATATTAAAGCAATGTCTATTTAACGAACAGGATAGAGAGGATGCATGTAAGTTTCCACACATCTCTCTTCTCGAATAGCAAAAGCGCCACTCGTCTCCCTATCGTTTTAATCAAGTTCAGGTTAAGTCTTTAACGCGTTTCATGTTCTCAGCGCAATTAAATTCTTAAAAGTTACATTGAACGTACATAACTATCGGCACGCTATGACGTCTCATGCGACTTTGCGATCTCCTATTCAAGATCGATTTTGATTTTCAACATGCATTTATTCGTTAAATTCTTTTTGAGATTCTGGAACAGTAGATGGTTGAATATTGACTTTACGATCTGGAATATCATCCTCATCTAAATCGCGCATTTCAATTTCATTGTCTTGTTCATCCATCACTTTCACATCAAGGCCTAAACTTTGTAGCTCTTTCATCAATACGCGGAATGATTCAGGAACACTTGGTCTTGAAATGTTTTCACCTTTAACAATCGCTTCATAAGTTTTCACACGACCTACAGTGTCATCTGATTTGTAAGTTAAGATCTCTTGAAGTGTGTATGCTGCACCATAAGCTTCGAGTGCCCATACCTCCATCTCACCAAATCTTTGTCCACCGAATTGTGCTTTACCACCAAGAGGTTGTTGTGTAACTAATGAATATGGTCCAGTTGAACGTGCGTGAAGTTTATCATCTACCATGTGCGCAAGTTTCAACATGTACATCACACCAACTGAAATACGGTTGTCAAATGGTTCTCCTGTACGGCCATCGTAAAGTACTGTTTTACCGTCACGTGCCATACCTGCTTCTTCAATTGTAGACCATACGTCTTCATCGTTGGCACCGTCAAATACTGGTGAAGCAACGTGAATACCTAAGTTTTTAGCAGCCATACCTAAATGCAACTCTAAAACTTGTCCGATATTCATACGTGATGGTACACCTAGTGGGTTTAACATGATGTCAATTGGACGGCCATCTGGTAAGTACGGCATATCTTCTTCAGGAACAATTTTAGAGATGACACCTTTGTTACCGTGACGACCACACATTTTGTCCCCTACATGAATTTTACGTTTTTGAACGATGTACACACGAACAAGTTGGTTCACACCTGGTGAAAGTGAATCATCGCCTTCTTCACGGTTAAACACTTTAACATCAAGAACAATACCACCTGCACCGTGTGGTACGCGTAATGACGTATCACGAACTTCACGTGCTTTTTCGCCAAAGATCGCATGTAATAGGCGTTCTTCTGCTGTCAATTCAGTAACACCTTTAGGCGTCACTTTACCGACTAATATATCGCCATCTTTTACTTCTGCTCCAACGTATACAATACCGCGGTCATCTAAGTTTTTCAGTGCGTTTTCTGAAACGTTTGGTATATCGCGAGTAATTTCTTCAGGCCCAAGTTTTGTGTCTCGTGCTTCAGATTCATATTCCTCGATATGAATTGAAGTATAAACGTCATCTTTAACAAGGCGCTCACTCATAATTACGGCGTCCTCGTAGTTATAACCATCCCAAGTCATAAATCCAACAACAACGTTTCGACCTAAGGCCATTTCTCCGAGTTCCATAGATGGACCATCTGCAAGAATTTCGCCTTTTTCAACAACGTCGCCTGCTGCGATAATAGGACGTTGGTTATAACATGTACCTGAGTTTGAACGTTTGAATTTCGCTAATGGATAACGGTCTAATTCACCTTCTACTTCTTGACCATTTTCTTCAACTAAGCGACGTACTAAAACTTCGCTTGATTGAACATGTTCAACGCGGCCACGATACTTAGAAATAACAGCAGCACCTGAATCACGTGCGGCTACGTGCTCCATACCTGTACCTACGAATGGTGATTCTGGGTTTAACAATGGTACTGCTTGACGTTGCATGTTCGCACCCATCAATGCACGGTTAGAGTCATCGTTTTCTAAAAACGGAATACATGCTGTCGCAGCTGAAACAACTTGTTTAGGCGATACGTCCATGTAGTCCATTTTTTCTTTAGCCATAGTTGTGTTGTTACCACGGAAACGACAAACGATTTCGTCATCGATAAAACGTCCGTTTTCATCAAGTCTTGAGTTCGCTTGGGCAACAACATAACTGTCTTCTTCATCAGCAGTAAGGTAATCAATACGGTCTGTAATTGTGTTTGTTTCAAGGTCTACTTTTCTGTATGGAGTTTCAATGAAACCAAATTCATTCACACGTGCATAACTTGAAAGTGAGTTGATCAAACCAATGTTTGGACCCTCTGGTGTCTCGATTGGACACATACGGCCATAGTGAGAATAGTGTACGTCACGAACTTCCATTTGTGCACGTTCACGTGTTAAACCACCAGGCCCTAAAGCTGATAAACGACGTTTGTGTGTTAACTCAGCAAGTGGGTTCGCTTGGTCCATGAATTGTGATAATTGTGAGCTACCAAAGAACTCTTTAATTGATGCAATCACTGGGCGAATGTTAATCAATTGTTGTGGTGTGATTGAGTCAGTATCTTGAATAGACATTCTTTCACGTACCACACGTTCCATTCTTGATAAACCAATGCGGAATTGGTTTTGTAACAATTCACCAACTGAACGTAAACGACGATTACCAAGATGGTCAATGTCATCTGTATAACCGATACCATGCAATAAGTTAAAGAAGTATGACATAGACGCCACGATGTCAGCAGGTGTAATACATTTCACTTCTGAATCTGGGAATGCATTACCAATCACAGTTGTTGTACGTTCTTCATCATCATTTGGTACATAAACTTTAATAGATTGTACTTCTACAGGTTCATCGATAATACTATTAGGAAGTTCGTAAACTTGTGCGTTAGCATTTGTTTCAAGAACATCCATGATTTCGTCTAACTTACGACGATCTAAAACTGTGCCTTCTTCAGCAACAATTTCACCTGTGTCAGTATTTACAATAGGTTCAGCTAATTTTTGATTGAATAGGCGGTGCTTTAAATGTAATTTTTTATTTGCTTTATAACGTCCTACGCTTGCTAAATCATAACGTTTAGGGTCAAAGAAACGAGAATACAATAAGCTTTTAGCATTTTCTACCGTTGGTGGTTCACCTGGACGTAAACGTTCATAAATTTCTAATAATGCTTGTTCTGTATTTTCAGTGCTATCTTTTTCTAAAGTGTTTCTTAAGTATTCATTGTCACCAATTAAATCAATGATTTCTTGGTCAGTTGAATAACCTAATGCACGTAATAATACTGTTAATGGTAACTTTCTTGTTCTATCAATACGTACATAAACAACATCTTTCGCATCTGTTTCATACTCTAACCATGCACCGCGGTTAGGAATAACAGTCGCATCATAGTTCACACGACCATTTTTATCTAACTTTTCATTAAAGTAGACAGACGGTGAACGAACTAATTGAGATACAATAACACGTTCCGCACCATTAATTACAAAAGTACCTGTTTCTGTCATTAAAGGGAAATCTCCCATAAATACTTCTTGATCTTTCACTTCGCCTGTTTCTTTAATAACTAGACGAACTTTAACGCGTAATGGCGCCGCATATGTTGCATCACGGTTTTTTGATTCTTCTAAATCATACTTCGGTTCACCTAATCTATAATCTACAAATTCCAATGAAAGATTACCTGTGAAGTCTTCGATTGGAGAAATGTCGCGGAACATTTCTAAAAGACCTTCTTTTAAGAACCAATCATACGATTTTGTTTGAATTTCAATTAAGTTTGGTAACTCTAAAACTTCTGAAATTCTTGCGTAGTTTCTACGTTTACGATGTCTTCCATATTGGACAAATTGACCTGCCAAACAGATTCACCCCTCAAAAATTGTGCGAACACTTTTCAGTTCTCATCATGTAACAAGACAAAAAGAAAACGGTAGCACATAATCGATGACACCATTTTCTATTCTATAAGTCTTATTTTGAAATGTTACAATGAAACTTTAACCGTAAAAGTACACACTTATTGAACATAATTATTTCATCTTACAACTATATCATAGTCAATATTTAAAATCAAGATTTAAAACTCTTTAATATGTGATAACCTTTACTATTTTTAACAGATGAGACGTTTCCAAAAACCTCGTCCATTTTTTTCTTAGCAGATGGCATGCCTTGCTTTTTTTGTATAACGACATACAACGCACCCTCAGTTTTAAGCACGCGGTATGCATCTGTCAAAATTTGGTGAACCACTTGTTTACCAGCACGAATGGGTGGATTAGTTAAAACGTAGTCACATGCTTCGTCTTCTATCATGGCTAACCCATCACTCTCTTGTATCGTCACATTTGAGATGCCATTCGCTTTGGCGTTTCTTTTAGCTAATGCTAATGCGCGATGGTTTACATCTAACATTGTAATATGATCATGGGGTGCAACTTTGGCCACCATTAAACCAATCGGTCCATAACCACAACCGACGTCAATAATCCTTTTCAATTGACCTGGCGGGTGTTCATTTAAAAATGTCTGTATCAATAAATCAGAGCCGAAATCAACTTTATCACGAGAAAACACACCTGTATCTGTTGTGAGTGACAGTTCGTGTTGCTGATAATAATAGCTAATTTCTCTCTCATCTGGTGTTGCATCAGGATGTGCATCATAGTAATGACTCACGGTGTCACACCTCTTTATCGTATTATATTCAAAAACCCGCTATTCCAAAAATAGCGGGTTTTTCACTTATCAACGAATTATTTTAATTCTACTGAAGCGCCAACTTCTTCTAATTGTTCTTTAAGTTTTTCAGCTTCTTCTTTTGGTAAAGCTTCTTTGATGATGCTTGGAGCACCGTCAACTAATTCTTTAGCGTCTTTTAATCCTAAACCAGTTGCTTCTTTAACAGCTTTAACAACTTTGATTTTAGATGAACCAGCTGAAGTTAACTCAACGTCAAATTCAGTTTTTTCTGCTGCTGCGTCTCCACCAGCAGCACCTGCTGCTGCAACTGGTGCTGCTGCAGTTACACCAAATTCTTCTTCGATTGCTTTAACTAAGTCATTTAATTCTAAAACAGACATTTCTTTAATTGCTTCAATGATTTGCTCTTGATTAGCCATGTTATTATTCCTCCAATTTTTAAGTTTTAATTTATCGTTTATTCTGCGTTTTCTTCTTTGTTTTCTCCAACAGCTTTAACTGCATAAGCAAAGTTGCGCATTGGCGCTTGTAATACAGAAAGAAGCATTGATACAAGACCTTCGTGTGATGGTAATGAACCAACTGTTTTCACTTCGTCAGCAGTAATGATACTACCTTCCATGATACCCGTCTTGATTTCTAAAGCTTCGTGTTCTTTAGCGAATCCAGCGATGACTTTAGCTGGGGCTACAACGTCTTCAGTAGTGAATGCTACTGCTGTAGGTCCAGTTAAGAACTCGTCTAAACCTTCAATGCCAGCTTGTTCTGCTGCACGACGTAACATAGTGTTTTTGTATACTTTGTACTGAACACCAGCTTCACGTAATTGTTTACGTAATTCAGTTACTTCTGCTACTGTTAAACCACGGTAGTCAACAACTACTGTAGAAACAGAACTTTTAAGTTGATCAGTAATGACGTCAACTTGTTGTTTTTTCGCTTCAATGATTCCAGACATTTTGACACCTCCATCGATAAGTTTTAGGTGCTTTTTATAGTTAAGTCCAAGACTTAAATAAAAAGCACTTTTTACCCACGGCAAAAAGTGCTTGAAAGTTCATACGTTCAAGTCCATTTTAGCCTCGGTAGGATGATTTTTAAGTTCAGTTAGAACTCCTACTGTCTTAGGTAAAATATTCAACAAAAATTAATATAACGGCTTTTGTGTAATAAGTCAACCATTATTTTCTATTTATCAAGTCACTTAATGATTTAGCGCATCATTAAGAGATAAGTCTTAAAGTTTGAAACTTGCAGTATCGACTTTGATACCAGGGCCCATTGTAGTTGTTACTGCAACAGACTTAAAGTAAGTACCTTTAGCTGAAGATGGTTTCGCTTTTGTTAACACATCTTGTAAAGTTTTGAAGTTTTCAACTAATTTTTCTGTATCGAAAGAAACTTTACCGATTGAAGCGTGTACGATACCCGCTTTTTCTGCACGGTATTCAACTTTACCTGCTTTGATTTCTTCAACAGCTTTTTTAACGTCCATTGTTACTGTGCCAGTTTTAGGGTTTGGCATTAAACCTTTAGGTCCTAATACACGACCTAATTTACCAACTTCACCCATCATATCTGGTGTTGCAACAACAACATCAAAATCAAACCAACCTTGTTGGATTTTGTTTACATATTCTGCATCTCCAACATAGTCAGCACCTGCTGCTTCTGCTTCAGCGATTTTGTCGCCTTTAGCAAAAACTAATACACGTTGAGATTTACCAGTACCGTGTGGTAATACTACTGCACCACGGATTTGTTGGTCATTTTTACGTGTATCAATACCTAAACGGAAAGCCACTTCAACTGAAGCATCGAAGTTAGCAATAGATGTTTCTTTAGCTAAGCTGATTGCTTCTTCTACTGTATAGAATGCTTGGCGATCAACTTTGTTTAAAGCTTCATGATACTTTTTACCTTTTTTAGCCATTTTTTGTCCTCCTTTAGTGGTTTTATCGGAATGTCCTCCCACATTTACTTGCTTCAAGCAAGTTGAGCGCAGATAGTCCCTAGCACAAATCTGTGCGAATCACAGTGAATGCTTTCTTGTTCATAGGCTACCTGCGTTCTTACGAAAATTTATTTTCTCATTGTCTTATTTGTTAATCAGTTGGTAATTACTCAACAATAATACCCATACTACGTGCAGTACCTTCAACGATACGCATAGCTGCTTCTTCGTCTGCAGCATTTAAGTCAGGCATTTTAGTGTTAGCAATTTCACGTACTTGATCTTTTGTTACTGTAGCAACTTTAGTTTTGTTTGGCTCACCAGAACCTTTTTCAATACCAGCTGCTTTTTTAAGTAATACAGCTGCAGGTGGTGTTTTAGTAATAAATGTAAATGAACGATCTTCATAAACATAAATTTCAACCGGAATAATTAAACCTGCTTGTTCTTGTGTACGTGCGTTAAATTCCTTTGTGAAAGCCATAATGTTCACACCGGCTTGACCTAATGCAGGACCAACTGGTGGTGCTGGGTTTGCTTTACCTGCTGGAATTTGTAACTTAACTACTTTTTCTACTTTTTTAGCCACGATGTGCACCTCCTTGATATCGTGATGTGGTCACAGGGCTCAATTTTGCCCTCCCACTCTTAACATTTCGTGACGAAATGTAGCGCTATGAATGCGCGACTTCGTAATTGTAACATTTTCATACGCTGAATACAACTCATTTTTTATAACTTTTTACACGTTTAGAGTTTTTCTATTTGATCAAATTCAACTTCAACTGGTGTTTCGCGTCCAAACATATCAACTAATACAGTCAACTTAAATTTATCCGCTTCAATTTCACTGATTTCGCCCACTTGATTTGCAAACGGCCCAGAAGTAATACGGACTTGTTCACCTAAATCCACTTCTACATCAATTGTCTTTTCTTTCATGCCCATTTGCTTAAGAATAAAACGTGCTTCATCTGGTAATAATGGGTTAGGTTTTGAACCC
This sequence comes from Staphylococcus schleiferi, assembly GCF_900458895.1. NCBI lineage: Bacteria > Bacillati > Bacillota > Bacilli > Caryophanales > Staphylococcaceae > Staphylococcus > Staphylococcus schleiferi. The sequence goes on from NZ_LR962863.1 coordinate 2,305,533, forward strand.
GCCCCAGCTGATCCTACAAATCCAGTTACACCTGGTGTATTTCTAACAACGTACCACGATTCGTCCGTCATGACTAACTCAACTAATACGTAACCAGGAAATGTTTTCTTCATTTGCTTTTTAGCTTTTCCATCTTTAACTTGTGTCTCTTCTTCTTCAGGAATCACAACTCTAAAGATTTGTTCTGTCATGTTCATTGACTCAACACGTTTTTCTAAATTCTTTTTCACTTTATTTTCATAACCAGAGTAGGTATGTACTGCATACCAACGTTTTGCCCCTAACTCTTCAGACATGCTGACAACTCCTCATTCACTATTTTATCATTTTAATTAATTGACCAATTCCAATATCTAAACCGTAGAAGAATAACAAAAAGAATAGCACTGTCATGACTACGATTGTTGTGTATTTTACAAGTTCTGGTCCAGTTGGCCAGCTTGTTTTTTCCATTTCGGATTTAACGCCTCGGAAAAAGCTTTCTTTTTTTGGCATAACGAAAATCCCTCCTATTTATTTAGATTCCTTATGAAATGTATGTGTATTACATTTTGCACAGAATTTCTTTAATACGAGCCGGTCAGTTTTATTGATCGTTTTCGGTACATGATAGTTACGGTTTCCACATTCCTCGCAATTTAATGGCACTTTTTTCAACTTATTTCACCTTGCTTCTATAATACCAGTTTACTATACATAAGTTTATGTTCAATTGTCAAACCACACTATTCGTCCAAAAGTACTTTCAATTTCTTACGGATTCGGTAGATGGCATTATATATTTTTTTATCTTCAGCCTTTAATGCCAATGCAATTTCTGACGGTTTCCATTCCTCAATCAGATATTTCAACACCTGCATTTCAAAATGACTTAATCCACGGTCCGCTAGTTTTAATACTTCATGACAAAATTGTTGCGATGTACACCCACTTTGATATTGCTGTGCCAACATAACTTGGTATTGCGTCGCATAGCGTTCAATATAGTTGTCGAATAACCGTTCATGCGTCATCTTTTTACGGCGATAGTCTATTTTACGTAAATAAATTGCGCGATGAATATAATGTTCGAAAGGGACATCGTAATAAAAATTCTCGCTTTGTATCTTTTTAAAAATGGCTAGCAACACTTCTTGGATAAGATCTTCGCAATCTGCCGGTATGATACTAAAGTCACTAAAACTTTTTCGTGCATATTGCTCAATGTAAGTGATCAATTGTACGATTGCCTCTGGTTGCTGGGCCTTTACTTGAGCAATCATTACAGAAAAAGTATCATCTAATTCATATTGATAAAGCATATGCGTTCTTCCTCGCCTTCGAAAAATATGCTTTATCATACCTATTCATAACGACTTCAGACAACTTGCGAAATCTTATTCTTCGGACTCGCCTCGCCTTAATTTCTCAAATTCAGACAATACTTCTTCAGATAAGTGAATCCGCGTTCTCGGCTTCTGTTCATGAAAATGATGCATCGACTTTGTGACGGTCTCTTTATTTTCTTTTAAATGGCGCCACATTTCTCTTGAAGATAAACGATAAGCGCCCGTCCCAAAAATAGCATGCTGTTCACTCATATCACTTGTTACAACTGTGATATGCGTTGTATGTTTGTTGTAAATATTGTAAACATAACGCTCAATAAAACTATCAGCCGTTTCATTTTCTTTCGTAAAAATCACATGCACACCATGATAGACAGACTCTGACTGAGGCGTACCTTGTTCATAAGCATCAAAAACACAAACAATTTTCCCTTTTATGACCGCATTATAGTTTGCGATTTCAATCAGCAGTTGCTCTCTTGCTTCTTCTAAGTTTTCTTTAGCTACTCGACTTAATTCTGGAGACTGACCTATCATGTTGTACCCGTCAATGATTACATAATAGTCTTTCATCTTTTAATCTTCACCGCCAATGGGCCGCCGTTTTCTAAACACTTCATACATCATTAAACTTGCTGCAACAGAAGCATTCAAACTATTCACATGGCCAACCATAGGAATTTTAATATAAAAATCACATTTTTCTTTTACCCGACGGCTCATTCCTTGACCTTCACTTCCGATAACAATAGCTAACGGAACGTCCACTTGCATTTGTCTATAATCTGTCGCATGATTTGCTTCTGTGCCCGCTATCCAGTAGCCTTTATCTTTCAATTCATCCATCGTTTGAGATAGATTCGTGACTCTAATAACCGGGACATGTTGAATCGCGCCAGTAGACGCTTTAGCTACTGTTTGTGTCAATGCAACAGAGCGTCTTTTCGGAATAATAATCCCATCCACACCAGTTGCATCTGCTGTTCTTAATATTGACCCTAAATTATGCGGATCTTCCAAGCCATCTAAGATTAATACTGTAGAAAGTGTCTCTTTTTCAGCTTGTTGCTTTAAGAAATGATCTAATGTCTCATATTCGTAAGGAGCGACATAAGCTGCTACGCCTTGATGAGGTGCATTCGAGATTTGATCTAATTTTGATTTTGGAACGGTTTGTACAACAAGTTTTGCTGATTTTGCAGCTTTTAAAATATCTTCAATCTGTTGCTTTTTAATGCCTTCTTGAATCAGTATCTTATTAATGGTATGTCCGGTTGTCACAGCTTCTCTTACTGCATGACGGCCAACAATGATTTCTGAATCCATTTCATTCAACGCCTTTCTTCTACATATTCAACTATTGTCGTTAATAATGCTTCCAGTCTCGCATTTTGTTGATCTAAATATAAATAGCCAATCAGCGCTTCTAAGCCAGAACTTTTTCGATAGGTTTGAATATCTGTGTTTTTCGCTTTTGTATAACTTTTAGCATTACGTCCACGTCGAATGATATCTCGTTCTTCTTCTGTAAACCAATTGTTTTCAATTAAAGCTTCAAGTGTTGCAGCCTGACTTTTAGCTGAGACAAATCTTTTCGCTTCTTGATGCAAGCGGTTCGGTTTGCTCTGTAATTTGAGAATGATATATGTACGGACGTGCTGATCTAAAACAGCATCGCCCACATATGCTAAAGAGAGTGGATTTAATAATTTTTTGTTGATGTCATTAGCCACGTTTAAATCTCACGCCCTGTGGTGTATCTTCAAGAATAATATTTTGTGCTTTTAATTGATCACGAATTTCGTCTGCACGTGCAAAATCTTTAGCTTTTCTAGCTTCATTTCGTTCTTCAATTAATTTTTCAATCTCTTCATCAAGCAGTTGCTCATCTTTTTGAGAAGTAAGTGGGATACCCAGTACGTCACTGAAGATTTGGAATACTTCTTTAAAACGTTGAATCACTTGTGTCGACGTATTATCTTCTAACATGTATTTATTTGTAAGTTTAACTAAATCATACCACGCTGTAATGGCATTCGCTGTATTAAAATCATCGTCCATCACTTTTTCAAATTGCTCAAGTACTTGTTCAATTTGTTCTAAATAATTCGTATCGTCTACAAGATTTGTAGCAACCGCTTCTCGTTCAATGAGCGCTTGATAACTGTTACGAATACGCTCAAGACCACTACGTGCAGCTTCTACACGCTCGATGTTATAGTTGATGGGACTTCTATAATGTACGCTGATCATAAAGAAACGCAATACATCGGGGTCGACCTCTTTAATAATATCGTGAACTAAAATAAAGTTACCTAATGATTTACTCATTTTTTCATTGTCAATATTAATAAAGCCGTTATGCATCCAATAGTTTGCAAATGGTGCATGATTATGCGCTTCTGATTGTGCAATTTCATTTTCATGGTGAGGAAATTGTAAATCACTTCCACCAGCGTGAATATCAATCGTTGCACCTAGTTTTTCATAGGCCATCACTGAGCATTCAATGTGCCAACCCGGACGTCCTGTACCAAATGGACTTTCCCAACTGATTTCGCCCGGTTTTGCTTTTTTCCATAAAGTGAAGTCTAAAGCTTCTTCTTTTTGTTCACCTTGTTCGATGCGAGCACCAATTTTCAAATCATCGATAGATTGATGGCTTAACTTTCCATAACCATCGAATTTGCGTGTTCTGAAGTAGACATCTCCGCCACTTTCGTAAGCATAGCCTTCATCGATTAAATTTTGAATAAATTTGATAATATCATCCATATGTTCCATAACACGTGGGTTGCATGTTGCCGGTTTGACATTTAATGCACCCGTATCTTCGTGGAATGCTTTTATATAACGATCTGCAATTTCAGGTACTGTTTCTCCAAGTTCTTGAGAACGTTTAATCAGTTTGTCATCGACATCTGTGAAATTTGATACATAATTCACTTCATAGCCTTTATATTCGAAATAACGTCTGACAACATCATAGTTAATAGCTGGACGTGCATTTCCAATATGAATGTAGTTGTAAACAGTCGGTCCGCAAACGTACATTTTGACTTTCCCAGGTTCAATCGGTTTAAAAGTTTCTTTTTGACGCGTTAGTGTATTATATAATGTAATCATCTTTAATCTCTCCATTTTTAGTTTGTTCAAGTTGTCGTTCAAGCTGCTTGAGTTGTTCATAAATAGGGTCAGGCAAATTGAGATGATCAAACGTTTTACCGGTGCGAATGCCGTCTTGTTTTACCACACGACCAGGAATGCCTACAACAGTTGTATAACTAGGCACATTTCTTAATACAACAGAATTGGCACCGATATTGACATTCGAGTCTACTTTAATATTTCCTAATACTTTAGCCCCTGCTGCAATCAAGACGTTGTCTCCAATATCGGGGTGTCTCTTACCTTTTTCTTTCCCAGTCCCTCCTAAAGTCACACCTTGGTAAATCGTTACATTATCACCTATTGTACATGTCTCTCCGATAACGACACCCATGCCATGATCGATAAAAAGACGACGTCCAATTTTAGCGCCTGGATGGATTTCTATACCTGTAAAAAAGCGAGAAACTTGAGATATGACACGCGCTAATGTGAAGCGTTTTTTATTGTATAAACGATGTGCAATAAGATGACTCCACACGGCATGCAAGCCCGCGTATGTTGTAATCACTTCAAAAGTCGAACGCGCTGCTGGGTCTTGTTCAAAGACCATTTTTACATCATCCATCATTCGTTTGATCACTGTATTTCCTCCTAAAATAGTTATTCTTATTACTTAGTACAAAAAACACCTCTGACACAAATTATGTCAGAGGTGCTTAAGCACGGTTCCACTCTCAATTAGTATATCGACGAGAATCATTAAATTCTCTTTGACCTACTCACTCATTCATTATTTAGTTCTTCTTATAAAGGTGCATTCAACAAATATTGTGATGTACTTGCAGCAACCGTACACTCTCTAAAACACGCAATTTGCCTACTAATCCTTTATTCAAATCAAAATCCACCTTTATGGTAGTGGATTTTGAACGTGATATCAAGTTATAAATTTGGAAACGGCTTGAAAACAGTCTAAATCGCTCTTTAAGCCTCATTTTATAATTAAGGCAGTCATTACAATAATTGATTAATTCGCCGAAGTACTTTTGTTTTGCCAAGCACTTCCATTGTATTCGGCAATTCTGGTCCATGCATTTGTCCAGTTACCGCAACACGAATTGGCATGAAGAGTTGTTTCCCTTTAATGCCTGTTTCTTTTTGGACTTCTTTAATTTTCTTTTTAATTTCAGCAGCTTCAAATGGCTCTAACGCTTCTAATTTACCATATAGTGCATTCATTAATTCAGGAACTTGTTCACCATTCAACACTTCTTGTGAAGCTTCGTCTAATTCTTTTTCGTCTCGGAAAAATAGCTCTGATAAAGGTACGATTTCTCCAGCGTAGCTCATTTGTTCTTGATAAAGTGCCACGAGTTTACGTCCCCAGTCTAATTCAGCTTCTGATGGTGATTCAGGTAACAAACCAGCTTTAACCATATGCGGTAATGTCATCTCAAAAACTGTTTCTGAATCTTTTTCTTTCATGTATTGGTTATTAATCCAAGCCAATTTTTGTTTATCGAAAAATGCAGGAGATTTTGATAGACGCTTTTCAGTAAAGATATCGATGAACTGTTCTTTAGAAAAGATTTCTTCTTCACCTTCAGGAGACCACCCTAATAATGCGATAAAGTTAAATAACGCTTCTGGTAAATAACCTAACTCTTTATATTGCTCAATAAACTGTAAAATTTGACCGTCACGCTTACTTAACTTTTTGCGTTGCTCATTCACGATTAATGTCATATGTGCAAAACGAGGCGGTTCCCAACCAAATGTTTCATAAATCATTAATTGTTTCGGTGTGTTAGAAATATGATCATCGCCGCGAATCACATCTGTAATTTCCATATAGTGATCATCTACAGCAACTGCAAAATTGTATGTTGGAATACCATCTTTTTTCACAATTACCCAGTCGCCGAAGTTATCAGATTCAAAAGAAACTGTCCCTTTCACCATGTCATCGAACTGATATGTTTTATTTTGTGGAACACGTAAACGAATAGCAGGCTTACGTCCCTCTGCTTCAAACTGCTGTCTTTCCTCTTCTGTTAGATGGGCATGTTTACCACCATAACGTGGCATCTCACCGCGTTCGATTTGTGCTTGACGCTCTGCTTCTAATTCTTCTTCCGTCATGTAACATTTGTACGCTTTGTCTTCAGCTAACAATTGATCCACAAGCGGTTGATAAATGTGACCACGTTCAGATTGACGATATGGACCATAACCTTTATCTTGATCCACAGATTCATCCCAATCCAAGCCTAACCATTTTAAATTTTCAAATTGTGAAGCTTCACCATCGGCAAGGTTACGCTTAGTATCCGTGTCTTCAATACGAATCACAAAATCTCCATCATAGTGTTTCGCGAATAAATAGTTAAATAATGCAGTACGTGCGTTACCGATATGCAAATAACCTGTTGGGCTTGGTGCATATCTGACTCTTACTCGGTTACTCATTTCGTTCACTCCTGTTTTGTTCTTCAATTTTTTAATTATAACATGTCATGTCATGTTGTGTATATGTTACTTTTAACTATGCTTGCGCTGTTAAGGATACGATGGCTTGTGCTGCGATACCTTCTTGACGACCTGTAAAACCTAACTTTTCACTTGTTGTTGCTTTTACATTGACTTGTTGTATTGCGACTTCAAACAAATCAGCAATGACAGCACGCATTTCATCAATATAAGGGCGGAATTTAGGGCGCTCAGCAATGATGGTTGCGTCAATATTATTAATAATGTAACCTTCATTTTTAACTTGTTCATATGCAGCGACTAACAATTTTTTTAGAATCTGCATCTTTGAACTGTGGGTCTGTGTCAGGGAATAATTTCCCAATATCTCCTAGTGCACATGCACCTAACATCGCGTCGGTGATCGCATGAAGCAAAACATCGGCATCGCTATGGCCTTTTAACCCATGTGTATGCGGCACTTCAATTCCACCGATAATTAATGGGCGCGTTTCGTCAAAAGCATGAACGTCATAACCTAATCCAACTCTATACATGATTTTCTTTTCTCCTTTTATCAAATATTGCTTCCGCATATGTAAGATCTTCTTCCGTCGTTACTTTAATATTATCATAGTCGCCTTCAACCATATAAATCGGCTGACCAGAAGCTTCTAATAGCGAAGCGTCATCAGTGCCATTGATTTTTTTAGACAGCGCATCATCATAGGCTGTTTTTAAATGCTGAAATTTAGAGCCCTGTGGTGTTTGTACTTGCCATAAAGCGGAACGGTCTAAAGTTTGTGACACAAACTGATTTTGAACCAATTTAATCGTATCTTTCGCTTTAACACCTACGATAGCCGCACCACATGCTTCGATTGCTAAAGTAACTTCTTTAATGGTCTGATGTGTAATAAAAGGTCTCGCACCATCATGAACAAGTACGACTTCATCTTCAGCCACATTCATATGTTGGATGACTTTATGAATGCTTTCTTGACGTTCTTTTCCACCTTCAATTAAGCCTTTAATTTTACTATAAGGCGCTAAAAGATTTTGTAATTGCTCACGGTCTCTTGGATGGATGGCTAAATAAATACTTTCACATTGATCATCTTTTTGAAATACGTCTATCGTATGTTCTAAAATTGTACGCCCTGCAACACGAATCAATAATTTATTATAAGCACGTCCCATTCGATTTCCAGTACCTGCTGCCGGTATGATCACATGATAATTTGTCATTTATTCCTCCACCTTTTTTGCAAATATAATGCGCCCAGAAGCTGTCTGTAACATACTAATCACTTCTAAAGGAATCGTTTGATTAATATATTGCTTCGCATCGTCGACCACGACCATCGTTCCGTCATCAAAATAACCTACACCTTGACCCGGTTCCTTACCTACTTTAATTATCATAAGGTCAAATCGGTCTCCTTGATGCACTTCAGGTCGAATTGCGTCTGATAAATCATTAACATTCAACACTTTAATGCCTTGAATACTACAAACTTTGTTTAAATTATAATCCGTTGTAATCACGTGAGCACGATAATGTTGCGCCAATCTTACGAGTAAATCATCAATATCATGATGACTTCGCTGTGGATGAACAATACGTGTCGGGTGTTTTGACATATGGATCGCATTAAGAATCTCTAAGCCACGACGCCCTTTGTCACGTTTAATACTATCATTTGCATCAGCCACAACTTGCAACTCGTTAATCACACCTTGCGGAATTAAAATCTCACCATCTATAAAGCCCGCTTCCATAATTTTTAATATTCTACCGTCTATAATCGCACTCGTATCAATAATTTTTGGCACCGCGTTACGTGCGCTAATTGCCATCGAACGTGCCATGTTTTCCGGTAAAAACAGCAACATTTCATCTCGTTTTTTAAGACCAAATTGGAAACCTAAATAACTTAAAATTAAAGTTAAAATAATCGGGATAATACGATTAATAAAGTCTGTTCCAATAAATTCTAAAATAAAAGAAATCATAACAGAAATGAGCAAGCCCATAAACAGGCCAATAGTCGCAAATATAATTTCAATCGCACTGTATCCTAACACAAATTGCTCTAAATCTTTAATAGCATATGCAATGCGTGGAATAAACCAACCAAATAATAAAAACATCAAAACTGTACCCATAAACGCTGCAAAATAGCTATTTTCTATCATCGGCGGATGACTGACTTCAAAGTCTACAACAATCTCAGGAATCAATACAATGCCTAAGACACTCCCGATAACAATGTATGATAGGATAACGAGCAGTTTGACAAAATCCATTTTTCCTCCCTCCTTTCTATTATTTTATGGCATATTTTAATGCTTCATTTACAGTAGAAACACCAATCACTTCAATACCTTGCGGGAATTGCCATCCCCCTATATTTGTTTTAGGTAATATCACACGTTTAAAACCGAGTTTTGCCGCTTCTTGTACCCGTTGTTCGATACGGGAAACGCGTCGTACTTCACCTGTTAATCCAACTTCTCCAATAAAGCAATCTAATCCATCGACAGCTTGGTCTTTAAAACTTGATGCTGTTGCGATAATAATACTTAAATCCACTGCTGGCTCAGACAACTTCACGCCTCCTGCTACTTTAATATAGGCGTCTTGTTGTTGTAATAGATAGCCTTCTTTTTTCTCTAACACTGCCATTAATAAACTCAAACGATTATGATCTATGCCTGTAGCCATTCGTCGAGGGTTATTAAATGTCGTCGGCGTAACGAGCGCTTGAACTTCAATAAGTAGCGGACGTGTCCCTTCCATCGTCGCAACGATTGTTGAGCCAGGTACGTTGGTAGAACGCTCTTCTAAAAACATCTCTGATGGGTTCAATACACTTTTCAATCCAGACTGTTTCATTTCGAATATGCCCATTTCATTCGTGGAACCAAAACGGTTTTTAACGGCTCTTAAAATACGATAAGCATGATGTTCGTCGCCTTCGAAATACAGCACCGTATCCACCATGTGTTCTAACAAACGCGGTCCAGCAATTTGGCCTTCTTTTGTCACATGCCCTACAATAAAAGTAGCAATATTCATTTGTTTTGCAATATGCATTAAGCTTTGTGTACTTTCACGAACTTGTGACACAGAGCCTGGAGCCGAACTAATCTCTGGATGATAAATCGTTTGAATTGAGTCCACTACAATAAGCTCCGGTTCAATTTTCTTTACTGCTTCATGAATCACTTCTAAGTCTGTCTCAGCAAAAACATTCAATTGACTCGCATCTTCGTCTAGGCGATCTGCTCTTAACTTTGTTTGATTAAGTGACTCCTCACCTGTAATATATAATACATTTTTACTTTGGGACAATGCTGCACACATTTGTAATAACAACGTCGATTTCCCAATACCTGGGTCACCACCAATGAGAACGAGCGATCCTTCTACAATACCTCCGCCAAGTACACGGTTAAACTCATCACTATTTGTTAGGATACGCGGTGCTTGCTCTTGTTTAATTTCATTTAGTTTTTGAATTTTGGAAGTACTCGTTTTTTGAGATCTGACCCCATGTTTAGGGCTCGCTACTTTTTGCTCTATCGATTCTTCCATTGTATTCCATGCACCACAATTTGGACATTTGCCCATCCATTTTGGAGATTGATAACCACAAGCTGTACATTCAAATATCACTTTCTTTTTCGCCACAAGGCCACCCCCATCTCTTCGGATAACATATATATTTTATACTTGTTAAAGATTTAAGACAAATTTTGCGTAAGGCTGATTGTGCTTCACACTACAACCTATGAAATAATGCGTAATCATTCAATGTACATCGTAATTAACACCGTATCCATAGTCAATTTTAATACATATCTAGACTTTACCTGTGTGCCTGTTGCAAGCAATCGAATACCCGCCAACTTGACCAAATACAAAGTCACTTAACAAAAGGAGATCAATGCTAATGATTTTCTATTTTATATCTATCACTCTAATAAATACAACATAAAAGGAGACGATCTCTTATTTGTCATAAGATTTAATCGTCTCCTTAAAAGCATGTGACTCAAAAGCGCAGGGTTATGTGCGCTTTTCAATCACTTTAAATATGTTAGTTCTTTTCAGACATTTTTACGATTATGCTTCAGATGATGTTGTTGCTTGATCTGATTCTCGTTCAGAAATGTCGTATTGGAAAGATTCACCGTCAAAGTCAACAGTAACGTTTTTACCTTCTAGTTCTTTACCTTCTAAGATTAACTCACTTAAGTTATCTTCAACTGTTTTTTGAATTGCACGGATTAATGGACGTGCACCATATTCTGGATCATAACCTTCAGCGGCAATTTTATCTTTCGCTGCATCTGTGACACTCACATGAATGTTTTGTTCAGATAAGCGATCTGTTAATTTGCCTACCATCATTGTTACGATTTCTTTCAATTCTTCTTTATTAAGTTTGTGGAATACAATGATGTCGTCAACACGGTTTAAGAACTCTGGACGGAACGCATTTTTCAATTCTTTCATCATTGTTTTACGAATTGTTTCATAGTCATTACCTTCTGAATTGCCACCAAAGCCTGCGAATCGTTGGTCTTGCAATTCTTGTGCACCGACGTTAGAAGTCATAATAATGACTGTATTTCTGAAATCTACTCGGCGACCTTTCGTATCAGTCAAGTGACCATCGTCTAACACTTGTAATAAGATGTTAAATACATCTGGGTGCGCTTTTTTCAATTTCATCAAATAAAATAACTGAGTATGGTTTACGACGTACTTTTTCAGTTAATTGACCTCCGTCATCGTGACCTACGTATCCAGGAGGGGCTCCAACCAAACGGCTCACTGCATGTTTTTCCATAAACTCACTCATGTCAACACGAATCATCGCATCTTCTTCACCAAACATAGATTCCGCTAATGCACGTGCAAGTTCTGTTTTACCTACACCTGTTGGTCCTAGGAAAATGAAGCTACCAATTGGACGTTTTGGATCTTTTAAGCCTGCACGCGCGCGACGTACTGCTTTAGAAATGGCAGCAACTGCATCATCTTGACCGATTACACGTTGGTGTAATGTTTCTTCCAAGTTAAGTAATCGATCTGATTCTGTTTCGTTCAAGCGTGTTAATGGAATACCTGTCCAACCCGCAATAACTTCTGCAATATCTTCAGGGACAAGTGTTGTGTGTTGACCACCTTGATTATTTTTCCATTCATTTTTAGCTTCTTCGTATTGTGTTTCTAATTTCGTTTGTTTATCTCTAAGATTTGCAGCGTTTTCGAATTCTTGTGCATGGACTGCAGCATCTTTTTCTTTTTTCACTTGTTCAATTTGTACTTCAATCTCTTTTAGGCTTGTTGGTGTTGTATGGCTTTTTAAGCGTACTTTTGAGCTAGCTTCATCAATTAAATCAATCGCTTTATCTGGTAAGAAACGATCTTGTACATAACGATTACTTAATTTTGCAGCAGCTTCAATCGCTTCGTCGGAAATGTTAATTCTGTGATGTGCTTCATAACGATCACGTAAGCCTTTTAAAATTTCAATTGTATCCGCAACACTTGGTTCATCTACTTGTACCGGTTGGAAACGTCGTTCAAGTGCAGCATCTTTTTCGATGTGTTTACGGTATTCATCTAATGTTGTCGCACCAATACATTGTAGTTCACCACGTGCAAGGGCAGGTTTTAAAATATTTGAGGCGTCAATTGCACCTTCTGCACCACCCGCACCAATGAGTGTATGCAATTCGTCAATGAATAAAATGACATTACCTGCTTGGTGAATTTCTTCCATTACTTTCTTAAGACGTTCTTCAAACTCACCACGGTATTTTGTACCTGCGACAACAGTTCCCATATCTAAAGACATAACACGTTTATCTTTTAATGTTTCTGGAACTTCATTGTTGACGATTGCTTGAGCAAGACCTTCCGCAATAGCAGTTTTACCTACCCCAGGTTCACCGATAAGAACGGGATTGTTTTTTGTACGTCGGCTTAACACTTCAATCACACGTGTAATTTCAGCGTTACGGCCTACGACTGGATCTAACGTACCGTCTTTAGCAATAACTGTTAAATCTCTCGCTAATCCATCTAAAGTTGGTGTGTTGTTTGATTTAGCCGCTTGTGCACCTTTATTAGACATTTCTGGGCTACCTAACGCTTTAACAACTTGTGCACGTGCTTTAGTGATATTTAAATCTAAGTTTGCAAATACACGTGCAGCTACACCTTCGTTTTCACGGATCAAGCCAAGTAAAATGTGCTCTGTTCCTACAAAGTTGTGCTGTAATTTACGTGCTTCATCCATTGAAAGTTCAATGACCTTTTTAGCGCGTGGTGTATAGTGTAACGCACCCATTTGTTCTTGACCATGTCCAATCAATTTTTCTACTTCTGCAACAACTTTATCTTCTGTAATATCAAAACTTTCTAATACTTTTGCCGCAATGCCTTCTGGTTCTTTCATTAAACCTAGTAGTAAATGCTCTGTTCCAATATTAGAGTGATTTAAGCGAATTGCCTCTTCTTGTGCATGTGCTAAAACACGCTGCGCACGTTCTGTTAATCTTCCAAATAACATATGCCAACCTCCTAGTTTTATATATGCGTTCTTAAAATTTCTGCTCTTTTGGCTTCAATGGATTGTTCTTCTGCATCATCAATTAAAAATGGCGATTGAATCGCAATCATTAATTCATTAAATCGAAAGTCATCCATTTCTAAAATGCCCAAATCAACACCTAATTTAATATCACTCAAACGATATGACGCTTCCTCTACCGAAATTAAACGACTATATTTTAATATACCCAATGAACGATAGATTCTATCAAGTGTCTCAGTATGATTGTGTTGATTTAAACGATCTCGTAATGCGAGTTCTTCATTAATAATTTGATGAACTAATTCTGTTAGTGCATCGATAATTTCTTGTTCACTTTTACCAAGTGTTAATTGATTTGAAACTTGATAAACATGTCCATAAACTTGCGAACCTTCACCGTAAATACCTCTAATTGTAAAACCAAATCGGTTAATCGTTTGTGCAATACGATTCATCCGCTTCATAATAGACAATCCTGGCAAGTGCAACATCACACTTGCACGCATACCTGTGCCAACATTCGTCGGACAAGTTGTCAAATAACCCAGTTGTTCATCATAACTGATATCGAGCGAAGCATCTAAGACGTCATCTATTTTAGAAGCTTTTTGATAAAGCGTATCTAATGATAAATCATTGCCCATTGCTTGAATACGTATATGGTCCTCTTCATTTACCATTACACTAATAGATTCATCTTCATTCAACAATACAGCAGATGCGGGTTGCTTTGTCAGCTCTGGGCTAATTAAATGCTTAGCCACTAATTTATATTTACTTTGTTGATCTAATTCATCTAATCTTAAAACTTTCATATCTTTTAAAACATCTTGAACTTCATTAATCACACGATGTCCTTCCTCTTCAGACGGGAACATCAAAGGATGTACATGGTTTTCAAGATTACGCGCTAACCGAATACGTGAAGACATAATCACAGGTTGTGATTGAACTTCTTGCATCCAATCACTCATGTGCTGATCAAGATTATTCGTCATCAGATTTGGACACCTCACTTTGTTGTTGGAGTGCTTGAATTTCATCTCGTACAATCGCCGCTTCTTCAAAAGCTTGTTTCGCAACAAGTGATTCAAGATGAGCACGTTTTTCTTCGAGTTGTTTTTTCAATGCCCGTTTTTGTTGCGACGACTGTGGACATTTTCCAGAATGTTCAATATGACCACCTTGGACGCGTCTCACAATGTCATAAACATCTTCTTTGAAAGTTTGATAACAATCATGACAGCCGAACTTGCCGACATGCGCAATATCTTTTAATGTCATTTGACACGTTGGACAGCGCTTTTCTTCTCGATAAACCACTTGATCGACACTCAAGCCGTGTTTAGCTGCCAAATGTTGTAAAATTTGTTTGATGACAAAAGTCCCTTCAACATCCTCTGCTTCTTGCCAATCATCGTCAGACTGTCCATAGATAGGTTGCTGTGACAATTTGACTTGCTGACGGTAAGGGCTTGTCGCTTGATGTCGTTCAAGTTTATATTTATCGGTATTCATAGCACATCATCCTTTAATAATAGTTAATAACCGGTAGTAGGCGTTTCAAAATATTTGCACGGATAATATCTCTTGCTGCCACATCCATTTTCAATGTTTCCCTATCTACAATCGCCGCAATCATTTTGGCTTCTCTTTCAGTAATCAAGTTGTTTTCCAACAAACCATCTATGATATAAAGCGCTTGTTGCTGAGAAATGGCAGGTCCAATTAATTCCATTAGCCGTTTAATATAATTGCCTTGATCTTTTGTTTCAACTTTTGTGATTCGAATATACCCGCCGCCACCACGTTTACTTTCTATTTCATAACCATGTTCATTCGTGAATCGTGTTTTGATGACATAATTCAACTGAGATGGTACGCAATCAAAACGCTGTGCAATGTTTGCGCGTTGAATTTCAACAACGTCATCTTGTGCTTCTTCAAATAACTTTTTAATGTACTGTTCTATGATGTCAGACATATTGTGCATCGTATCACCTCTTTTGACCATCTTTGACTATATTATAGAACCCACTTTGACCTTTTTCAACCAATTTGATTTTAAATTTATAAAATTGCTATGTTACTGCTTACATTTTTGGTGTATGATAGTTCTAGTGAAATTTAATTTTGAAAAGCAGAGGTGGAACTCACATGCATATTTTAATTGGGGTTGTTGGGATTGTTGTATTTTTAGCCCTAGCTTTTTTAGCAAGTTCTGATAAAAAGCACGTACGTTGGCAATATATTGGCATCATGCTTGTTATCCAACTTGTTTTAGCCTTTTTCTTACTTAAAACAAATATTGGGATTCAAATTGTCGGCGGCGTTGCGACTGGCTTTGGTTATTTATTAAAACAAGCTGCAGTCGGTGTCGATTTCGTATTTGGTGGTTTAGCCAACAAAGGGGCATCGCCTTTCTTCTTTAATGTATTACTGCCAATTATCTTTATTTCAGCGTTGATTGGTATTTTGCAATACACAAAAATCTTGCCATTAATTATTAATGTTCTTGGATTTTTAATTTCTAAAATTAACGGTATGGGTCGTTTAGAATCATATAATGCGGTAGCTTCTGCTATTTTAGGGCAATCCGAAGTGTTCATTTCATTAAAAAAACAACTTCCTTATATTCCTAAACATCGCTTATATACATTAACTGCTTCAGCAATGTCTACAGTATCTGCATCAATTGTCGGTGCCTACTTTACACTTGTTGAACCAAAATATGTTGTAACCGCAGTCGTATTAAACTTATTCGGTGGTTTCATTATTGCCTCTATTATTAATCCATATAAAGTCAACGAAGAAGATGACAAATTATTGATTGAAGAAGAGAAAAAGCAACAATCTTTCTTTGAAATGTTGGGCGAATATATCTTAGATGGATTTAAAGTTGCTGTTATTGTAGGTGCGATGTTAATCGGTTATATCGCTTTAATCTCATTACTCAATGGTATCGTAGGCGGTATTATCGGTTTTGTTTCTGGTGGTCAATTGGATTGGAATTTCCAAACATTGATTGGTTTCATTTTCGCACCATTAGCATTTTTAACAGGTATTCCTTGGCATGATGCAGTTCATGCAGGTTCAATTATGGCTACAAAGCTTCTATCTAATGAATTTGTAGCAATGACTGAATTAGGAAAAGCAAATGGGCTGTCACCTCGTACACTAGGCGTTGTCTCTGTATTCTTAGTATCTTTTGCGAATTTCAGTTCGATCGGTATTATTTCCGGAGCCATTAAATCTTTAAATGATGAAAAAGGTGACATGGTTGCACGCTTTGGCCTTAAATTATTATTTGGTGCTACATTAGTATCATTCGTGTCTGCAACAATCGCAGGCTTCTTCTTATAATTGAAATCGAGTTTTTATGGTTCTTTGTCAACGTCGGTTGGCGAGACGATAACGCATTAAGCAACGTTATTTTGTTGTTTAATGCGTTTTTTATATTCACTTACAAATACCTTGGAAATGATTAAGATTCGATTCCTAAAATTCCAGAAATTTCTATAACCATAAGAAACCCGTTTAATCAGTTTTATTTTATTATTAATGCCCTCAATTGGCCCATTCGTTAAATGTGGATAACGCATCGTATTTGAGATATAGGGCAAATATTTGATGAATGTTTGAATGACGCGCTTGAGTCCTTGTGAAATATCTTTTGTTTTTGAATCCTGTAAGATGAAGCGTAATTGCTGGATATCGTTTACTTTCAGAGCACTTAAAAGACGATGCCCCGTTTCATATGTCTCTTTGAGCCTCTCATCAAGCTCCAATAAATACTGAACTAAACTGTATTGACTCTGCCAAGACTTAAAAAGTCCGTATGACTGATATATCATTCAATCTAAATCTAAGGGCGCTTTTAATAGTAACTTCCAATAACGCTTTAATTTATTATATTTAGGTCTATCTTTTGTCCTAAAACCATTCATAACTTGAACTCGGCATCGATTGATTTCACGATTGATAGCCTGCACGATATGAAAGCGATCCATAATTATCTCCGCATGAGGAAATAAGTCTTGAATGAGTGCGATATAAGGTGGAAACATATCTATAGAGATGGTTTTTCACTCTTTCACGTTGCTTTCTAGAGAACTTTAAAAAATAGGCTTCTAATTTATGTTTGCGACGATCAGGTAAAATATCGATGATATCATGGGTTACACTATCACAGTAAATAAAGCTCATCGCACCTTCGACATCTTTCGTTGATTTGAATTCGTCAAAAGCTAAGTGCTCCGGTAAAACATGATGTGCCTGCGTCTTCACCGAATCACTTACCTCTTTTAAATGGCTATGGACAGTTGAAGGTGATACACATAGACTTTCAGCGACATCCTTTTCAGAGATGACTTTAGATAGTTTCCGGGTCATCATGCGTTTGACCTCATTTGAGATGGTACATCGGGGTTGAATATAGGGTGTTTGAGCTGTAAAGGTTTGTTGACAAGCTTTACAGTAAAAGCGCTGTTTCTTCAATTTTAAATAGGCAGGTCTTTCAAAAATTAATCCCATATAAACTTTCGTTTTACGAAAGCCATGTTTAATAATTAAATGGGCATCATTTTTAATTCCACAACACGCACAAGCACTGGGATGATATGTCAATTGGCCTTCGTATAATAATGCCTTTACGTTTTTATGTACATCTAATCCTAGATTTTGAGTGATTTTTAAATTTTTGACTTTAATTCCAAGCATTTCTGATATATCATTACACATAGGCACAATATCTCCTTAATCGTTGGTTTGGTCACTTACAATTATAGAGATATTTGTGCTTTTTTAATATCAAAAATTAAAATAACGGTCAGTGAATATTTCACCAACCGTTAAAAATATACAACCGTTTTTATAAAAAGAAGCGCTAAGGTGATTTTCTATTAATAAATCATCTTAGCGCTATTTATTTTGAGATTGCTTTCCAGCTCAACCACTTTGATATTTGATATCGTTATAATCCTAGGTTAACACTTGATGCACAACTATAAGATTAGACAAAGACGGCTATCATTCAACTGCAGTTCTTTGCGATGTGCTGTTCGGGATAACCTGTTCTATAAAATACTGTGTCATACTGTAATCATCTGTTAATTCTGGATGAAATGAAATCCCTAAATATTGATTTTGACGAACTGCGATAATCTTATCTTCAACTCGACCTAAAATTTCTACGTGTGGGGCTGCAGATTGGATATGAGGTGCTCTAATAAAGACACCCTCTACAGGTTGATTTATCCCTTTAATTTGAAGTTCTGATTCAAAACTGTCTACTTGACGACCGAATGAATTGCGTTCTACAGTAATATCCAATTTTTGTAAATAACCTTCTTCGTCAACGATATCCTGTGCAAGCACAATCAAGCCTGCACAAGTGCCAAACATTGGCAATTGTGATTCGCGTAATGCTTCTTTAAAACCATAAAGCCCCATTAAGCGACGTAACGTGGTTGACTCACCACCAGGGACAATTAACCCCTCTATTTCTTCTAATTGTGCTACTTTTTTAATTGGCACACCTTCATGCCCTGCAGCTTCAATATGTCGAATGTGCTCGCGAACAGCACCTTGTAATGCAAGTACTCCGATTTTCATTTTACCAACCACGCTCTTGCATACGTTCTTCTAATGAAAGTTGATTAATATCTAATCCTTTCATTGCAGTACCTAATTTTTTAGCTAACTCGCCAATCAGTTTGTAGTCTTGATAATGTGTTGTCGCTTGTACAATAGCTTTAGCAAAAGTTTCTGGATCTTCTGATTTAAAGATACCTGAACCAACGAATACACCATCTGCACCTAATTCCATCATTAATGCAGCGTCTTGAGGTGTTGCGACACCACCAGCCGCAAAGTTAACAACCGGTAAGCGACCGTGTGCTTTAATATCTTTTAAGATTTCATAAGGTGCACCTAAGTTTTTCGCTTCAGTCATTAATTCGTCATCACTCATCACTGTGATACGCGCCACTTCTTGATTAACTTGGCGCATATGACGTACCGCTTCAACGATATTTCCTGTACCTGGTTCGCCTTTAGTTCGAAGCATCGCAGCACCTTCGCCAATACGACGTGCAGCTTCTCCTAAGTTTCGGCATCCACATACAAATGGGACAGTATAGTCACTTTTCTTTAAGTGGAAGACTTCGTCAGCAGGTGTTAATACTTCTGATTCATCAATGTAGTCCACACCCATTGCTTCTAAAACTCTTGCTTCTGTAATATGGCCAATACGACATTTAGCCATAACTGGAATAGATACCGCATTCATTACTTCTTCTACTATAGAAGGATTACAAGCACGTGCCACACCACCAGCAGCACGAATATCTGATGGTACACGTTCAAGTGCCATGACTGCAACAGCACCAGCTTCTTCCGCAATTTTTGCTTGTTCAGCGTTAACCACGTCCATGATAACGCCACCTTTTTGCATTTCTGCCATACCGCGTTTAACACGCTCTGATCCGATTAATTTTGACATAGGCGATTGTCCTCCTTTTCATACGTTCACAAGTAGATTATACTAATAACTGAACTGGTTAAAGTGTCAGAATAATAAAAAATAAGCAGGTCAGATTGGAGTAATATGATGGAAATGTTAATGTTCGATATCCAACAGTCACAAACTTCACCTATTTACATTCAACTATATGAAAATATTAAAAAAAGCATTATTAATGGGAGTATGCAAGAAGGCGAAAAATTACCTTCAAAAAGACAACTCAGTCAGTACTTATCTGTAAGTCAAACGACTGTTGAGAATGCGTATGCACAACTTATAGATGAGGGCTATATTTATAGCAAACCTAAATCTGGGTTTTATATTAGTGCGATTGAGACGCTCCCCTTTATTAACGAAAAACCTGCACCGTCACCACAACGTTCCTTAGCGTCAGAACATAACCCTCAATATGCATTCAAATTAGGCATGGTGGATCAAGCTCATTTTCCTTTTGAGCAATTTCGTAAATATGCGAAAGAAGCATTTGAGGAGCCTCAATATCCGCTAGTTGAAATAGGTCATAGGCAAGGGGATTATGCATTACGACAACAGATTAGTCAGTATTTATTTCATAGTCGCGGCGTACAAGCGACTCCCGAGCATGTGATTGTCGCTTCTTCAACTGAACAATTGTTGTCCATCATTACTGATTTATTACCATCCCATAGCCAATTCATGTTAGAGGACCCTATTTATCCTCAAGTCCATCAGTTACTAAAGCGAAAGCATATTCCTTTTCGCTTTATTCCAGTCGAAAAAGATGGGATTGCAATTGAATCAATGAACCAAACTGATCATAACATTGTATACATTACACCGAGTCATCAATTTCCGAGCGGGGTGACAATGCGTTTGAATAAACGGATGCAACTCCTAAAATGGGCACATCAAAGCCAAAATCGCTTTATTATTGAAGATGACTACGATTCAGAATTTCGATACGAAGGTAAGCCCATTCCTGCACTTCAAGGTCTCGATCAATCAGGACGTGTCATTTATGTGAGTACTTTCTCAAAATCCATTTCACCGTCTATTCGTATCGCCTACGCGGTTTTACCTGAAGCATTACTTCAACGTTATCATGCACGTCAAAATCTTGAAGGAGGGACTGTTCCGAGACATACACAATTTATGGTCACACGTTTTATGCAAACCAACCAATTTGAGCGTCATTTAAATCGAATGCGAAAAATTTATAGACAAAAGCGAGATAAAGTTTTAAACGCTTTAAAACAGTACCCAGAATTATTCATTATCAATGGTGAAAAAACAGGCATGCATTTTATTATCACCATCCAAAACGGGTGGGATGAAGCGACATGTATCCGTCAGCTTAAAGTAAATGATATCGATATCCATCCCCTCTCTGATTATTCATTCGACAAAGTAATAGGGCCTCCTCGTTTTGTATTGGGATTTGGCGGGATTCCTATAGATAAAATTGAAGCACACACACAACAACTCATTGCTAGTTTTAATGCAGACTGAGACACTACTCAATGCAATCAATCATTGACATGCCTTTGATAAACAAATCGATGTAAGATAGATCTCTATCAGTAAACCCTCATAAAAAGGGATCACGTGCACTAAATTGATTTTAGACACGGGATCCCTTTTTTCGATATGACTAAATAAATAGACTAATCTTTTAATAAATTTGGGTTTCTATGATTTTGATAATCGTAAAGTTCAATATTTTGCAACTGCATCAAAGAGCGACGTAACTGCGCGTAGTACTCTAATTTAGGAAGATCTATCAATTGAGTTTGGTATCGCCCTTGCTCAAATAATTTAGCAACATTTTCAAATGCTACTAAATACTGTCCCATAGCTTCGTTATTCAAGTATTTAGGCTTATCATCATATAAGGCTTGAATTAACTTAAAACTCATCTGTTCAAGTATAAACATTGCTGGATATAAATACTGCGTCCGTTTTCGATTAGATAACAACTCACCATAAGCAAAACGATACATGGTTTCCATATTATCGATATTGAGTTTTAACCGTAATCTTTCACGATAACGATTGTGTGATGTCTCTTCACTTTTACTAGAAAATATGGAGTGAAACATTTGTGCTTCAATACGTGTTACATCGGCAATAATTTCAGGTAAACGTTTGGAAGCAAGACGTCTTCCGATAATCATCACACCTATCACAGCAATTAAAATCCCTACTGTTGTATCTAATAATCTTGGCACCGCAATCATAATCGTTAAGTTACCTTGAGCAAGACCACTCAGTAAAATCACTTGAACCGTAATCGCAAACATCGCTAGCGCATAATTCGCACCAATCAACATCTCAGTTAACGCACCACTTAAACAGAGTAAAATGACTGCGAGGATAAGTGGCGGGTGAAACATTAAAATCACGACCGCAATGCCTACCCCTACAATCGTTCCAAACCAACGCGCCCCTGCACGCTCAACACTGGCAATCGTCGTCCCACCAAGTAAAACCGTATGGGCACTTAATGGAATCCAGTACGCCCTTTCAAAGTCAAAGATTAAAGCAATCAAAATAGCGATGCCTATAATAACTGAATATTTGACTGTAGAGATGAAATTCATTGATTCTGGCGTTAAATTATAACGTAATCTTTTCCAATACTGAGGCGATTGGATAGTCGCATTTTTAGAAATTGTCGCATCAGGTGCAGTCAAAATTTCATCAACTTTAAAAATCAATTCTACTAAATTTTCATACTCTGGTGAGACATCCACATGTTTTTTCCAAGTGCGATGGCTATGCGCTGAATCTAAAATTTGATACATCACAAACGTCATCATATCAGATATGATTTCAGGAATAGGCCGATGTCCCTTCGCATTGAGCTCTAATAATTCCGAGTAAATCCCTTCAGCAGCACGATGCAACAACGTCAGACGTTGAGAATCAATGGACTTTTTCTTTAGAAGTGAGCGCGATGTTTGAAGTATTTCCGAAGTAGAAATTAAAGTACGAACGACTGTCTTAGTTAAGTCATTAAACTTCACTTGATCATTGAAGTGGTCAATGAGCGACTGGATTTGTTTAAATTCTTGAGCAACTGCATCATACTCCGGTTGTTCTTTTCTTAGTTTAATTTCAATGCAAACAAACAAGATCGCCAGCAAACCACCTACTCCTACCATAGCACCTCGAAACGCAAAAGCTTGTGGGTCATGAGGCATCACGCTCGATAAGCTATATGCAATAATAAAGAACGTAGATGAAGGACCAGGAATGTTAAGCGTACTGAAAATATAGTATGGCACCACCGCTACAATTAAAAGACAAATCCCAAACAATAAAGGGGTACCAGAAGTTAATGTCCCTAACATCATCGCCACCGTCAAGCCTAAAGCTGAAAAAGTAACCGCCCGTAATCGGGAGTTAAATGTCCCCTTAAAGACATAGATATTCGCAAACGTTCCAATTGTCGCCAGGAGTGCCGCTGAAAAGTTATTAAAAACCATCCCAAAACATAGGGGTAAAAACATTAGCAGCCCTTGACGAAACGCGCGTTGAAAATCAATTTTATGACAATCTATATAGGTCACATTTTTTAAATAGTTCATCATCGAGATGCTCCCTTTCCTCATATTTACCGTCTTACCTCTATTATATAAAAGAAAAATCATCGAGCATACATTGTGTTTTTGATATTTAAGACGGTACAATCACTTTCAAATACTTTCTAAAGTATTACGTCTACTGCGATTGATGATCACGTCCCATATTGTAACATGACAAATTCCATGTTAGTGTCATCATTGTCATTTTTATAGTAAATGCTGCAGTATATGTTGAATTATTGTAGTAAGAATCTGGTTGTTTAAAAAATCGTGGCGTTTTTAATATCAGAAATAAAAAACAGTTATCCTCAACAACATTTGTTTTAGAAGTAAAAGTCCGACCACAAACCCTACATTTAAAACGTTGTTTTAACAGATTTAAATACACTGCTATCTCTTGGAATCTTAAAAAAGTAATTCGCGATAAACGTTTTCCGTGTTTGTGTATTCGGTTTGGATTCGTATGATAACAGTGAGGACAAGTCATAGGCTTGTATGAAAGGGTACCAAAGATGACGTTAGATTTCTTATCTCTAATAACTACATCTTCTTCAACTTTAGTGATTTTAATATTATTATCTTTAATATATCATTACACATAGGCGCAATATGTCTCCTTTATTTTTGGTTTAGTCACTTAAAATTATAGAGGCATTTGCGCTATTTTTGTACAAAAAAGCAGGATGACTTATGTCATCCCACCATAAAAAATGAAGAACCATTATAAGTTAAGTCACTTACAATAGTAGAAATAATCGTGCTTTTTAGACTCATAAAGACAATTCGAAAAGGTTGAAATGAACCATGCATGCTCACAATCCTCTTGCGTAGAGCGCTGTTGATAACAGCCCCCATACTTTGAGAGCATATAAAAATACACCCCAAAAGATGATCTCTCACCTTTCGGGATGTACGCGGCTCATCGCATCCAATTATGCGTTTATTTCTGCTTGGCAACGTCCTACTCTCGCGGAACGTCAGTCCGACTACCATCAGCGCTAAAGAGCTTAACTTCTGTGTTCGGCATGGGAACAGGTGTGACCTCTTTGCCATAGTCACCAAACAAAAATGCTTTTGAATGTTATACATTCAAAACTAGATAGTAAGTATACATTCACAAGTAAAACCTTATGAACAAATTTGATTAAGTCTTCGATCGATTAGTATTCGTCAGCTCCACGTATCACTACGCTTTCACCTCGAACCTATTTACCTCGTCATCTTCGAGGGATCTTATAACCGAAGTTGGGAAATCTCATCTCGAGGGGGGCTTCATGCTTAGATGCTTTCAGCACTTATCCCGTCCATACATAGCTACCCCAGCTATGCCGTTGGCACGACAACTGGTACACCAGAGGTATGTCCATCCCGGTCCTCTCGTACTAAGGACAGCTCCTCTCAAATTTCCTACGCCCACGACGGATAGGGACCGAACTGTCTCACGACGTTCTGAACCCAGCTCGCGTACCGCTTTAATGGGCGAACAGCCCAACCCTTGGGACCGACTACAGCCCCAGGATGCGATGAGCCGACATCGAGGTGCCAAACCTCCCCGTCGATGTGAACTCTTGGGGGAGATAAGCCTGTTATCCCCGGGGTAGCTTTTATCCGTTGAGCGATGGCCCTTCCATGCGGAACCACCGGATCACTAAGTCCGTCTTTCGACCCTGCTCGACTTGTAGGTCTCGCAGTCAAGCTCCCTTATGCCTTTACACTCTATGAATGATTTCCAACCATTCTGAGGGAACCTTTGAGCGCCTCCGTTACACTTTAGGAGGCGACCGCCCCAGTCAAACTGCCCGCCTGACACTGTCTCCCAGCACGATAAGTGCTGCGGGTTAGAAATCCAATACAATTAGGGTAGTATCCCACCAGTGCCTCCACGTAAGCTAGCGCTCACGCTTCTAAGGCTCCTACCTATCCTGTACAAACTGTACCGAATTTCAATATCAGGCTACAGTAAAGCTCCACGGGGTCTTTCCGTCCTGTCGCGGGTAACCGGCATCTTCACCGGTACTATGATTTCACCGAGTCTCTCGTTGAGACAGTGCCCAAATCGTTACGCCTTTCGTGCGGGTCGGAACTTACCCGACAAGGAATTTCGCTACCTTAGGACCGTTATAGTTACGGCCGCCGTTTACTGGGGCTTCGATTCGTAGCTTCGCTTGCGCTAACCACTCCTCTTAACCTTCCAGCACCGGGCAGGCGTCAGCCCCTATACGTCACCTTACGGTTTAGCAGAGACCTGTGTTTTTGATAAACAGTCGCTTGGGCCTATTCACTGCGGCTCTTCAGAGCGTGAACCCCAAAGAGCACCCCTTCTCCCGAAGTTACGGGGTCATTTTGCCGAGTTCCTTAACGAGAGTTCGCTCGCTCACCTTAGAATTCTCATCTTGACTACCTGTGTCGGTTTGCGGTACGGGCACCGATATTCTAGCTAGAGGCTTTTCTCGGCAGTGTGAAATCAACGACTCGAGGAAACAATTTCCTCTCCCCATCACAGCTCAATCTTAATGAGTGCCGGATTTGCCTAACACTCAATCTTACTGCTTGGACGTGCACTCCAACAGCACGCTTCGCCTATCCTACTGCGTCCCCCCCCATCGCTTAAAACGAATATTGGTGGTACAGGAATATCAACCTGTTATCCATCGCCTACGCCTGTCGGCCTCAGCTTAGGACCCGACTAACCCAGAGCGGACGAGCCTTCCTCTGGAAACCTTAGTCAATCGGTGGACGGGATTCTCACCCGTCTTTCGCTACTCACACCGGCATTCTCACTTCTAAGCGCTCCACATGTCCTTGCGATCATGCTTCAACGCCCTTAGAACGCTCTCCTACCATTGTCCTACGGACAATCCACAGCTTCGGTAATATGTTTAGCCCCGATACATTTTCGGCGCAGTGTCACTCGACTAGTGAGCTATTACGCACTCTTTAAATGATGGCTGCTTCTAAGCCAACATCCTAGTTGTCTGGGCAACGCCACATCCTTTTCCACTTAACATATATTTTGGGACCTTAGCTGGTGGTCTGGGCTGTTTCCCTTTCGAACATGGACCTTATCACCCACGTTCTGACTCCCAAGTTAAATTATTTGGCATTCGGAGTTTGTCTGAATTCGGTAACCCGAGAGGGGCCCCTCGTCCAAACAGTGCTCTACCTCCAATAATCATCACTTGAGGCTAGCCCTAAAGCTATTTCGGAGAGAACCAGCTATCTCCAAGTTCGATTGGAATTTCTCCGCTACCCTCAGTTCATCCGCTCACTTTTCAACGTAAGTCGGTTCGGTCCTCCATTCAGTGTTACCTGAACTTCAACCTGACCAAGGGTAGATCACCTGGTTTCGGGTCTACGACCAAATACTCATTCGCCCTATTCAGACTCGCTTTCGCTACGGCTCCACATTTTCTGCTTAACCTTGCATCAGATCGTAACTCGCCGGTTCATTCTACAAAAGGCACGCCATCACCCATTAACGGGCTCTGACTACTTGTAAGCACACGGTTTCAAGTTCTCTTTCACTCCCCTTCCGGGGTACTTTTCACCTTTCCCTCACGGTACTGGTTCACTATCGGTCACTAGAGAGTATTTAGCCTTAGGAGATGGTCCTCCTAGATTCCGACGGAATTTCACGTGCTCCGTCGTACTCAGGATCCACTCAAGAGGGTATTCGTTTTCGACTACAGGATTATTACCTTCTCTGATTAACCTTTCCAGGTTATTCGTCTAACAAATACTTTTGTAACTCCGTATAGAGTGTCCTACAACCCCAACAAGCAAGCTTGTTGGTTTGGGCTCTTCCCGTTTCGCTCGCCGCTACTCAGGGAATCGATTTTTCTTTCTCTTCCTCCGGGTACTAAGATGTTTCAGTTCTCCGGGTCTACCTTCTCACATACTATGAATTCATATGCGGATAACACGACATAACTCGTGCTGGGTTCCCCCATTCGGAAATCTCTGGATCAAAGCTTACTTACAGCTCCCCAAAGCATATCGTCGTTAGTAACGTCCTTCATCGGCTTCTAGTGCCAAGGCATCCACCGTGCGCCCTTAATAACTTAATCTTTTATGATTGAGCTTTCACTCAATACACCAGTTATTAATTATGTGAGTCGTCTGTCGACGACTAGCGATAATTTTGTTTCAAGCTTTCGCTTGTCACTCGGTTTTGCTTGGTAAAATCTATACTTACTTATCTAGTTTTCAATGTACAATATCAAATGGTGGGCCTAAGTGGACTCGAACCACCGACCTCACGCTTATCAGGCGTGCGCTCTAACCAGCTGAGCTATAGGCCCATTTGATTTTGAATCCTCAATGAATGAGCATTCAAAACTGAATACAATATGTCACGTTAATTCCGTCTATCACCTGTTGGTGATATTTCCGTATATTATCCTTAGAAAGGAGGTGATCCAGCCGCACCTTCCGATACGGCTACCTTGTTACGACTTCACCCCAATCATTTGTCCCACCTTCGACGGCTAGCTCCAAAATGGTTACTCCACCGGCTTCGGGTGTTACAAACTCTCGTGGTGTGACGGGCGGTGTGTACAAGACCCGGGAACGTATTCACCGTAGCATGCTGATCTACGATTACTAGCGATTCCAGCTTCATGTAGTCGAGTTGCAGACTACAATCCGAACTGAGAACAACTTTATGGGATTTGCTTGACCTCGCGGTTTCGCTGCCCTTTGTATTGTCCATTGTAGCACGTGTGTAGCCCAAATCATAAGGGGCATGATGATTTGACGTCATCCCCACCTTCCTCCGGTTTGTCACCGGCAGTCAACTTAGAGTGCCCAACTTAATGATGGCAACTAAGCTCAAGGGTTGCGCTCGTTGCGGGACTTAACCCAACATCTCACGACACGAGCTGACGACAACCATGCACCACCTGTCACTTTGTCCTCCGAAGAGGAAAACTCTATCTCTAGAGCGGTCAAAGGATGTCAAGATTTGGTAAGGTTCTTCGCGTTGCTTCGAATTAAACCACATGCTCCACCGCTTGTGCGGGTCCCCGTCAATTCCTTTGAGTTTCAGTCTTGCGAC
Source organism: Staphylococcus schleiferi (assembly GCF_900458895.1). Lineage (NCBI taxonomy): Bacteria > Bacillati > Bacillota > Bacilli > Caryophanales > Staphylococcaceae > Staphylococcus > Staphylococcus schleiferi. The sequence continues at coordinate 2,334,203 of NZ_LR962863.1, forward strand.
CGTACTCCCCAGGCGGAGTGCTTAATGCGTTAGCTGCAGCACTAAGGGGGCGGAAACCCCCTAACACTTAGCACTCATCGTTTACGGCGTGGACTACCAGGGTATCTAATCCTGTTTGATCCCCACGCTTTCGCACATCAGCGTCAGTTGCAGACCAGAAAGCCGCCTTCGCCACTGGTGTTCCTCCATATCTCTGCGCATTTCACCGCTACACATGGAATTCCACTTTCCTCTTCTGCACTCAAGTTTTCCAGTTTCCAATGACCCTCCACGGTTGAGCCGTGGGCTTTCACATCAGACTTAAAAAACCGCCTACGCGCGCTTTACGCCCAATAATTCCGGATAACGCTTGCCACCTACGTATTACCGCGGCTGCTGGCACGTAGTTAGCCGTGGCTTTCTGGTTAGGTACCGTCAAGACGTGCACAGTTACTTACACATTTGTTCTTCCCTAACAACAGAGCTTTACGATCCGAAGACCTTCATCACTCACGCGGCGTTGCTCCGTCAGGCTTTCGCCCATTGCGGAAGATTCCCTACTGCTGCCTCCCGTAGGAGTCTGGACCGTGTCTCAGTTCCAGTGTGGCCGATCACCCTCTCAGGTCGGCTACGTATCGTCGCCTTGGTAGGCCGTTACCCCACCAACTAGCTAATACGGCGCGGGTCCATCTATAAGTGACAGCAAGACCGTCTTTCACTGTTGAACCATGCGGTTCAACATGTTATCCGGCATTAGCCCCGGTTTCCCGGAGTTATTCCAGTCTTATAGGTAGGTTACCCACGTGTTACTCACCCGTCCGCCGCTAACTTCAAAGGAGCAAGCTCCTCGTCCGTTCGCTCGACTTGCATGTATTAGGCACGCCGCCAGCGTTCATCCTGAGCCAGGATCAAACTCTCCATAAAAGAAGTAAGCTTGATATAGCTCGTTGATTGATTAAGTCAATCACTCTTTAAAGTACGTTAAAGTACTCAAATTATCGGAATTAACGTTGACATATTGTCATTCAGTTTTCAATGTTCATGTCATTTCTTTTTGACTCGACAAGAAATAATTATACATACTTCATGTCTCAAAGTCAACAACTTTTATAAATTTTTTCAAATTTTCCAAAGAAAAAATGACCAACAGGTCATAATAAAAGTTTTGCTTGGCAACGTCCTACTCTCGCGGAACGTCAGTCCGACTACCATCGGCGCTAAAGAGCTTAACTTCTGTGTTCGGCATGGGAACAGGTGTGACCTCTTTGCCATAGTCACCAAACAAAAATGCTTTTGAATGTTATACATTCAAAACTAGATAGTAAGTATACATTCACAAGTAAAACCTTATGAACAAATTTGATTAAGTCTTCGATCGATTAGTATTCGTCAGCTCCACGTATCACTACGCTTCCACCTCGAACCTATTTACCTCGTCATCTTCGAGGGATCTTATAACCGAAGTTGGGAAATCTCATCTCGAGGGGGGCTTCATGCTTAGATGCTTTCAGCACTTATCCCGTCCATACATAGCTACCCAGCTATGCCGTTGGCACGACAACTGGTACACCAGAGGTATGTCCATCCCGGTCCTCTCGTACTAAGGACAGCTCCTCTCAAATTTCCTACGCCCACGACGGATAGGGACCGAACTGTCTCACGACGTTCTGAACCCAGCTCGCGTACCGCTTTAATGGGCGAACAGCCCAACCCTTGGGACCGACTACAGCCCCAGGATGCGATGAGCCGACATCGAGGTGCCAAACCTCCCCGTCGATGTGAACTCTTGGGGGAGATAAGCCTGTTATCCCCGGGGTAGCTTTTATCCGTTGAGCGATGGCCCTTCCATGCGGAACCACCGGATCACTAAGTCCGTCTTTCGACCCTGCTCGACTTGTAGGTCTCGCAGTCAAGCTCCCTTATGCCTTTACACTCTATGAATGATTTCCAACCATTCTGAGGGAACCTTTGAGCGCCTCCGTTACACTTTAGGAGGCGACCGCCCCAGTCAAACTGCCCGCCTGACACTGTCTCCCAGCACGATAAGTGCTGCGGGTTAGAAATCCAATACAATTAGGGTAGTATCCCACCAGTGCCTCCACGTAAGCTAGCGCTCACGCTTCTAAGGCTCCTACCTATCCTGTACAAACTGTACCGAATTTCAATATCAGGCTACAGTAAAGCTCCACGGGGTCTTTCCGTCCTGTCGCGGGTAACCGGCATCTTCACCGGTACTATGATTTCACCGAGTCTCTCGTTGAGACAGTGCCCAAATCGTTACGCCTTTCGTGCGGGTCGGAACTTACCCGACAAGGAATTTCGCTACCTTAGGACCGTTATAGTTACGGCCGCCGTTTACTGGGGGCTTCGATTCGTAGCTTCGCTTGCGCTAACCACTCCTCTTAACCTTCCAGCACCGGGCAGGCGTCAGCCCCTATACGTCACCTTACGGTTTAGCAGAGACCTGTGTTTTTGATAAACAGTCGCTTGGGCCTATTCACTGCGGCTCTTCAGAGCGTGAACCCCAAAGAGCACCCCTTCTCCCGAAGTTACGGGGTCATTTTGCCGAGTTCCTTAACGAGAGTTCGCTCGCTCACCTTAGAATTCTCATCTTGACTACCTGTGTCGGTTTGCGGTACGGGCACCGATATTCTAGCTAGAGGCTTTTCTCGGCAGTGTGAAATCAACGACTCGAGGAAACAATTTCCTCTCCCCATCACAGCTCAATCTTAATGAGTGCCGGATTTGCCTAACACTCAATCTTACTGCTTGGACGTGCACTCCAACAGCACGCTTCGCCTATCCTACTGCGTCCCCCCATCGCTTAAAACGAATATTGGTGGTACAGGAATATCAACCTGTTATCCATCGCCTACGCCTGTCGGCCTCAGCTTAGGACCCGACTAACCCAGAGCGGACGAGCCTTCCTCTGGAAACCTTAGTCAATCGGTGGACGGGATTCTCACCCGTCTTTCGCTACTCACACCGGCATTCTCACTTCTAAGCGCTCCACATGTCCTTGCGATCATGCTTCAACGCCCTTAGAACGCTCTCCTACCATTGTCCTACGGACAATCCACAGCTTCGGTAATATGTTTAGCCCCGATACATTTTCGGCGCAGTGTCACTCGACTAGTGAGCTATTACGCACTCTTTAAATGATGGCTGCTTCTAAGCCAACATCCTAGTTGTCTGGGCAACGCCACATCCTTTTCCACTTAACATATATTTTGGGACCTTAGCTGGTGGTCTGGGCTGTTTCCCTTTCGAACATGGACCTTATCACCCACGTTCTGACTCCCAAGTTAAATTATTTGGCATTCGGAGTTTGTCTGAATTCGGTAACCCGAGAGGGGCCCCTCGTCCAAACAGTGCTCTACCTCCAATAATCATCACTTGAGGCTAGCCCTAAAGCTATTTCGGAGAGAACCAGCTATCTCCAAGTTCGATTGGAATTTCTCCGCTACCCTCAGTTCATCCGCTCACTTTTCAACGTAAGTCGGTTCGGTCCTCCATTCAGTGTTACCTGAACTTCAACCTGACCAAGGGTAGATCACCTGGTTTCGGGTCTACGACCAAATACTCATTCGCCCTATTCAGACTCGCTTTCGCTACGGCTCCACATTTTCTGCTTAACCTTGCATCAGATCGTAACTCGCCGGTTCATTCTACAAAAGGCACGCCATCACCCATTAACGGGCTCTGACTACTTGTAAGCACACGGTTTCAAGTTCTCTTTCACTCCCCTTCCGGGGTACTTTTCACCTTTCCCTCACGGTACTGGTTCACTATCGGTCACTAGAGAGTATTTAGCCTTAGGAGATGGTCCTCCTAGATTCCGACGGAATTTCACGTGCTCCGTCGTACTCAGGATCCACTCAAGAGGGTATTCGTTTTCGACTACAGGATTATTACCTTCTCTGATTAACCTTTCCAGGTTATTCGTCTAACAAATACTTTTGTAACTCCGTATAGAGTGTCCTACAACCCCAACAAGCAAGCTTGTTGGTTTGGGCTCTTCCCGTTTCGCTCGCCGCTACTCAGGGAATCGATTTTTCTTTCTCTTCCTCCGGGTACTAAGATGTTTCAGTTCTCCGGGTCTACCTTCTCACATACTATGAATTCATATGCGGATAACACGACATAACTCGTGCTGGGTTCCCCCATTCGGAAATCTCTGGATCAAAGCTTACTTACAGCTCCCCAAAGCATATCGTCGTTAGTAACGTCCTTCATCGGCTTCTAGTGCCAAGGCATCCACCGTGCGCCCTTAATAACTTAATCTTTTATGATTGAGCTTTCACTCAATTCACCAGTTATTAATTATGTGAGTCGTCTGTCGACGACTAGCGATAATTTTGTTTCAAGCTTTCGCTTGTCACTCGGTTTTGCTTGGTAAAATCTATACTTACTTATCTAGTTTTCAATGTACAATCGTTGAATCCTCAAATGAATGAGCATTCAAAACTGAATACAATATGTCATGTTAATTCCGTCTATCACCTGTTGGTGATATTTCCGTATATTATCCTTAGAAAGGAGGTGATCCAGCCGCACCTTCCGATACGGCTACCTTGTTACGACTTCACCCCAATCATTTGTCCCACCTTCGACGGCTAGCTCCAAAATGGTTACTCCACCGGCTTCGGGTGTTACAAACTCTCGTGGTGTGACGGGCGGTGTGTACAAGACCCGGGAACGTATTCACCGTAGCATGCTGATCTACGATTACTAGCGATTCCAGCTTCATGTAGTCGAGTTGCAGACTACAATCCGAACTGAGAACAACTTTATGGGATTTGCTTGACCTCGCGGTTTCGCTGCCCTTTGTATTGTCCATTGTAGCACGTGTGTAGCCCAAATCATAAGGGGCATGATGATTTGACGTCATCCCCACCTTCCTCCGGTTTGTCACCGGCAGTCAACTTAGAGTGCCCAACTTAATGATGGCAACTAAGCTCAAGGGTTGCGCTCGTTGCGGGACTTAACCCAACATCTCACGACACGAGCTGACGACAACCATGCACCACCTGTCACTTTGTCCTCCGAAGAGGAAAACTCTATCTCTAGAGCGGTCAAAGGATGTCAAGATTTGGTAAGGTTCTTCGCGTTGCTTCGAATTAAACCACATGCTCCACCGCTTGTGCGGGTCCCCGTCAATTCCTTTGAGTTTCAGTCTTGCGACCGTACTCCCCAGGCGGAGTGCTTAATGCGTTAGCTGCAGCACTAAGGGGCGGAAACCCCCTAACACTTAGCACTCATCGTTTACGGCGTGGACTACCAGGGTATCTAATCCTGTTTGATCCCCACGCTTTCGCACATCAGCGTCAGTTGCAGACCAGAAAGCCGCCTTCGCCACTGGTGTTCCTCCATATCTCTGCGCATTTCACCGCTACACATGGAATTCCACTTTCCTCTTCTGCACTCAAGTTTTCCAGTTTCCAATGACCCTCCACGGTTGAGCCGTGGGCTTTCACATCAGACTTAAAAAACCGCCTACGCGCGCTTTACGCCCAATAATTCCGGATAACGCTTGCCACCTACGTATTACCGCGGCTGCTGGCACGTAGTTAGCCGTGGCTTTCTGGTTAGGTACCGTCAAGACGTGCACAGTTACTTACACATTTGTTCTTCCCTAACAACAGAGCTTTACGATCCGAAGACCTTCATCACTCACGCGGCGTTGCTCCGTCAGGCTTTCGCCCATTGCGGAAGATTCCCTACTGCTGCCTCCCGTAGGAGTCTGGACCGTGTCTCAGTTCCAGTGTGGCCGATCACCCTCTCAGGTCGGCTACGTATCGTCGCCTTGGTAGGCCGTTACCCCACCAACTAGCTAATACGGCGCGGGTCCATCTATAAGTGACAGCAAGACCGTCTTTCACTGTTGAACCATGCGGTTCAACATGTTATCCGGCATTAGCCCCGGTTTCCCGGAGTTATTCCAGTCTTATAGGTAGGTTACCCACGTGTTACTCACCCGTCCGCCGCTAACTTCAAAGGAGCAAGCTCCTCGTCCGTTCGCTCGACTTGCATGTATTAGGCACGCCGCCAGCGTTCATCCTGAGCCAGGATCAAACTCTCCATAAAAGAAGTAAGCTTGATATAGCTCGTTTGATTGATTAAGTCAATCACTCTTTAAAGTACGTTGAAGTACTCAAATTATCGGAATTAACGTTGACATATTGTCATTCAGTTTTCAATGTTCATTCAAGAAAATAATGGTGGAGACTAGCGGGATCGAACCGCTGACCTCCTGCGTGCAAAGCAGGCGCTCTCCCAGCTGAGCTAAGCCCCCAAGATTTTTAAGAAGTCGGGAAGACAGGATTTGAACCTGCGACCCCTTGGTCCCAAACCAAGTGCTCTACCAAGCTGAGCTACTTCCCGTATATTTAAAATGGCGCGCCCGATAGGAGTCGAACCCATAGCCTTTTGATCCGTAGTCAAACGCTCTATCCAGTTGAGCTACGGGCGCTAAATAATAATGGTGCCGAGGACCGGAATCGAACCGGTACGGTGATCTCTCACCGCAGGATTTTAAGTCCTGTGCGTCTGCCAGTTCCGCCACCCCGGCAAAATAATGGAGCAGAAGACGGGATTCGAACCCGCGACCCCGACCTTGGCAAGGTCGTATTCTACCGCTGAACTACTTCTGCTCGATAGTATTTTGAATGATGAGCCATAGAGGATTCGAACCTCTGACCCTCTGATTAAAAGTCAGATGCTCTACCAACTGAGCTAATGGCTCATGAAATGGTGCCGGCCAGAGGACTTGAACCCCCAACCTACTGATTACAAGTCAGTTGCTCTACCAGTTGAGCTAGGCCGGCAAATGGTGGAGAATGACGGGTTCGAACCGCCGACCCTCTGCTTGTAAGGCAGATGCTCTCCCAGCTGAGCTAATTCTCCGTTATCATTGCCTGGCAACGTCCTACTCTCGCGGAACGTCAGTCCGACTACCATCGGCGCTAAAGAGCTTAACTTCTGTGTTCGGCATGGGAACAGGTGTGACCTCTTTGCCATTGTCACCAGACAATAACTTTTTTATTAAGTAGCTCGTTTTGGCTACCTTATTATAATACAATTTTTGTAAATACTTTTCAATAGTTAATTTTACACTTTGTTTAAGTTTTTTACAAACAGTTTAAATAAGTTTGTCACTGAATTTGACGACTTTTATATATTAATCAATTCTTGCAATAAAGTCAACATTTTTTCGTAACTTTTTTATATTTTTTTCATCTTCAACTTTTATTGAGATAAAAACCATTGATATAGCTCTTTTAAAGCCATTTTCTTTGTATCGATAACCGCTTCAACACAACATTCTAACGCAGCGTTTATCAAAAAAAGCGCCTTTCTAACTTAAAAAGGATTAGCACTATAAAAATAGAGTGAGACAAAGTTCAAATTGACTCCCTTGCCTCACCCTTGCCAATATTATTTCAATATTAAGGATGTACTAAGCATACACACTGATTAAAACGTCTAACCGCAGTTCATTTATGCTGCTTCAATTTATTTTTGACGCATGTAAGGGAATAATAATACGTCTCTGATCGATGGTGAGTTTGTCAATAACATCACAAGACGATCGATACCGATACCTAATCCGCCTGTTGGTGGCATTCCGTATTCTAACGCTTCAATGAAATCTTCATCCATTTCATGCGCTTCATCGTTACCTTGTTCTTTTTCAACAAGTTGCGCTTCAAAACGTTCACGTTGATCGATTGGATCATTAAGCTCTGTGAAAGCATTCGCATGCTCACGACCTACAATGAATAGTTCGAAACGATCTGTGAATCTCGGATCTTCTGGGTTTTTCTTCGCTAATGGCGAGATTTCAATTGGATGACCATAAATAAATGTCGGTTGAATTAAAGTTTCTTCAACTTTTTGTTCGAAAAACTCATTAAGGATATGACCATACTTCATATTTTTATCAACTTCGATGCCGTGTTCTTGGGCAAGTTGATGTGCTTCTTCATCTGATTTCACTTCGTAAAAGTCTACGCCGGTAGCTTCTTTTACAGCATCAACCATATGAAGACGACGCCATTTTGGCTCTAATTCGATTGTGTAATCGCCATATTGTACTGTTGTTGTTCCTAAAACTTTACGTGCAACATGCGCCACTAATTCTTCAGTTAAAGCCATGATATCTTTATAGTCAGCGTAAGCTTCATATAATTCAATCATTGTAAATTCAGGGTTATGACGTGTAGATACACCTTCATTACGGAAAACGCGTCCAATTTCGTAAACTTTTTCCAATCCACCAACAATCAAGCGTTTAAGGTGTAATTCAATCGCTATACGCATATAGAGTGTCGCATCTAAAGCGTTGTGATGTGTAACAAATGGGCGTGCAGCAGCACCACCTGCAATTTGATGCATCATTGGTGTTTCAACTTCTAAAAAGCCTTTATCATTTAGATAATTACGCATTTCTTGAAGGATACGGCTGCGATTAATAAACGTTTTCGTACTCTCTTCATTTGTTATTAAGTCAAGGTAGCGTTGGCGATAACGTTGCTCTATGTCTTGTAAACCATGGTGCTTATCCGGTAACGGACGTAATGCTTTTGATAGAAGTTTGAATGACTTCGCTTTTACTGAAACTTCGCCTGTGTTTGTTTTGAACATCACACCTTCAATGCCGACAATATCACCTAAATCTGCACTTTTCCAAAGATCAAATTGTTCGTCTCCAACTTGGTCTTTACGCACATAAATTTGAATTTGCCCTGTTAAGTCTTGAATATGCGCAAAACCGGCTTTACCTTTACCCTCGTTTTGTCATAATACGACCTGCAATGACGGTATGACTTTCTGATTCTTTTTCTACAAGTTCTTCTTTAGAATATTGATCCCATTGCGCTTTTAATGTTTTAGCGTCTCCAGTACGATCAAACTTTTCGCCAAACGGGTCAATTCCTAAATCTCGTAACTCTTGTAATTTTTGACGGCGGACCTGCATTTGGTCATTCATTTCTTCTGTCATTCTTACCTCTCCTTTTCACTGCTTATACTTCTATTGTTTATTGTTTTCCAAGCATCTCATCACGGAATTGTATGCGTACTTCCGACTTTTCTGCTTCTATTTTGGTTTAAAGCTTTATGCGTTTTACCATTACCTCTAATCCCTTTCAATGCTAAGAGTCAGGCTTTCGCATTCCATTACGCCAACTTTTCGTTTTTGAAACCCTCTCAACGATGTAAGCATAACCATGCATGATTAATTTTCCATCGCTATACGATTCATCGATGAATTCACCTGTCTCTCAATAATAAACGGTGTGATTTCTCATCCAAAATTCATTAATGCTTCAGGTTCAATCCTCATCAAGCATCGAAACAAGTTAACTTTTATATTTTACCACTGTTTCATCTTGTTGCACGATATTTTGAATCATTTGACCTGATCGGGGTTCAATGACGTTGGCTGCAATATCATTTAATGGAATCATCACAAATGCGCGTTCAGTCATACGTGGATGAGGAACAATCAAATCAGTCTCATCGATGACTTCATCTCCATATAATAAAATATCGATATCTATTGTGCGAGGTCCCCATCGTATTTTACGCACGCGGTGTAATTCCGCCTCTGTATTTAAGGCAACTTTTAGCAACGCTTGGGCTGAAAGTTCTGTTTTAATATGCAAACATAAGTTTAAAAAAATCAGGTTGCTCTGTATATCCTACTGGCTTCGTTTCATAAATAGGTGAAATCGCGATGATTTCGATAGCTTCATTTTCACGTAATAGGCGAATCGCTTCTTTTAATTGATTTTCACGGTCACCTATATTACTTCCTAATCCTAAATATGCATCAACCATGATGGCTCACCCTTACTATTTCCACACCAACACCTTCATAATGACCTGGGATGGGCGGATTCTTTTTTGTAATTCTAACTTTTGTTTCCATTACACGATTATAGTGTGAATTTATACGTAATGCAATACGTTCCGCAAGATGTTCTAGTAAATTAGAAGGAGGACCTTCCATGATTGCTTTAACATCTTCATAGACTTCGCCGTAATGAACGGTATCTTCTACTTGATCAGATTGTCCCGCTTCTTGTAAATCCACTTTCATTTCGATATCTACTGTAAAAATTTGTCCTATTTCATTTTCCGCTGATAGTGCACCATGATAAGCATAAAAGTTTAAACCTTCTAAAAATATTTTATCTGTCATGTTCATATCCTTTCAATCCGTCCATTGCTTTAGCAAGTCGCGCATTCATCAATACGTTGTGCACACGTACACCGTGAACCCCTTTCATAATGCCATAAGCAGTTGTAGCGGCTGTACCTTCATCGCGTTCATCCACTTTATTATCATCGCCAAGCAGTAATTTAACAAAACGTTTACGGCTTGTAGCCAGCAGTACTTTATAGCCTGTAGCCACTAATTCATCTAAACGGGCCATCACTTCACGTTCTTCTTCCCTTGTTTTAGCAAAACCAATTCCTGGATCTAACCAAATTTTTGATTTTGGAATTCCTGCCAATACGGCTTTATTCGCTTGCTTTAATAGTGTTACAAGCATTTCATCCACGACAGGAACATCACGTGTACCATCGCCATTATGCATTAAAATGATGCTCGCTTGATATTGCGCCACCACTTTAAACATGCGTTCATCGTAAATACCTGCCCATTGATCATTAATGATTGTTGCGCCTTCTTTCAAGGCCGCTTCAGCCACTTCGCTTCGAAAAGTATCAACAGAAATGTCTGCATCGATACCTTTCAGTGCACTGACCACAGGGATTACGCGCTTCATTTCCTCTTCTATGCTTACATTTTCATGGCCGGGTCGAGTCGAAACACCTCCTACATCAATGATATGCGCACCTTCTTGAACCATCTGTTTGGCATGTTCGATTGCTTTATCGACTTCGCTAAACTGGCCACCATCAGAAAAAGAATCTGGTGTGACATTCAATATACCCATAATTTGAGTTTGCTGCATAGGAATCCTTCCTTTCTGTTTGAGATAGCTCATTATACGAAAAATTCTTTTTTGAACAAATTTATTATAGCAAATTTTTCAACCAAACCCTCTTGATTCGTTCATAGCCACGTCAATATCACGTTGATGACGCTGTCTCGTCTCAATAAAGAAAACTAGAACGATGGTTTGACTTATCAAATATACATGGCAGCACAGCATCTCGTTGCCACATACCACATATTAAGCATAAAAAAGAGATTGAAGCATCGTCATTGGACGCTTCAATCTCTTTAGTCAGCTTTTATTCAAAATTGTAAAGTGGTGTAGATAAGTAACGTTCACCATTACTTGGTAATACAGTCACAACTGTTTTACCTTTACCTAATTCTTTTGCTTTTTGAATCGCAGCATAAATGGCAGCACCTGAAGAAATACCGCCTAGGATACCTTCTTCTTTAGCTACACGACGTGACGTTTCCATCGCCACTTCGTTACCCACTTTAATCACTTCGTCGTATATATCTGTATTCAATGTGCCTGGAATAAATCCTGCACCTAAACCTTGTAATTTATGTGGTCCTGGTTCTCCACCACTAAGTACTGGAGAAGCTTCTGGCTCAATCGCAACAATTTGGATATCTGGATATTTCTCTTTTAACACTTTACCGGCACCTGATAACGTACCGCCAGTTCCTACACCAGCTAAAAATGCATCAATTGTTTTACCTTCGAATTGTTCAACTAGCTCAGGTCCAGTTGTTAATTCATGCACTTTCGGATTGGCAGGGTTTTCGAATTGTTGTGGTTCGAAATAACCATGCTCTTCTTTAAGTTCTTTCGCTTTTTTAATTGCGCCTTTCATTGCTTCAGCGCCTGGTGTTAAGACTAATTCTGCACCGTATGCTTTTAATAAGTTACGACGCTCATGACTCATTGTTTCTGGCATTGTAAATACCGCTTTATATCCTTTTGCCGCACATACGAACGCTAAACCAATCCCTGTGTTTCCTGAAGTAGGTTCGACAATTGTATCGCCTGGCTTAATTTTTCCTTCTTTTTCAGCTTGTTCAATCATCGCCAATGCAATACGGTCTTTTACAGAGCCGCCTGGGTTTTGATATTCTAATTTCACATAAATATCAGCTGCATCTTCACCTGCTTGATGACGCAATTTTACCACAGGTGTTTGTCCAATAATTTCAGTTATATTCTCTACAGGTTTTCTGACCATAAGTTGATACCTCGCTTTATCAAAGTTATATTTCGTTAAATACATAGTTTTTGAATCGGATATCTTTAGTTTACCACTATTTAGACCTTTGCAAAAGCACTAATATCAATTATTCCCTGAAATACGCGTCTTTTCTTTAGAAAAATGCAAGCCCCTTCAACGATTAAAAATTTAAGAAGACATTTCAACTAATAACGCCTTAAGCTCTTCTTCGGTATAGTGATAGCGTGTTCTACAAAAATGACATTCTGCTTCTGCACCATGATCTACCTTTATCATATTCTCAATTTCTGCTTCTCCTAAACCTTTAATCGCATTTAAAAATTTATCATGTCCACATTGACATTCAAAATCAACTGGAACTGTCTCTAAAAATGTCACATTATCTTCGCCAAGTATCGTTTGTAACATTTCTTCAGGTGTCAATCCTTCGTCAATTAATTTTGAAACAGGCTTCATGCTATTAATAGCCGCTTCTAAGCGATCAATCGTTTCTTCTTGAGCACCCGGCATCACTTGAATAATGAAACCGCCCGCCGCTTTAATAGTATTGTCTGGATTTACAAGCACGCCGACTCCCACTGATGATGGGACTTGTTCACTGTTAGCAAAGTAATAAGTGAAATCTTCACCAAGTTCTCCAGATACAATCGGACTACTACCTGTATAATAATCACGCATACCCACATCTTTAACTACGTTGATCGCACCGCTAGTTCCAACAGCACGACGGACATCGAGTTTGCCTTGTGGATTCAATGGAAAATGCGTTTGTGGTTGTGATACATAACCACGAACTTTACCTTTTGCATTAGCATCTGCAATAATTTTACCGATTGGGCCGTCACCGTCAACAGTTACTGTTAATTTTTGTTCACCCTTCAACATTGCCCCCATCATCACTGTTGCAGTCATTGTACGACCTAATGCAGCTGAAGCTGTTGGCCAAGTATAATGGCGTGTTTGTGCTTCTTGAATTGTATTTGTCGTATTTGCACTATACGCTCGAATTTCCCCGCCAAATGCTAATGCCTTTACTAAATAATCTTGTGTCATCTTTCTATACCACTCCTTCAATCCTTCTACAATGTTTTTAAAGCTTTTTGATACAAATATCATTTTTAACAGATTCAAAATCTTATTAACACTAAATACGTTATCTTTATATAGCGTTTAAGTTGAAGTGCAACGACATTTCAATCACACCTCTATATGTCAATGTATTGTATACAATAACTACTGCGCATTATCATACGCGCATGTGCTTAGAGACACAACTAAAATGACTCACAACACATCTGTATCACTTTTCATTACCATTAGTAAACGATACTTCATAAGTAAAACGGACTTTTCTAAAAAGTTTTCACTTTAAAGAAAAGTCCATTCTATCTTTTATTGACGTGGCTCATTATCGCCTGGACGATCGATTTTAGGTTCTTGTTCGTAACCTGTTGTATCTTTGTCCTCGTCTTCTTGATGAGAAGTTTGATCTTTTTGATCGTTATCTTGCTTCTCTTCATTTGATGATTCGTCATGACGGCGTTCACTTGGATGTTGCGTTAATGACTGTTGTTCACGGCGAATATCATCGTAAGACTTGCCATATTTACCTTCGTCAAAGTCTTTATTTTCTGAGTGATTGACTACTTGTGCGTCATCATAATTCACTACAGGTAAATGTCCTTCATGGAACAATGATTGAATTTGTTCAGCAACCAATGTTTCTTCAGTTAATAATGTTTTAGCAATAAGTTTAAGTTGAGATTCATGTTCTAAAAGAATTTGCTTACAACGTTCATATTGTTCTTTAATGATACGTTGAACTTCTTTATCAATCTCAAATGCAATTTGTCCTGAATATTCAGGTTCACCAGACATATCTTTACCTAAGAACACTTGTCCACCGCCGTGTTTAAATTGTAGCGGTCCAAGTTTTTTACTCATACCATACTGTGTCACCATTTCACGTGCGATTTGTGTTGCACGTTCAAAGTCATTAGATGCACCTGTAGAAACTTCGTTAAAGATAATGTCTTCAGCGACACGCCCACCTAACAGACCACAAATTTTATCTAATAACTCTGGTTCAGTCATTAAGAAACGGTCTTGTTTTGGTAACATCATCGCATAACCGCCGGCTTGACCACGCGGAACGATTGTAACTTTGTGTACGATTTCCGCTTCGTCTAATACCATACCGATAATTGTATGTCCGGCTTCGTGATGGGCTACAATATTTCTTTCTTTGTCAGAAATTACGCGTGATTTTTTAGCAGGACCGGCAATAACACGGTCTGTTGCTTCTTCGATATCGCGCATATCGATTTTCTTTTTGCCGCTTCGTGCAGCAATAAGCGATGCTTCGTTTAATAGGTTTTCTAAGTCAGCACCAGAAAAACCTGGTGTACGTTGCGCAATCGCTTTAAGATCTACTGTTTCATCAAGTGGTTTATTTTTAGCATGAACATGTAATATCGCTTCACGACCTGTCACATCAGGACGACCTACTTGGATTTGACGGTCAAATCGACCTGGACGTAATAATGCCGGGTCTAAAATGTCTGGTCGGTTCGTTGCCGCAATCATAATGATGCCTTCATTTTCACCAAAACCATCCATTTCAACAAGTAATTGGTTTAACGTTTGTTCACGTTCATCGTGTCCACCACCGACGCCCGCACCACGTTGGCGACCGACTGCGTCAATTTCATCTATAAAAATGATACACGGCGCATTTTTCTTCGCATTTTCGAATAGATCACGTACACGGCTTGCACCGACACCGACAAACATTTCAACAAAGTCCGAACCACTAATCGAGAAGAACGGCACACCTGCTTCGCCAGCAACAGCACGCGCAAGTAATGTTTTACCTGTACCCGGTGGCCCTACTAATAAGACCCCTTTAGGGATACGTGAACCCATTTGTTTAAATTTCTTATTATCTTTTAAGAAATCTACAATTTCGATGAGCTCTTGTTTTTCTTCATCTGCACCTGCAACGTCTGAGAAGCGTACTCTTCCTTTTTGGCTATCATACATTTTGGCTTTGGATTTACCAAAGTTCATCATACGGCCACCGCCGCCGCCACCTTGTGCTTGACTAAGGAAGAAGATAAAGAGCAAGGCAATGACTAAGACTGGAATTAATGTAGAAATGATGCTTACAAATACACTCTGTCCTTCTTCTTCTTTAACTGTAAAATCTAATCCTTTTTGTTCTTTAGCTGTTTCAGTGATTTTGTCCAATTCTTTATCATTATTGAACAGAATTGTCGATGCATAATCGTCATTGTTCTTTAACTTACCACTTACTTTATATACGTTATGCTCAGGTTGAATTTCTAATGTTTTCAATTCACCTTTATCTAATTTTTGTATAAATTGGTTATAAGTTAATTCTTTAGGTACATTTCCGTTACCATTAATCCACGAAAACAACCCAAAAATAACAACGCCGATAATTGCTACAAACAGCACATTACGAAAAGCTTTCTGCATGCGTCGTTTCCTCCTACTTCAAATATAAAACTAATAAAAATTTTACCATAATTGATTGACAAATGGCTAGTAATTGACTTTCATCAACTGACACACCATATGATTTTTAAAATTATTTATTTTGCATAAACTTCTTGTTTAAGCGTACCAATATAAGGTAAATTACGATATTTTTCTTGATAATCTAAGCCGTAACCTACGACAAATTCATCAGGAATTTTTTTACCAACATATTTGGCTTCAATTTCTGCTTTTCGGCGATTAGGCTTATCTAATAATGTCACGATTTCTAATGATTTAACTCGACGCGAAGCTAATAATTCTGTAATTGACTTCAATGTCGTCCCTGTTTCAAGGATATCTTCGATGATTAAAACATCTTTATTTTCAATAGATGAACCTAAATCTTTAAGTATTTGAACTTCGCCTGTAGATTCTGTACCGCCATGATAACTCGAAACATCCATAAAGTCTATTGCGAGGGGCACGTCAATGCGCTTGATTAAATCTGTCATAAATAAAACAGATCCTTTTAAGATACCGACACAAAATAAATCTTTACCTTTATAATCTTCCGTAATTTTACGGCCAAGTGTTTCACATATTGCTTGAATATCATCTTCAGTCAGCAATACTTCTTTCAAATCATTTTTCATCTTTGTCATCTCCCAGAAATTGAATCTTTATAAATTTTTCATACTGCTTGCGAACATACAATGTACCCACTGCTAAAATATCACCATTTAATGTTTCAACAATTGGCATTTGTTCCCTCAATTGCGTAGGCACCTTTGCATCAATCATTAAACGCGATACTTTTTTATGGTGGTTTGAATCTAAGGTCACATGATCACCTTCATGACGCGAACGGATTGTAATGTATTCCGTGTTCATCTCATGAAAGTCTTCTATTTTGATGCGATATAAACCAAAATGGTAAGTTCCCTCTTGGTCGACTTGCAACGGTTGTGAATCTGCAGTGTACAGACTCGGTTTCATTATCATTAATTGATTATATACAACATCTGCATGCCATTGATGCGTATGCATTAACGGCGTTTGTGCAACGTCACTCTCTAGTTTATGAAACCAATCATAGTATGCTTTTTCACTAATAGTGACGATGTCATCAAATTCTTGTAACAATTGATCCAAGATTAACATTTTAACATGTGGCGTGCACAGATTAAATGTTTTTCTAGGCAAAACAACACCCTCATCTTGTTTTGTCACATAGTTTTCAATAAAAGATTGCGCTTCGTTTCTCATTAACAGTTGTGCTTCATCATGAAACGATTTTAACTTTAATAAATGCTGCGTTTGTAGCTGCGGGCTGTCTTGAATCGAAGGCAACAAACGATGTCGAATCATATTGCGTATGTAGTTTTCAGTTGCATTGGATTCGTCTTCAAAGTAAGGGACATTATATGTTTGTTGATATGAACGGATTTGTGCTTTCGTTGTTTCAAGCAGAGGTTTTAGTAGACGATAGTCCTTTCTTCGTTCACTATCTGCCATACCTAATGGGCTCCGTGTGCTTCTGCCAGTAAAAACTCTGTAAAAGATGGTTTCAACTTGATCATCTTGATGATGTGCAGTTAATAAACAGTCCGCATTCAACGCATTCATCATATCATCAAACCATTGATAACGCATTTCTCTTGCATCGTTTTGAATACTTCTACCTTCTGAAACTGCTTGTGATAAATCCAATTGTTTAATATAAAGAGGGACGTTATGCATATCGCAATAATATTTAATGAACAGCGCTTCTTGATGAGATGCCTCTCGCAACCCATGATGGACATGCAAACAAGTTAATTGTTCATACGTCGACGCATATTGATGCAATAATTGATGTAACAACACCATACTATCGATTCCAGTTGATACTGCAAGAACGAGGTGGTCTGTCGCTTTCCAATTTTGCCGCATAGTTCAAAACACTCCTACATTAAAATAGAGGCTGAGATTCAAAGTTACCCTTCGTTTCTCAACCTCTAAGTCATTATCAATGCTTAACGACGTGAGCCTCTGCCACCACGTCTTGATTCCGTTTGACGCTTAATAGAAGTAAGTTTATCTTCACTATCTTTTAAAAAGTTAGATAGCTTTTTCTCAAAGTCTTCCGGTTTTTGCGCCGGTCTTTGTTTACGTGGGCGATCTTTTGCTTTTTTAATCGATAAGCTTATTTTACCATCTTCTGCTATAGACAGTACTTTCACTTCTACTTCATCACCAACTGACAAATGGTCTTCAACATTTTCTACATAGTTGTCTGCTACTTCACTAATATGAACTAACCCACTTTTACCTTCAGGCAACTCCACAAATGCACCAAATTTTTTGATACCAGTGACTTTACCTTTTACCTTACTTCCTACTTCGATTGACATTGTTTTAATGCATCCTCCCGATTTTGTTCGATATTTAGTTCTATTATACTTTTGTTTATCTATTTTCACAATGACTATTTGAATATCGACATTTTTCTTTACGAATTTTACATATTATGCAATTTAATTATAAACTGCTTTTACTCTTTTTTCGATTGTTTCTCTTGCTTGTCTTTGTCGTTAGGCAACTTAAAGATGATCTCGCCGTCATTACTTAAATAATATTCATCTCGCGCAATTTTTTCAACATACGCCTCATCATTTAAATTATTGAGTTGTTCTTTAAGTTCAATCTCTTTATCTTGTAACTTTTGATATTTCTCCTCTTTGGCTTGGCGTTCAACAGAGGCATCATGGTTCCCTTTAATTTGAAACGCAACCATGATTAAAAGCAGGATAATAATGACTAAAAGTACGCCTCCAAAAACAGCAATACGCTTTTTCACTACTTTTTTACGGCGTTCATGTCGTTTTTTCTTTGCGTTTTTTTTAGAAGTATATTGATTGCCGATATTTTGAACTTTTTGATTCATGCGGCGTCACCTTTCTTTGTTTACCCTTTACTGAATGCGTTCTTCTTTGACCAATTCAAACATGCCTTTTGCATTCTCTTTTGTGGCATGTTCACTCAATCCTGTTACTTTAACTGTCACAACTTTTTGTCCAAATTGAATCACGAGCACGTCGTCTAATTTAACATCTGTGCCTGCTT
The DNA here is from genome assembly GCF_900458895.1 of Staphylococcus schleiferi. Taxonomy (NCBI): domain Bacteria; kingdom Bacillati; phylum Bacillota; class Bacilli; order Caryophanales; family Staphylococcaceae; genus Staphylococcus; species Staphylococcus schleiferi. The sequence goes on from NZ_LR962863.1 coordinate 2,352,995, forward strand.
TTGCCGTTGTTCCGTTTACAGCGACACGACCTTGATCGCATAATTCTTTAGCCAATGTACGTCTCTTAATAAGACGTGATACTTTTAAATATTTGTCTAGTCTCAATGTGACCCTCCTCGTTCTTCTAAATAGGCTGTTAACTCTTCTTCTGAAAAATCTCTATTTTTGACTTCATCATACAATTTTAGAAAATGCGTCGCAAATACTTTCTCGAATTTTACACGTGGCGTTTTACCTTCAGCTACTTTTTGCTTTTGCCAAATGGCTTTAACATCATCTACATCTTGAGCTTGATCATTTTCAAAAATATGCGGATGACGTCGAATCATTTTTTCAGTCAAGCTTTCTACAACTTCACGTGTATCCATATAACCTTCTTTGCGACCTATATTGGCGTGTAACAACACTTGTAATAAGATGTCACCTAATTCTTCAATCATATGCCAATCATCTTCGTTATCTATGGCCTCAAATAGTTCGAATGTCTCTTCAAGCAAGTAGCGTTTAAGTGTTTGATGTGTTTGTACTTTATCCCATGGACATCCAGTTTCGTCGTCCACAAGTCGTGCAATGACTTGATCAGCATAGTTAAAATCTTGGTATAACACTTTCTCGTCATTCGCTTTAGGGATAAATACGCTCGTTAAATTAGTATATTCTATCTCATGATCCAGTTCATATATTGGACAACGTACGACTTGAGCGCCAGACTGACGCGCACCATCAACGACCATGACCTCAAAATCATCTGGATAGCGTTCCATAAGCAATAGTTTCAAATGACCTGCCACCATTGCACTGTAGACTTGCGTGATGATAGTTGCTGTTCGAGGGTTCAACATGTCTGCATTTAAACTTGTCGCATCTAACAACGTAAAACCGTCATTAGGGTCCGTTTGAACCGCTTCAAACATATCATCTATAAAACTCCGCCCACCTAAAACTTGAACCTCAACGCTATTTTCATGTGCACGTTCAATTAGCAGTTGTGTCGTCGTTTCTGCTACGCGTGGATGTCCCGGCACAGCGTAAACAATATCGGACTGTTGGGCACGTTGTAAAAGTTCATCCACAATCGCTTGATATACAGGTTCAAAAGAATCATACTGCTCATAAATATGATCAAAACTTTCAAATTCAATTTCTTTGAGCTGCTGAACCACTGGATGATGCTGAGTACGAACATAAATTTTAGGCTGCTGCTGAATTAATCTATAAATGCTGACAGGCAATTCATCTAAGCCGTAATTACCCAGTCCTATAATTGTAAGTTGATGTGTCATGATTTTCTTCCTTTCTTCCATTCAATCATTTTATCACCAAATGGTAAATGTACCCATTCATCGCTACTTAAAATATTAAGATATAACAGCATTAAAATCACACTGCCAACGCCTACACTAGCCAAAATAAGCAATTCGAGCAATCCGCCTAAACGTGTAGATGTAGGAATGAGATATTGACACAATTGTACACTAGCTGTCATTACCAATAAAGCCAAAGCCAAATTGAAATAAAACTTTCTTAACGCGTTTAAATGGTATTGTTTAACTACATATACATGTAAATAGAACACAAAAATGATTAGAGATGCGACCGTTGCAATACTTGCTCCGATAATACCCATAAGTGGAATCGTGATTAAATTAAATATTAATTTTGTAGTAATGCCCATTAAAAAACCTATCAAAATGATGCGAAACTGCTCTTGTACTTCTAATAAGGCAATATACATCATAATTAATGAAACCAAAATAACAGTCAACATGTATATAGATAGTGTTAGCGTTAAGTCTTGGCTTGCAAAAAAGACGTGATTGAGTACAGGAAGAAGATTGATGAGCCCAATGCCACAAGCACTACTGATCACAATAGTAATTTTAAGCGACGCATTCGCATAACTGTGCATTTGTTGCAATTGACCTCTTTTTTTCGTCTCTGTTAATAGCGGAATCAAGACAAAGCAAAACGTCGTTGTGACAATCAAGCCCATTTGAATAAATGAGGCACCTCTATCATAAATACCTTTTTCAGTAATCGCCTCTTTGAAAGGCAAACCCGAGCCATAACGCAACATGTTCACGATGGTAAAACTATCTACCACTTGCCATAAAATGACGATTAAATGACTGATTGCAAAAATGACTGTTGCAACGATAAATTTACGCCACGGCAATGATGGCATTTCGTCATTGTTATGTGGCACATCACGCTTGCGCCAAAGAAAAATCGTTGCGCCCAAAAAGCCAAAAGCAGAAGCGATAATGGCCCAAGTGCCTGCTTGATAAATTGATAAATCTTGTTTAACGAATAACAGGATAACAACACCAATGATTCCCACTCGGATACTCTGTTCTAAAACTTGTGAGTATGCCGGCATGTGCATATCTCGTTTTGCTTGAAAATGGCCACGTAATAAACCTAAGGCTCCGATGACGATAAAACTCAAGCTTGCTGCATGAATCATCGGTGTCAAATGGACGTCACCCATCAAGCTTGCAATACTTTTTGCACCTACAAATAGCACAATAAAGATAAGAAATCCTGTTGCTGTCAATGACCATAATAATCGTTTTAAAACCGATTGTGTCTCATGGGTATCCCCGACGAGCTGGGTATATGCGCTTGGTAACGCATTGCTAGATAACACAACGCCCAATGCGACTATCGGATAAATTTGTTGATACGCATATAATCCTTCATCACCGAGTATATTTTGATAAGGCACACGATACAGAGCGCTTAATACCTTGACGATGATAAGTGCGAGCGTTAAAACGACGACGCCATTGAACGCTGTTTTAGACTTCATCTGGTATTCTCAAACTTTCTTCAAGCGTCTTAGACAAAAACTTTAATGACTCTAGCCATTGCTTACTTTTTGTCAGCGTCACTTTCATGCAACCTTCTTGTACACCGACTTTCATGTTTCGTCCTAACGCGATTGTATTTTTAAACAACGCTTCGCCATCAATATCGTTTGTACCTTTTTGTGTTAATAAAATTTCAATGGTTTTTCCGGTATCTTTTACCGTTTGCACACCTACGTGCAGTAAATGTACTTTAATCTCAACGGAATCGAGCAATTGTTCAACTTCACTTGGATAATCGTTGAAGCGATCTAACAATTCATCTTTAATATCCATGAGTTGATCTATCGTTTCAGTCGCACGTAATTTTTTATAAATTTCTATTTTAGCTTGCTCATTACGAATATATTCGGCAGGTAAATATGCGTCTAAACGTAAGTTCATCTCAATTTCAGGTGCAACTGTTTCTTCTTTGATACCTCGTTTTTCATTCACTGCTTCTTCTAACATTTGTGAATAAAGATCAAAACCGACAGAATCAATAAATCCATGTTGTTGCTTACCTAATAAGTTTCCGGCACCTCGTATATTTAAATCGCGCATCGCAATTTTAAAGCCACTGCCTAGCTCTGTGAACTCTTTTATAGCTTGTAATCTGTCTTCAGCCGTTTCATTCAACACTTTATTTGTCGCATGGAGGAAGTAGGCATAGCCAATTCGACTCGAACGACCAACACGACCACGTAATTGATACAATTGGCTCAAGCCAAAACGGTCGGCATCTTCAATAATCAATGTGTTGGCATTAGGGACATCTACACCGGTTTCAATAATCGTAGTCGTAACTAAAATATCATATTCACCATTAATGAAATCGAGCATTGTCTCTTCTAGATCTCGTTCAGGTAACTGTCCATGTGCCACACCAATAGATGCATCTGGCATTAACATTTGTAATTGTTCACGTTTTTCATAAATCGATTGGACACGGTTATATAAATAGAACACTTGGCCTCCACGCGATAACTCTCGCTCGAGCGCTTCTTTAATAAAGTTCGTATTTTGCTCTAACACATACGTTTGCACTGGAAAACGGTTTTCTGGCGGCGTCTCTATTACAGATAAATCACGCACACCCAACATACTCATGTGCAACGTTCTTGGTATAGGCGTCGCTGTTAAAGTGAGTACGTCGACATTCGCTTTCAATGTTTTGATTTTTTCTTTATGTCGCACACCAAAACGTTGTTCCTCATCGACAATCAATAAGCCTAAGTTTTTGTATTCTACAGCTTTTCCTAAAAGTTTGTGCGTGCCTACCACAATATCAACAAAACCGGACTTTAAGCCTTCTTTTGTTTCTCGAATTTCTTTAGGTGTTCTAAAACGGCTCATTAAGTGAATTTCAACTGGAAAATCTCGCATACGTTCGATTAATGTCTCGTAATGTTGTTGCGCGAGTATAGTCGTTGGCACTAAAAATGCAACTTGCTTACCTGACATGACCGCTTTAAAGGCTGCGCGCACGGCGACCTCCGTTTTACCATAACCCACATCTCCACAGAGCAGTCGATCCATAGGGCGCTGACTTTCCATATCTTCTTTAATCTCTAAAATCGATTTTGCTTGGTCATCGGTTAAATCATATGGGAAGTCCATTTCAAAAGCATGTTGTTCCTCTGTATCCGGCCCAAATGCATATCCTACAGATTGCTCACGCTCTTTATATAAGTCAATTAATTCATCAGCAATATCTTCGACACTACTTTGAACTTTAGCCTTCGTTTTCTTCCATTCACTACCGCCTAATTTATACAGTTTTGGTGTTTTATCTTCAGAACCAACATATTTTTGCACTTGTTCCATTTGGTCAACAGGTACATACAGTTGATCTGTGCCTTGATACTGTATCTTAATATAGTCACGGTGGACTTCTCCAACTTCTAAGGTTTCAACGCCTAAGTAACGTCCTACACCGTGATGAACATGGACGACATAATCACCAACGTTCAACTCTTGATATGACTTGATTTTTTCAGCATTGCTCATCGTTTTACGACGTTTTTTAGACGTCTTTTTTTGCTTCGATTTAAATAATTCTCGTTCTGTCACGACTACCATAGACATGTAAGGCAGTTCAAAGCCTTCAGATAGACTGCCTTGAATAATCGCAGCATGACCGGGTTCCATAGCATCAACTTCGGGTTCGAGCAGTGTAGGCACATGCATTTCACTCAACATTGCATGAATTCTTTCTTTTTTTGTTTCTGTTTCGACCATTACCACCATACGGTCACCTTGTTTCATGTAGCGTTGAAATTCTGAAGCCATAATATCGTATTGGCCATAAAATTGTTGGACAGGCTTACATGAGAACTTGACGATATGGTCTAATTTCATAGGCATTGAGGCAGTAAACAGTGTAAAGAAAGTAATTTTAAATTGACGGAGCATACGATCAAAAGTGTCATCTTCCATAAAGCGTTGACCTATAAAGCCTTTACCACTTTCGATTAAATTCTGAAGAAATGCTTCTGTCTCGGTAGTCAACGTTTCTTCCGTTTCTCTCACACGATTATACTCATCTACTAAAACAATCGCGCTGTCTTTGAAATAATCTAAGATGGTTGTCGGTGTTTCATACATCCACGCGATAAGACGGCGTAATATTTGTGGATCAAAATGCGTATCTTCTAAAAGATTAAAACTCTCATACGTATCTTTTAAATCTTGACGCACAGACTTCTCTGTTTTAGGGCGTGTCGTTTCGTAAGCTTGTCTTAAGCCTTCCATCATTCTTTGACGAACCGCATCCGTCATAATATAATCATGCGCTGTCGTGATCTCTGCTATTTCCACATTTTCAGAAGAACGTTGAGATTCAACATCAAATTGACGGATTGAGTCCACCTCTGTATCAAATAATTCGATACGCAACGGTTCACCTAGCAATGGATAAATATCGATAATGCCACCGCGTACTGAAAATTCTCCAATATTTGAAACGACTGTTTCACGACGATAGCCCATGTTTACAAGTTTATCTAGAAATAGATCAACATCAATATCGTCACCAACCTCCAATGAGAGTTGATGTTCTTGCCATAGTGCTTTTGGCGTTAATAACTTTTTCAGACCATTTAAAGGAACAATGTAAAGTCCGCGACGTTCATTTGCAAGTGCCGTAAGTGTTCGGACACGCTCACTCATTAAGTCTGGACTTTGCGTAGAAAATTCTTCAATCATAATATCTTGCACGGGATATTTATAAATTTCGTCATCTGGTACAGATTGAAGGAGATCTGCCTCTAATTTATCCGCTTGATATAAATTATTCGTCACTAATAAAACTTGACGATGGTCCGATTGGTAAAGTTCAGCTATGATAGACGCTTTGGCTGCAGGCGTTAATCCTGTGACTAATAAATTGGCATGTCCGACTTGCTCGGACAAATCTTTAAATCTTGTATCTCTATTTATAATTTCATTAATGATTGATTTCACTTGGCCTCACCATTATATTGATTCATTACATTTTCGAATTTTTCATCGCTAATAAATGCTTCCACAGCATCTGCAACATGCGCAATAACAGGATCCATCACTTGCATTTCAGCGCTTGAAAACTTTTGCAACACGTAATCGCGAATCGGCGTTCTGCCTGAAGGTCGTCCAATTCCTATACGGATACGTTTAAAGTCACTTGTTCCGAGCATCTGAATGATTGATTTCATCCCGTTATGGCCACCAGCACTTCCTTTTTGTCTTAAACGCACTTTACCTTGTGCTAAATCTAAATCATCATATAACACTAATAATTCGTCGATTTGAACGTCATAATAATCCATCAATAGGGCTACGGCTTCTCCAGATAAATTCATTAATGTTAAAGGTTCGATCAGCATTACTTTTTGACCGTTAATTCGTTCAATTGTATAAGCACCACGAAATTTTTGCTTATCGAGTTGGATTTGATGTCGCTCGAGTAAGTGGTCGATGACTTCGAAACCAATATTATGTCTTGTATGCTCATAATTTTTTCCTATATTACCTAAACCAACGATACACTTCATCATTTACCTCCAAATTGATCTTGATGCGCTTCATTTGAATAAACGCCCCTTCTTCATTATTTCTATATATTAACATATTTAAGAATACACTTGCTAAATTGCGATATATACGATCGCACGATCTATTTGAATGCGAGACTACAAAAGCTAGAATCACTGAATATTATGAATTTTACTTTTAAAGATTTAAATCCTATAAAAAATAACTTAATGTGATTATATTATTATTTTTACATTTTAACACAAAATCACCACAACGCCACTTTTATACTAAAAGCATCCACCACATCTTTTTCACTATTGTCTCGTATCATCGTATGCAACAAATTCTGCATTTTGTTTTACCCATTATAAAAAGAGCTGAAAACTATAACATTTTCAGCTCTTTTTATAATACGACTAAATTGATAGAAATTAGTCTTCTTTTTCTTCTTCTTCAGAAGATTCACCAACAACTTCAGGTTCTTCTGTTGTAGATTCGCCTTCCATTGCTTCGATTTCTTCTTCAGTTGGCTCTTCAGTTGGTGCAACAACTGATACAAGTGCTTCTTCTCCATCGTTTTCGATAGTGAAGTCACCAGAAATTTTAACATCTGCTACTGATAAAGTATCATTGATGTTTAATTCGCTAATGTCTACTTCAATGTATTCAGGAATGTTGTCTGGTGTTGCAGTGATTTCTAAGTTGAACAATGGTTGTTCCACTACGCCGCCTTCTTTAGCTCCTGGCGCTTCACCGATTAAGTGTACAGGTACTTCTACTGTACGTGCTTCAGTCATATTGATTGCTAAGAAGTCAATATGTGTAATTTGGTTTTTAAGTGGATCAAATTGATAATCTGAAACCATTACTTTGATTTGTTTTGAACCTACGCCAAGTTCAATAACACCGTTACGTCCTACTTCACGAATCAATTTGATAAATTCGATTTCATCAACTTTAACTGAAACGTTTTTAGTACCGTAACCATATACAACTGCAGGTACTTTTCCTGCTTCGCGGATTTTACGTAAATCACCACGTGTTTGTTTACCTTGACGAATAACAGAATTTAATGAAGCCATATTCATTTTCCACCTTTCATTGCACACATCTGTGCAGCACTTGCCCATCAACTTATGTTGCTTGCAAGCGTGTATTTGTCCGTATGAGCACGAACAGAAATATTTTACACAAAATTTGCAGTTTCGTCAATGCTTTAGTCAAATAATACGCTGACTGATTCACGTTCATACACACGTACGATCGCTTGTGCAAGTAATTCAGCCACAGATAATTCTGTAATATTATTTGGTTTTTGTTCATCTTTAAGCTGGATTGAGTTTGTTACCACTAATTCTTTAATCGACGAGTTCTCGATGCGCTCTTTCGCAGGACCTGACAATACTGGATGTGTACAACATGCATATACTTCTGTTGCGCCTTTATCTTTCAATGCTTGCGCGGCAAGTGTGATTGTACCTGCTGTATCAATAATGTCATCAATGATAATCGCCGTGCGTCCTTCAATCTCACCTACGATGTTCATGACTTCAGCTACGTTCGGTTTTGGACGACGTTTATCGATAATAGCAATCGGTGTTTTAAGGAAATCTGCAAGTTTACGTGCGCGTGTTACACCTCCGTGGTCTGGTGAAACAACAACACAATTTTCTGGATTAATCTCTTTATTATTCAAGAAATATTCTGCTAAAATCGGAACACCCATTAAGTGGTCAATAGGAATATCAAAAAAGCCTTGAATTTGAGGTGCATGTAAGTCTAGTGCAATCATTCGATCCGCACCAGCAGTTTCAAATAAGTCCGCAACTAATTTCGCAGTGATTGGCTCACGGCTACGCGCTTTACGGTCTTGACGTGCATAGCCGTAATAAGGCACAACGATTGAAATGTTCGCTGCAGAAGCACGCTTACATGCGTCAATCATAATAAGTAGCTCCATTAAATGTACATTGACTGGATTTGATGTAGGTTGAATAATGAAAACATCACAACCTCGAATACTTTCTTCAATATTAATTTGAATTTCACCGTCACTAAAACGTTTAACCGTACATTTACCTAATTCAACACCTACATGATCTGCAACTTCTTTTGCAAGTGGTTCATTACCTTTCAGTGAGAAAATTTTCAAAGACGAATTTTTATACTCGGTGTTTAACATTATTATGAATCCTCCAATTTTATTATAGTCATTTCAATTGATTACAACATACTTGTTTCTATTTCTCGCTTAAATTCATTACATTTATTTATTCATGTATCCCTTTTTTTGTCACCTGTCTTGAACGTGCGAGCGCAAGACTCTCGTTCGGTACATCATCAGTGATTGTTGACCCTGCAGCGATTAATGAACCATCGCCAACAGTCACAGGTGCAATAAGATTCGTGTTACAACCGATGAATGCGTCTTTACCAATTATTGTTTTAAATTTGTTGGCACCATCATAGTTAACTGTAATTGAACCACAGCCCACATTCGTGCGCGCGCCAATTTCTGCGTCTCCTATGTAACTTAAGTGCGATACTTTAGCACCGTCATCAAGACGAGCTTTTTTAATTTCAACAAAATTACCCACTTTTGTTTCTTTGCCAAGTTCTGAACCTGGTCTTAATTGTGCAAATGGACCTACTTTTGATTTTTCGCCAACAATAGCGTCTGAGATGACAGATTGTTTAATCGTCACACCCTCATGGATTTGGCTGTTGTGTATTTCTGAATATTGTCCAATTGTGACATCTCTACCGATACGCGTGTTGCCAGATAACTTAACACCTGGTTCTATCACTGTATCTTCGCCAATTTCAACTTCTGAACCAATATAGGTTGTGTCTGGATCAATCAACGTCACACCATTGCGCATGTGATATTCATTACATCGTTGACGGTAAGCTTTTTCTGCTCGACTTAGCGCCACGCGGTCATTGACACCCATAATTTCGTCGAAGTCATCTGTACGGTAGACTGCAACTTTACCTTTATTTTGAAGCACTAAACTTAAAACTTGAGGTAAATAATATTCGCCTTGTGCATTATCATTATCAACTTGTTCTAACAATTGGAACAACGTTTGATTATTAAATGCGAAAATTCCAGAACTAATTTCTTGAATCTTTTTTTGTTGTGCATCCGCATCTTTTTCTTCGACGATTTCAGTCAGTTGGCCTGTTTCATCTCGAACGATGCGACCATATCCAAATGGTTGCGCGGCAATCGCAGATAATACTGTCGCTTGTGCACCTTCTTGATCATGATGCGCTAATAATTGAGACAACGTTGCACTTGTAATCAGTGGTGTGTCACCACAAACAACAAGTGTTGTGCCCTCCTTTGATGCTAAATGCTCTGCCGCTTGCTTAACAGCATGCGCTGTTCCTAGTTGTTCTTCTTGAAAGCTATACAAAGACGTGTCCCCTAATGTTTCTTTTACACTTTCTGCACCGTGTCCCACAATAGTCACCACATTGTCGACACCTGATTCGCGCACTTGATCTATTACGTGACGAATCATTGGTTTACCAGCAACGTGATGTAATACTTTATATTGCTTAGATTTCATCCTTGTGCCTTTACCCGCCGCCAAAACGACTGCATGTTTTTGCATGGCAATGAACCCTCCAGTATCTTTTACACTTCTATACAATTATAATTTAAGCGCGTGTACACTTTCAAGGCGTAAACGAATAAAACCTTTGGCTCATAATAAAAACCTTGTGCCTACACGACTGAAATATCATGGCTATCGCTATATGCTCACGCTAAAAAGTCATAAGCACATCTTTAACACTTTTACGATTTTAAGCGATTAAGTGCTACTATACAACCATTAAAATGTTATCGACCGCTTCTTAGCATTCAACACAATGGCTCAATGGCTCTCGCCCACCTTTTTTACATACAAAAAAGGCTTCATCACCCTTTTTAGATGACAAAACCTTAAATCGCAAATATCTATTCAACTTCTTCGTTTTTGTCTTCTGATGCGTGATTATCTTCATGATTATGAGAAGGTAACACTTCATCAGTTTCGTCATATACTTTCATTACTGCATCCTGAATTTCTTGACGCATTTCCGAGTTGATTGGATGCGCGATATCTCGGAATTCACCATCTGGTGTACGTTTACTTGGCATCGCAACGAATAAGCCTGTGTTCCCTTCTATTACGCGTAAATCATGAATCACAAATGATTCGTCTAAAGTAATAGAGACTAAGGCTTTCATTCTGCCATCTGTTTGGATTTTTCTAAGTCTGACATCTGTCACTTTCATGTAGTGAGCCCCCCATAGTAATTAAGTATATTTATTGCTGTGTAATTAAAGAAGTCTTTACCGTAACTTTCATGATTATATAGCTTTAACCTCAGCAATCAGTTCAATCTCTACTTTAACATCCTTCGGTAATCGTGCAACTTCCACCGCGCTTCTCGCAGGGCGATGTGTGTCAAAGTATTTTTCATATACTTCATTCACTTTTTGAAAGTTTTCCATATCCGATAAGAAGATTAAAGCTTTAACAACGTGATTTAGATCTGACCCAGCTGCTTCAAGCACAACTTTAAGATTTTCTAAGACTTGTTCTGTTTGCTTTTGTACGCAATCACTTACAATTTCACCATCTAAAGTGAGCGGAATTTGACCAGAAGTGAAAACAAGTCCGTTGACGACTGAAGCATGTGAGTATGGTCCAACTGCATTAGGCGCTTTACTCGTGTTAATAATTTCCAAATGATTGAACGCTCCTTTTGTCTTTAAAATTTAGCTAGACTGTTACCTGATTCGACTTTAAATTCTTGATTATATTCGTCAACATCAGATAAACGTACTAAGGAAGTATAATCTTCAATCAGTCGTTGTTTGACTTCTTTGGATTCTACAAGTACTGATACCCCTTTTACATGTGCTTTAAACTCATTCATTAAATTCATCACACCGTTAATGGATCCACCAGCACGCATGAAATCATCAACGATTAAAACATTCGAATGTTCCTTCAAAGTACGCTTAGATAATACCATTGTTTCGATTTTTCGTGTTGATCCTGAAACGTAGTTAATTGAAACTGTTGATCCCTCTGTCACCTTATTATCTTTACGAATCACCACGACAGGTAAATTGAGTACATTCGCTACCGCATTTGCGAGAGAAATCCCTTTAGTTGCAATTGTCACAATCGCATCTAACTCTTCATGCATATATATCGTTGCAATCAAACGTCCCACCCGTTTAAGCAAGGCGGGGTTTCCCATCAAGTCAGATAGGAAAAGATATCCCCCAGGTAATAAACGCTCTTTTTCTTGTAGCAAGGCGATGACTTCAGCAATGACAGCTTTTGCTTCTTCTTTTTGCATTTGTGGTCGGTATTTGACGCCACCACTTGCGCCAGAAATCGTCTCTACTGTGCCTAAGCCTTCTTTAATCAAAGTATCTTTGATAATTTGAACATCTTCGCTTATCGATGACTTGGCCTGTCCAAACTTTGTAACGAAAAAAGTAAGTGGTACAAGTTTATTCGGGTTGCTTATTAAATATTGTGTCATGTAAACAATACGTTCACTTCTTTTATATCGCACGATTGTCATCCTTTCTCTTTTTAACCAAGCATTCTTACAAGATATACGTCATTACAACAGCCACTCACAGCGTTGTAAATATGACGCGCTTGCCTTTCACGTTGTGCAAAACCATAGACGGTAGGGCCACTGCCACTCATTAACGCGCCATCCGCACCGTTATTCAACATATTAGACTTAATTTTTGCAATTTCAGGTTGCAGCGCCATTGACACAGGCTCCAAACGATTAGAAAGACTTTCACACATCATTTGATAATCGTTGTTTTCCAATGCTTGTAAACATTGCGCTGTATGAACAGGAAAAGGCTGATTTAAATCTAATCCACCATATATTTCAGGTGTAGACAGACCCGCTTGCGGTTTCGCTACAATTACCCATGTCGAAGGCGGTTTTGGTAACTGTTCCAATATCTCCCCTCTACCTCGACAAATCGCCGTTGTACCATAAACACAAAATGGAATATCTGACCCAATCTCTGCTGAAAGTGCACTTAATTCATCAAGCGGACGATTGAGTTCAAACAAACGATTCATACCACGCATCGTCGCTGCCGCATCACTTGAACCCCCAGCGAGACCAGCAGCAACAGGAATATTTTTTTCTAATGTAATCGTGACACCTTGCTTTAACTGATAAGCCTCCATCATTAAAAGCGCCGCACGATAAGCCAGATTACGCTCATCAGACGGAATAAAAGTCTCATCTACATTTAGAACAATACGTTGATCATTTCTCTTCTCAAACGATAGGCGATCATTCAAATCAATCGTGGTCATAATCATCTCAACTTCATGATAACCATCATCTCTTTTATATAAAGTATCTAATGTTAAATTGATTTTAGCAGAAGCCGTTTCATAAATCATTACAATATCCTCTTTCCAAATGGTATTAATGTGATTTTAACACAGAACCCTTTCAAAGTGGGAGCAGGACAGAAATCTATTTGATTTCGTCGTCCTGCCCCGGCAAGGATGACTAGGGTTGAACAAGCTTGAAAAGCGATGTTCAATCCAGTCAGCTACTGCGCTTTTATTTTTAGCGTACGTTTATCATGCAGGACAGAAATCTATTTGATTTCGTTGTCCTGCCCCGGCAAGGATGACTAGGGTTGAACGAGCTTAAAAAGCGATGTTCAATCCAGTCAGCTACTGCGCTTTCTTAGGTATATCGACAACTTATCAATCAACATTAAAACGCTCAAGACTATCTATCAAATAGAATTCCACACCAAAAAAGACCATACTACCTATTAAGTAGAATGGCCATTATGTAGATTTATCCTTATATGCCAGGCATATATTATTGCGCAACTGCTTCTTGTTGAAGTTCTTCTTCTACAAATGAAACTTGAACGTTTTCAGTCAAAACGTCAGCATACGTGTAAGATACACGCTCAAAATTATGTTTCTCAGGGTCCAATTCAACAACGAACACTGATGGATACGTTTCAGTAAGAACGCCACAACGTTCAATTGTTTTTTTACGACCTCCATTAGCTTTAAGTACAATACGATTTCCTAATTGACAATCAAGAGAATTTTTGATGTCTCCAATAGATTTTGGCATATTGCTCCACCTCGCTACAAGTGTATTATAACACAATTAAGTAGGATGCGTCAAATAAAATTTTAATTTTAGCAAGGTGGCGTGCCAATGTCAACAAATTTAGAACGTTAATTTAGGGAAATTTTCCAATTCTTCATACAATCGTGCATATTCTTGTATTGACAATGTTTCCCCGCGTCGTTTCGGATCAATTCCAGCTTTTTCAAGCCATTGTAAAATTTCATTCCGCTGTGCTTTTCCATCATCAAAGAGATTCTGATAATTATTGAAAATCGTTTTACGTCTCTGGCTAAACGCCCCCCTTTGCCATTTTGAAAAACGCTTGCTCGTTTTTCACTTCGACAAGCGGAGATTGACGCTTCATTAATTTAACAACAATAGAATCCACATTAGGTGGTGGCATAAAGACCGTTTTCGGAACGGTCAAAACTTTCGACGTTTTTGTATAATACTGGGTGACGATCGATAAAGAACCATATGCTTTAGAACCCACTTGTGCATTTAAACGCTCGCCCACCTCTTTTTGCATCATGACCACGTAACCATCAATATTCAAATCTTGCTCTAATAAGCGGAGTAGAATTGGTGTCGTAATATAATACGGCAAGTTAGCGACAACCATTATTTTTTCACATTCCGATAAATGCGTCTGCATTGCCTCTGAGACATTTGCTTTCAAAATATCTTCATTGATGACTGTAACATTGGGATAGGGTGATAGTGTATCTTTTAATACAGGGATTAATCTTTGATCAATTTCAAAGGCTAAAACATGTTTCGCCTTTTTTGCTAATTGTTCTGTTAGTGATCCCATCCCGGGTCCAATTTCAATAACACCCGTCGTTACATCAATGCCACTTGCATCAATAATGCGATGAATAATATTCACATCTATTAAAAAGTTCTGACCTAAACTTTTTTTGAAGTTAAAGCCATATTGATTTAATAATGCACGTGTTCTCGATGGTGTTGCAATGTCTTTATCATGCATAGATTTACTCCTCTTCCCCTAATGCCCTTCTTACATCTTCTTCTGTATAACCAAAGGCATTGAGTTTTTTTAATAATTGCTTTCCATTGGAATGACCAATATGCAGACGTCTTCCTAAAAGATCTCGGCGGCGGCGTGCATCTGGTCCAATGATTAATCCTAATTCAATTAGCACTGTTTTATCTATCGTTTCTTGTGCTTCTGATAGCGGCGAAGAAACGTGCATCAATGCTTCACGTATCGTTTCAAAGTCGGCGTGCTCGACTCCTATTTTACCCCGTCTATTTTTAGCTTTATCACGGTCGATAAATGCATGTTTCACACCGGGTACCGCTTCACGTATCGTCGTCCGTATTTTATCACCCGGGAAATCAGGATCAGTTAAAACGATGACACCTCTTGTTTCTTGAGCTTGACGTATGACATCTAAAGTCTGCGCATCTATAGCACTGCCATTTGTTTCAATGGTATCGCAGTCAACTGCTCTTTTTACGCGTTCAGTATCGTCTCGCCCTTCTACAACAACAAATTCATTAATTTTCAACGCTGCACCTTCTTTACCTTCTATGAACCGACCTATTTCAATCCGAATAAGCGTTCTGCATTTTGAGTTGTTTGTGCGGCCACTTCTTCATATGAAATACCTCGTAAATCCGCAATTTGCTCAGCCACTAGAGTGACACGCGCCGGCTCATTTCGTTTACCTCTATATGGGTGCGGTGATAAGTATGGCGCATCTGTCTCAACTAATAAACGGTCTAACGACACGTGCTTCGCTACTTCTTTCGGTTGTTTCGCGTTTTTAAAAGTCACCGGGCCACCTAACGAAATATAAAAGTTCAATTTATTCGTTACGATATCGGCAATTTCTGGAGAACCACTAAAACTATGCATAATACCGCCGACCTCTTCGGCATGTTCCTCCATTAAAATATCAATACAGTCTTGTGTTGCTTCTCGATTATGAATTATAATCGGTAATTTTACGCGCTTAGCTAACGCAATTTGCTTACGAAAAACTTCTTTTTGGACGTCTTTTGGCGATTTATCCCAATGATAGTCTAATCCCATTTCTCCAATCCCAATCACTTTAGGATGTTTTGAAAGTTCTTCAATCCATTCTAAACGCTCATCTGTAAAATCAATGGCATCAACAGGGTGCCAACCAATAATAGCGTAAATAAAATCGTATGCATCGATTAATTGCATCGCACGTTCAATTGTTTTTGTTTCGAATCCTACGACAAACATACGGTCTACCCCAGCATCTAGTGCGCGTTGTATCACTTCTTCTAAATCTTCATCATATTGATCTGCATTTAAATGTACATGTGTATCTATAAGCATTGTTCATCCTCCTTATCATTTGATTCCTCTATTTTCTATTTCGTTTCAAAAATTCTATACCCGCGTCATTGACTTTAACAAACACGCCAGTCAATACGTATAGGTCCTTTTAAATCGTTGAAAATAAATCTATCCGCAATAAAGTAGTGCTTATCGTCGCCTCTTATCATAAATGAAAGAGTGAGACGTAATCAAAATCTACTCCGTTCGATTTTGTCGTCTCACTCATTGCATTAGCGATTAGATTGATATCATCAACTTGAATTAGAACCTTGCTCGCGTCACCCATACACTGTTAAAAACGTTTCTGTGCATTACGCTTTGCGTCCCATTTATTTAATGATTGCGCCGTTAGGTACCGCATTCGGTAAGCTAATTAATGTTAAGACATCATCTTTTTCAGCAGATAAAATCATACCTTCAGATTTTTGTCCCATTAATTTTGCAGGTTTTAAGTTTGTAACGACAGCGACTTTTTTACCAATGATATCGTCAGGCTGGTAAAATTGTGCAATGCCTGAAACAATTTGACGTTTCTCATGTCCAAGATCCACTTGAATTTTGAGAAGCTTATCTGATTTTTCAACATTTTCTGCGTCAATAATTGTTGCAGCTTTAATCTCAACTTTATCAAACGCTTTAATATCAATTTGTGGTTTTGATGTCACTTCTACTTGCGTTTCTGCCGCTTGTTTTGGTGGCTGCATTGATTCTCTAATATAGCTAACTTCAGCCTCTACATCCAATCTTGGGAAAATAGGCTTCGGTTGGCTTGTCACTATGATAGGCTCTGTCAAATGGCCATAGCGACCGAGACTTTCAAAACCATGAAGTGCTTCGCTATTAATATTCAATTGCTCAAAAATTTGATATGGTGCATGTGTTAAAAACGGACGCAATAAGACAGCTGCGAAACGTATATTCTCTACTAAGTGTGCCATCACACTGCCCAACGCTTCTTTTTGTTCAGGATCTTTTGCTAAAATCCATGGCGTTGTTTCATCAATATATTTATTCGTACGGCTAATGAGCTTCCAAACCGTTGACAATGCAACTGAAAATTGAAGTTTTTCCATATGATCGTGATACACTTCAACGGTATCTAGCGCCATTTGTTCCACTTCTTGATCAACTTCGTGCATAGGTCCTTGATATGCTGGAAGTTTGCCATCGAAATACTTGTTAATCATTGAAATTGTACGGTTTACAAGGTTTCCTAAGTCATTCGCCAAATCAAAGTTTGTGCGATCAATAAAGGCTTCTGGTGTGAAAACACCGTCAGAACCAAATGGAAGCTCACGCATTAAATAATAACGCGTCGCATCTAAACCATAGCGATCAATTAACACATTTGGATCCATGACATTCCCTTTAGATTTACTCATTTTGCCGTCTTTCATTAAAACCCAACCATGTGCAAAAACTTTTTTAGGAAGCGGTAAATCTAAAGCCATTAAAATAATTGGCCAAATAATAGAATGGAAACGCACGATTTCTTTTGCCATTAAATGAATATCTGCAGGCCAATATTTACGGAATAACGCATCGTCGTCTGTTAAATAACCTAAGGCTGAAATGTAGTTAACAAGCGCATCTAACCAAACGTAAACAACATGTTTTGGGTTGGAAGGAACTTTCACACCCCAGTTAAAAGAAGTACGTGAAACAGCTAAATCTTCTAAGCCAGGCTTAATGAAATTGTTAATCATTTCATTTTTACGAGATGGTGGTTGTATAAATTCTGGATGCTGATCATAAAATTCTAACAAGCGATCCGTATATTTCGATAATTTAAAGAAGTAGCTTTCCTCTTTGACTAATTCCACTTCATGTCCAGAATCTGGGCTCTTACCACCTACAATTTTGCCATTTTCATAAACGGGCTCTACTAATTGTGTTTCTGTGTAGAAGGTTTCATCTGGAACTGAATACCATCCTTCATATTCTCCTAAATAGATATCGCCTTGCGCCAATAATTTTTCAAATATCTTTTCTACCACTTCGGCATGACGACGCTCAGTTGTTCGGATAAAATCATCGTTAGAAATATCCAATTTTTCCCATAATGCTTTAATGTCTTTGATCATACTATCAAGGTAGTCGAGTTCTGACTTCCCTGCTTTTTGAGCTTTTTCTTGAATCTTTTGACCGTGCTCATCTGTCCCTGTTAAATAGCGCACATCAAAGCCTTGCAAGCGTTTATATCGAGCAATCACGTCACCCGCAACTGTTGAATATGCATGCCCGATGTGTAAATTACCACTCGGATAGTAGATCGGTGTAGTAATATAAAATGTCTCTTTCACCATCAGCGCTCCTCCTCAATTCTTATCTTATCTAATATATCTAAATTTCGCTTTATTTTCAATGTTACAATTCAATCCCTATTGTACTAAAATGTGTTTAATTGATGTTGTGGAAAATATTATAAACTTCTTTACTCGACATTTGACGATCTTGCGCTACGTGCTTAATCGCTTGTTTAGGTTTCATATTTTGATCAATATAATGATTTACATGCGCTTCAATCGTCATGTCCTCAAACCATGACGTAGACGCCTTCGCCATTGCTCCCTCAATAATTAATACAAACTCACCACGCAACGGAATTGTATCGTCTAATTGGGCAATTAAGTCATCCACCCGGCCTGTTTGAATCTGTTCAAATTTCTTTGTTAATTCTCTCGCCACTGTCATCATACGCTGATCGTCCACCTTAGCAATCGCCTCTAGCGTTTCTTTTACACGGTGTGGAGATTCATACAACAATAAAGTACTCTCTTGAAACATTCTTTTTTCAAGCACTTCTATCTTGTCGCGTGTTTTACGTGGTAGAAAACCAAGAAAAGTATATGTAAATGATGGCAAACCACTTGCCATAAGCGCTGTTAGTCCAGCATTGGCTCCCGGAATAGGGATAACATTAACGTTTTCTTCGCGTGCACGTACAACCAATTCATAACCAGGATCAGAAATCAAAGGTAAACCCGCGTCTGACACAAGTGCAATATCATCTCCGGCACAGAGCTTTTCGATAAGACTTTCTGTCACACGTTGCTTATTATGCTCATGGTAAGATTTCAAAGGTGTCTCTATCTCAAAATGATGACATAACTTTTTAGTAACACGTGTATCTTCACACGCAATCAAATCTACTTGTTTTAAAATATTGATAGCTCGAAAAGTCATATCATCTAAATTTCCTATGGGCGTTCCTACCAAATATAAGCTTCCCATTTCATCACTCCTCAATGAGTTGGATTTTTTGTTGTCGTGTCATTTTTTTAATCGCACATTCACGCTTAAGTGCTGCTGATTTTGTTTCAAACGTTTCATAATAACGCAATTGAACAGGACGTCGGCTTTTTGTATATTTCGCGCCTTTTCCTTCATTATGTTTGGCGATTCGCGCTGCTAAGTTGTTCGTATATCCGGTATAAAGTGAAGCATCTTTACATTGAACAATGTAGATATAATGTTTATCCATAATACACCTCTCGCATTTCAGGCGTATATTGTTGATTTTCGTCGTATACATAAAAAGGCGGGGAAATCTTTAGACCTTGCCGTCCACCTTTTCGACCTTCAACGACAATGGTTTGCGCAGATTGCCCAGGTTTACTGTAAACCATGTGGAGTTGCTTCGGTTCAATACGGTGTCGGCGCATTGCTTCCAAAAGATCAAGCAAACGTTCTGCACGATGAACCATTACAATACGTCCACCCTCTTTTAGTAAATGCTTCGCAACTCGAAAGCAATCGTCTAAAGTACAAAAGATTTCATGTCGCGCAATTTTATGTGCTTCAATTTGGTGTTGATGCGCTTGATTCGCTTTAAAATAAGGTGGATTGCAAGTAACCAAATCAAATGACGCGGGTTGAAATGTTTCAACCAAGCGATTAATGTCCATCTCAAGCATTGTGATGCGGTCATCTAATTGATTATATGCAAAACTACGACGTGCCATATCAACAAGTTGTGGCTGGATTTCTACTCCCGTAATTGGGTTAAGACCTTTCGCCGAGAGCAACAATGGAATGACACCATTGCCTGAACACATGTCTAAAATACAATCTCTCTTTTTAACCTTTGTAAAATGACCGAGCAACAGTGCATCTGTAGAAAAAGAAAAGACTGCATCATTTTGAATAATGCGCAAGTCTTCTCGAATTAAATAGTCTAATCTTTCACCTGTTTGTAGCATGGTTCTCATTTTCACCTCATTTGTCGTTAAGCACATTTAAACAAAACATACAATCCTCGCCGTGGCGATGCTTTCCAAATACATCATGACAAATATGAAAACCTTCATGATACAATTTGGCAAAATATTCCCGACTTTGTAGTTGTTTTTTAGTGGGCTGTGAGGTTGCATTGCGCGTTTCTTCAATGGGCGTTTCGATGTTCTCTTCTTCCTCTTGATGCATCAAAGCTTTAAAATTATCATTTTCAATTTGTAATGCCACATTTTCTTCTACGAGTTCAACAGTTAAAGCTTTTAACTCTTGCATATCCTCATGAATACGCGCTACATTTTTTTCTAATCGCATTAATCGGTCGAATAGTTCATTTCGATCCAACAGATGAACCTCCCTACTTTAAAGTTTCTAATTCTTCAATATGGTATTCTGTCAGTTGTTCCATACCATCAAGACGGACTTGCATGGACACATCAATAATATTTAAACCGACAACTTCTCCTTGACCTTCTGGTGTTTGAATACGCTCTCCTACGTCAGGCAAATGTGCTCTGGCTGTTTCATAATAATCATTTTCATACTTCAAACAGCACATTAAACGCCCACAGGCACCAGAGATTTTAGTAGGATTGAGTGATAAATTTTGATCTTTTGCCATTTTAATTGATACCGGCTCGAAATCTCCTAAAAAAGTGGCACAGCACAATGAACGCCCACATGGTCCAATCCCACCGAGTAACTTCGCTTCATCGCGCACCCCAATTTGGCGTAATTCAATTCGTGTTTTTAAGCGTTGCGCTAACATACGCACTAGTTTTCGGAAATCGATACGCTCATCCGCTGTAAAATTAAAAATGATTTTAGTGCGGTCCAGAATATATTCACAGTTCACAACACGCATATCTAGTTCCAATTGATCAACAAAACCTTTACACATCTCTAAAGCACAATCCGCATCTTGCGCATTTTTTTCATAACAGGCTAAATCTTCTTCAGTAGCAACTCTTAAAACAGGCTTTAAAGGTAGGGTCACATCTTGATCTGACACCGCTCTTGGTGGATGTTTGATCACACCGAGTTCGTGTCCTCGCTTAGATTCTACAACCACATATTGCCCCTCTGTTAATGGCGTGTCAATTGGCTCATAATATTCTAATACGTTTGCTTTTTCAAAATATACACCTGCGACAAAGTGCATAAGCGTCACCCCTTCACCTTAATTGCAATTTGTTCAAATACTAACGTTGGATTCACATTTTGATTGAGTTTTTTATGCGCCTCAGTAATTTGTTCAATAATATATGTTAAATGACGATAGCTCATTTGTGAGGCTAACGATTCATACTCTTCTGTCATGCCAGAAAACGTAATGCGGTCGGAAATCTTTGTTTTAACATACAATAAATCTTGAAAGTAGGCATTAATTCCAGATAATGCCATCAATTGGAGCTGTCTATTTTTAGCATGCTTGAGTAATTCAACAACTCCGATGAGCGCCATTTCACGCTGCTTCACTAGACGGTAACACCACTGCAACAATACCTTACGGAAAGGTTGCAACTCGAAATCCTGATTGAGTTGCGTTGCCACTTCAATTTGCGTCGTATATGTACTGAGTAACTCTGCTATCGGTTTTGTGATAGTTTCATCTTGTGCCATTAAACGCGACACGAATGTAGCTCTGGACATCGGTTTAAAATACACATGTTGGCACCGAGAGTGAATCGTATCTAAGATTTGCTCTGGCTTTGTGGACATAATCACCGCAATCGTCTTTTGAGGCGGTTCTTCTAAAAATTTGAGAATACTATTTTCACCTTGTACCGTTAATTTTTCAAAATCTTGAATCACATAGACTTTAAAATCCCCTTCAATGGGTAACTGATTCATATGATGAACGAGCGCTTCAACTTGCTCTTTTTTTATCGTTGCTTCGTCTGTCATCACGTATTGAAAGTCAGGATGATTATGTTCGGTTACTTTATTCCTACATTGCGCTTGATCTTGACATAAAATAAATTGTGCAAAATCCATCGCCGTTGTTTTCATCGTTTCCGCATCGTCACCTTCGAATAAATAGGCATGTGACAACTTTTGATTTTGATACGCTTTTTTTAATTGATCAATTACTTCCATGAAACTTTGCGCTCCTTTATGAAAATGAATCCTGACATCTCAACACACTTTAGGCTGTTTTTTACTTAATTCCATGATGTATGACGAAGAAAGAAACACCTTGTAATTTAAACTGAGCTACTACGCATGTAAGTCATACTTGATACAGGCAAAAAACAAAAAGGTTGAAACAACGTAAACGAATTTTGCTCGCCAACACTGTCACAACCTCCATTTTATTCTAAAATTGATGGAATGATTCTACTGGCATTACAAAGACAGTTGCGCCACCGACTTCGACTTCTACAGGATAAGGAATATACGAATCAGCACTTCCGCCCATTGGTGTGATTGGTGATACAAGTTGCTCTCTATTACCACATGTGCCACCGATAACTTCTAGTATTTCATCAACTCTGTCGTCATCAACACCACTTAAAAATGTCGTGTTTCCAGCTCGCAAAAATCCACCTGTTGTTGCTAATTTCGTCGCACGAAAATTGTTTTCAACAAGTTTATCCGAAAGTTCTTGGCTATCTTGATCTTGAACAATCGCTATAATCATTTTCATTTTTACAAACACCTCTTAGCGTATATTATAACATATCTCGTATCACTGCTTCACTTCAATCCTAAGTAAACAACTAAATGACTTTTTAATCTGCCAATTGTTTTAGAATGGCTTTTACTGATGCATCAACGACGGCCTCAATCGGTTGACTCGCATCAATCACTGCAAAGCGCGTTGGATCTTGCTTGATAATATGTTGATACCCTTCGATTACACGTTCATGGAATAACATACTTTCTTTATCTAAACGATTTTGCTCGCGTTGATTACGTTCAATTCGTTCTCGTCCAACTGCCGCTGGAATATCGAGGTATAGCGTTAAATCTGGATAGCGTCCTTCTATCGCAAAGTCATTGATAGTTTGTACTCCTTTTACCCCGATTTCACGTGCATAACCCTGATACGCTAAAGAACTATCAATAAAACGATCACAAATCACTAATTGTCCTTTTGCTAATGCAGGCAAAACTTTTGCGACAAGATGCTCTCGTCTCGCAGCAGCAAACAACAATGCTTCAGTTCGACCATCCATGCTATCGCCGTTTAATAATATTTGACGAATTTTTTCTGCTGTTTCCACACCGCCAGGTTCGCGTGTCGCCACGACATCATAATCACGTGACAATCGTTTAACCACAGCTTCGAGTACTGTTGTTTTCCCCGATCCTTCTGGTCCTTCAATCGTGATAAATCGGCCCATTCTACTCATCCTCTACTTTAATTTTTCCATTTTTAAGGCCTTCAACGCGTATCTCACGTGTTTGCCAATAATGAATTAATTTTATCATATCTTTAGTGATTTTTTCGCCCCTTAATAATGAAGGTACACCCGGTGGATACGGAATTAAATGTGCCGCTAATATTTTGCCATTTGCATGTTCAAAAGGTATCTCAACAAATGAATTTGGTGTCACCGCATTGTATTCTCCTGCTTGACTGTAAAGCATTGGCGCCTGTCCATGCTGAGTTGTTTCCCTAACAGCACCTATTTTCATTCTTGCTATACGTTGTAACAACAACGCAAAAGGATAACGATCATCAACATGCCATAAGGGTAAAACCCATAAAACGGACTGTTCGTCAGCTAATTCAACATAGATCGCATTTTCTTCCATGAGTGCCTGAATCTCTTGTCCAGACCGTCCTTTACAACGAATCAGCAGTTTAAGCGGGTCCTCTGGCTCTAAAACCTCAAAGGCGCTTTCTTTTAACTTTTTAATCAATATTTCACGCTTTTTAAAAAAATAGTCACTTTGGTAGTGTCGATAAAAAGTTTGTGCTGACTCTAAACTTTCTAATAACAAATAAGAAGGGCTAGAAGATTGAAAAGTTTGTAATAGTAATTCTATTTGAGCACGGTAAGGTGCATCCTTATGTATCCATAATATAGAACTCATGGTTAAACTCGGTAACGTTTTATGATAAGATTGCACAACATAATCAGCGTTATCATTCATACTTGAAGCTGGAAAACCGTTCAAACCAAAATGTGCACCGTGCGCCTCATCTACAAGGACTGGCACATTAATCGCATGATAATCTCGAATCACTTTTCCGATGTCATACGCCTCACCATAATAATTTGGATATGTCACAACACCTAATTTATAGTTCGCTTTAATAGACCTATTGACCTCTGGCACAAGATACTGATTGGTTTGTGCACTCACTGACGTTGGCATGATATTAGCACTTTGCCCACCAATATCTAGCGCATTAAATACCGATTTATGTACATTTCTAGCGATACTCACTGTGCCTTTTCGATTGGCAAACGCATGAATAACCGCTAAAATACCACTCGTCGTCCCATTCACTAAATAATACCCTTTATAATTCGGATGCTGGTCTAAAGTCTGCATACTTTGATATAAAACGTCATCTGCATGATGTAAATCGTCAAATCCTGTTATTTCCGTTACATCATATTGTGGCTTTGTGAAAGAAAGATCACCGATTGTTCCATTTTTATGGCCTGGAACATGCATGGAAATGGGCGTACTTTCCCCCCCATGATTTCATTTTTTGTCTTAATGGTTGATAAGACATCCCTCAATCCCTCCTTCACCTATTTATTAACTTACACGAATTTAATACATCTATTATAACGAACATCTTGGGAGACGTCAGAAATTTCATGGCTAGACCCTTTCAAAACACGTACATATGTTCTATAATTTTTGTGGAGGTGACGATATAAATGGAGATTCAATTAGATTGGGATAAAGACTTTCAAGAATTCCAAGAAATCTTAAACAGTGGCATCCACCCCAAATGGCTTTACACATCAATGACAAATATGATTTTAGAACCCGCGTACACTGGACAAGGCAAGCAGTTTTTTTATACTCAGGATATTATCGAAGCGAGCAAACAATTACCATTTTTCTAATATACGCATACTTGAGCTTGCTAAAATATTATCAATAATATTTTAAAATTTTGCTTTTATTTTAAGCATTTCTGATATATCATTACACATAGGCACAATATCTCCTTAATCGTTGGTTTAGGCACTTACAATTATAGAGATATTTGTGCTTTTTTAATATCAAAAATTAAAATAACAGTCAGTGAATATTTTACCGACCGTTAAAAATATACAACCAAAATATACAGCCGTAAAATGAGCCATGCATGCTCACAATCCTCTTGCATAGAGCGCTGTTGATAACAGCCCCCCATACTTTGAGAGCATATAAAAATACACCCCAAAAGATGATTTCTCACCTTTCGGGATGTACGCCGCTCATCGCATCCAATTATGCGTTTATTTCTGCTTGGCAACGTCCTACTCTCGCGGAACGTCAGTCCGACTACCATCGGCGCTAAAGAGCTTAACTTCTGTGTTCGGCATGGGAACAGGTGTGACCTCTTTGCCATAGTCACCAAACAAAAATGCTTTTGAATGTTATACATTCAAAACTAGATAGTAAGTATACATTCACAAGTAAAACCTTATGAACAAATTTGATTAAGTCTTCGATCGATTAGTATTCGTCAGCTCCACGTATCACTACGCTTCCACCTCGAACCTATTTACCTCGTCATCTTCGAGGGATCTTATAACCGAAGTTGGGAAATCTCATCTCGAGGGGGGCTTCATGCTTAGATGCTTTCAGCACTTATCCCGTCCATACATAGCTACCCAGCTATGCCGTTGGCACGACAACTGGTACACCAGAGGTATGTCCATCCCGGTCCTCTCGTACTAAGGACAGCTCCTCTCAAATTTCCTACGCCCACGACGGATAGGGACCGAACTGTCTCACGACGTTCTGAACCCAGCTCGCGTACCGCTTTAATGGGCGAACAGCCCAACCCTTGGGACCGACTACAGCCCCAGGATGCGATGAGCCGACATCGAGGTGCCAAACCTCCCCGTCGATGTGAACTCTTGGGGGAGATAAGCCTGTTATCCCCGGGGTAGCTTTTATCCGTTGAGCGATGGCCCTTCCATGCGGAACCACCGGATCACTAAGTCCGTCTTTCGACCCTGCTCGACTTGTAGGTCTCGCAGTCAAGCTCCCTTATGCCTTTACACTCTATGAATGATTTCCAACCATTCTGAGGGAACCTTTGAGCGCCTCCGTTACACTTTAGGAGGCGACCGCCCCAGTCAAACTGCCCGCCTGACACTGTCTCCCAGCACGATAAGTGCTGCGGGTTAGAAATCCAATACAATTAGGGTAGTATCCCACCAGTGCCTCCACGTAAGCTAGCGCTCACGCTTCTAAGGCTCCTACCTATCCTGTACAAACTGTACCGAATTTCAATATCAGGCTACAGTAAAGCTCCACGGGGTCTTTCCGTCCTGTCGCGGGTAACCGGCATCTTCACCGGTACTATGATTTCACCGAGTCTCTCGTTGAGACAGTGCCCAAATCGTTACGCCTTTCGTGCGGGTCGGAACTTACCCGACAAGGAATTTCGCTACCTTAGGACCGTTATAGTTACGGCCGCCGTTTACTGGGGCTTCGATTCGTAGCTTCGCTTGCGCTAACCACTCCTCTTAACCTTCCAGCACCGGGCAGGCGTCAGCCCCTATACGTCACCTTACGGTTTAGCAGAGACCTGTGTTTTTGATAAACAGTCGCTTGGGCCTATTCACTGCGGCTCTTCAGAGCGTGAACCCCAAAGAGCACCCCTTCTCCCGAAGTTACGGGGTCATTTTGCCGAGTTCCTTAACGAGAGTTCGCTCGCTCACCTTAGAATTCTCATCTTGACTACCTGTGTCGGTTTGCGGTACGGGCACCGATATTCTAGCTAGAGGCTTTTCTCGGCAGTGTGAAATCAACGACTCGAGGAAACAATTTCCTCTCCCCATCACAGCTCAATCTTAATGAGTGCCGGATTTGCCTAACACTCAATCTTACTGCTTGGACGTGCACTCCAACAGCACGCTTCGCCTATCCTACTGCGTCCCCCCATCGCTTAAAACGAATATTGGTGGTACAGGAATATCAACCTGTTATCCATCGCCTACGCCTGTCGGCCTCAGCTTAGGACCCGACTAACCCAGAGCGGACGAGCCTTCCTCTGGAAACCTTAGTCAATCGGTGGACGGGATTCTCACCCGTCTTTCGCTACTCACACCGGCATTCTCACTTCTAAGCGCTCCACATGTCCTTGCGATCATGCTTCAACGCCCTTAGAACGCTCTCCTACCATTGTCCTACGGACAATCCACAGCTTCGGTAATATGTTTAGCCCCGGTACATTTTCGGCGCAGTGTCACTCGACTAGTGAGCTATTACGCACTCTTTAAATGATGGCTGCTTCTAAGCCAACATCCTAGTTGTCTGGGCAACGCCACATCCTTTTCCACTTAACATATATTTTGGGACCTTAGCTGGTGGTCTGGGCTGTTTCCCTTTCGAACATGGACCTTATCACCCACGTTCTGACTCCCAAGTTAAATTATTTGGCATTCGGAGTTTGTCTGAATTCGGTAACCCGAGAGGGGCCCCTCGTCCAAACAGTGCTCTACCTCCAATAATCATCACTTGAGGCTAGCCCTAAAGCTATTTCGGAGAGAACCAGCTATCTCCAAGTTCGATTGGAATTTCTCCGCTACCCTCAGTTCATCCGCTCACTTTTCAACGTAAGTCGGTTCGGTCCTCCATTCAGTGTTACCTGAACTTCAACCTGACCAAGGGTAGATCACCTGGTTTCGGGTCTACGACCAAATACTCATTCGCCCTATTCAGACTCGCTTTCGCTACGGCTCCACATTTTCTGCTTAACCTTGCATCAGATCGTAACTCGCCGGTTCATTCTACAAAAGGCACGCCATCACCCATTAACGGGCTCTGACTACTTGTAAGCACACGGTTTCAAGTTCTCTTTCACTCCCCTTCCGGGGTACTTTTCACCTTTCCCTCACGGTACTGGTTCACTATCGGTCACTAGAGAGTATTTAGCCTTAGGAGATGGTCCTCCTAGATTCCGACGGAATTTCACGTGCTCCGTCGTACTCAGGATCCACTCAAGAGGGTATTCGTTTTCGACTACAGGATTATTACCTTCTCTGATTAACCTTTCCAGGTTATTCGTCTAACAAATACTTTTGTAACTCCGTATAGAGTGTCCTACAACCCCAACAAGCAAGCTTGTTGGTTTGGGCTCTTCCCGTTTCGCTCGCCGCTACTCAGGGAATCGATTTTTCTTTCTCTTCCTCCGGGTACTAAGATGTTTCAGTTCTCCGGGTCTACCTTCTCACATACTATGAATTCATATGCGGATAACACGACATAACTCGTGCTGGGTTCCCCCATTCGGAAATCTCTGGATCAAAGCTTACTTACAGCTCCCCAAAGCATATCGTCGTTAGTAACGTCCTTCATCGGCTTCTAGTGCCAAGGCATCCACCGTGCGCCCTTAATAACTTAATCTTTTATGATTGAGCTTTCACTCAATTCACCAGTTATTAATTATGTGAGTCGTCTGTCGACGACTAGCGACAATTTTGTTTCAAGCTTTCGCTTGTCACTCGGTTTTGCTTGGTAAAATCTATACTTACTTATCTAGTTTTCAATGTACAATCGTTGAATCCTCAAATGAATGAGCATTCAAAACTGAATACAATATGTCATGTTAATTCCGTCTATCACCTGTTGGTGATATTTCCGTATATTATCCTTAGAAAGGAGGTGATCCAGCCGCACCTTCCGATACGGCTACCTTGTTACGACTTCACCCCAATCATTTGTCCCACCTTCGACGGCTAGCTCCAAAATGGTTACTCCACCGGCTTCGGGTGTTACAAACTCTCGTGGTGTGACGGGCGGTGTGTACAAGACCCGGGAACGTATTCACCGTAGCATGCTGATCTACGATTACTAGCGATTCCAGCTTCATGTAGTCGAGTTGCAGACTACAATCCGAACTGAGAACAACTTTATGGGATTTGCTTGACCTCGCGGTTTCGCTGCCCTTTGTATTGTCCATTGTAGCACGTGTGTAGCCCAAATCATAAGGGGCATGATGATTTGACGTCATCCCCACCTTCCTCCGGTTTGTCACCGGCAGTCAACTTAGAGTGCCCAACTTAATGATGGCAACTAAGCTCAAGGGTTGCGCTCGTTGCGGGACTTAACCCAACATCTCACGACACGAGCTGACGACAACCATGCACCACCTGTCACTTTGTCCTCCGAAGAGGAAAACTCTATCTCTAGAGCGGTCAAAGGATGTCAAGATTTGGTAAGGTTCTTCGCGTTGCTTCGAATTAAACCACATGCTCCACCGCTTGTGCGGGTCCCCGTCAATTCCTTTGAGTTTCAGTCTTGCGACCGTACTCCCCAGGCGGAGTGCTTAATGCGTTAGCTGCAGCACTAAGGGGCGGAAACCCCCTAACACTTAGCACTCATCGTTTACGGCGTGGACTACCAGGGTATCTAATCCTGTTTGATCCCCACGCTTTCGCACATCAGCGTCAGTTGCAGACCAGAAAGCCGCCTTCGCCACTGGTGTTCCTCCATATCTCTGCGCATTTCACCGCTACACATGGAATTCCACTTTCCTCTTCTGCACTCAAGTTTTCCAGTTTCCAATGACCCTCCACGGTTGAGCCGTGGGCTTTCACATCAGACTTAAAAAACCGCCTACGCGCGCTTTACGCCCAATAATTCCGGATAACGCTTGCCACCTACGTATTACCGCGGCTGCTGGCACGTAGTTAGCCGTGGCTTTCTGGTTAGGTACCGTCAAGACGTGCACAGTTACTTACACATTTGTTCTTCCCTAACAACAGAGCTTTACGATCCGAAGACCTTCATCACTCACGCGGCGTTGCTCCGTCAGGCTTTCGCCCATTGCGGAAGATTCCCTACTGCTGCCTCCCGTAGGAGTCTGGACCGTGTCTCAGTTCCAGTGTGGCCGATCACCCTCTCAGGTCGGCTACGTATCGTCGCCTTGGTAGGCCGTTACCCCACCAACTAGCTAATACGGCGCGGGTCCATCTATAAGTGACAGCAAGACCGTCTTTCACTGTTGAACCATGCGGTTCAACATGTTATCCGGCATTAGCCCCGGTTTCCCGGAGTTATTCCAGTCTTATAGGTAGGTTACCCACGTGTTACTCACCCGTCCGCCGCTAACTTCAAAGGAGCAAGCTCCTCGTCCGTTCGCTCGACTTGCATGTATTAGGCACGCCGCCAGCGTTCATCCTGAGCCAGGATCAAACTCTCCATAAAAGAAGTAAGCTTGATATAGCTCGTTGATTGATTAAGTCAATCACTCTTTAAAGTACGTTGAAGTACTCAAATTATCGGAATTAACGTTGACATATTGTCATTCAGTTTTCAATGTTCATGTCATTTATTTTTTTGACTCGACAAGAATTAATTATACACAAGTTATTTTCTAATGTCAACAACTTTTTTAATTAATTTTTTCGTTTTGTTGTTGCGACTTATTGTGCCGCTCAATAAGATATAACTATACAGGCTTTCAACCCTTTTAACAACAATAAAAATTACACTCTTTAATGCTTTTCGTTATTTTAAACGCATTATTCTCATTTTATTTTATTGTTCTATACAAAACACTACGCAATCTACAATAAAAAAATAAAGACAACAGGATAGGAGATGGCATCATATCTCAATATACAAAAGAAAAGCATTAGCAAATCATTGAATGAAACCTATACTTTAATGCCATCCTTTTCTAATGTACATATCATTCCTATGATACGAGACGATACAACTAGGTCGCTTTCTCTCTTCCGCCTGTTATCTTCATTCATTATATGACCATTTGTTTCTTACTACATTTCTGTACGCCCAGAGATAGCTCTAGACAGCGTCACTTCATCCGCATATTCCAAATCGCCACCGACTGATAGCCCCTGCGCTAATCGTGTGACACGAATGCCTAGTGGCTTAACCAGTCTAGAAATATACATCGCTGTTGATTCACCTTCAAGATTAGGATTCATTGCAAGAATCAATTCTTGAACCTGTTCATCTTTGAGACGATCAATAAGGCTTGGTATATTGATATCTTCAGGGCCAATGCCATCCATAGGAGAAATTGTACCATGCAATACATGATACAAGCCTTTATATTCTTTCATTTTCTCCATTGCAATCACATCTTTATCATCTTCGACCACGCATATTGTTGAACGATCGCGTTGTTTATCTTCACAAATATAACAAGGATCTTGTTCGGTAATATGGCCACAAACACTACAATAGGTAAGTTCTCGTTTGACATCCACTAAAGCTTTTGCGAATTGAACAACATCATCTTCTTTCATGTCAAGTACGTGAAAAGCCAGACGTTGAGCCGTCTTGGGACCAATGCCTGGCAATTTCATGAAACTATCGATGAGTTTCGATATCGGTTGAGGATAATGCATATTACATCATTCCTGGAATGTTAAGACCTTTAGTATGTTTTCCTAAACGCTCAGCTGTTAATTCATCTGCTTTGTTCATTGCTTCATTCGTTGCAGCTAATACTAAGTCTTGTAACATTTCTACATCTTCTGGATCTACGACTTCTTCATTGATAACCACATCAACGACTTCTTTATGACCAGACACGACAACTTTAACCATGCCGCCACCAGCTGTTCCTTCAACTTGTTCTTCTTTTAATTTTTCTTGCTCTTCAGCCATTTTCTTTTGCATTTTTTGCATTTGTTTCATCATTTGTTGCATATTTCCGCCACCGCGCATAAATGTATCCTCCTTATTATTAAAACCATCATCAATTAAATAATCTTATCAAAGACGAGATGGTCCATCTATATTCATTTTATTAAAACAACAGAATACTCAATACTCTATCATTTTACGGTATATACATATTCACGTAATGATACGCGTCCAAGAGAGAGTTCTTCTTAGATTCGTTTACAATTATACATACCTTTCAAAGCCTTGTCATGTTTATTCATCTATAACATGAACTGTGTCTTCTCCAAACAAGTTCTTGGCCGCTTCAACAACACTCGCTTGTTTTTCCGGCTTTGCAGACTCCTGCTGCCCATTCGAATGACTTCGTTTACGATTAGTAATGTAATCACTCCGCACTTGCATCCATTTATCAGCAGGTACACCTACCACAGATACAGGCTTGTTTATAATATCTTTTACGACATTTTCAATACTTTGTTTCTTTTCTTCGTCTTTTTTCAAAATTTCACAATGTATTTCTTCATCGAACTTTACTAACACTTTATCTTCACTAGCTGCTACAGGCTCCGAATTTTGTAACAAACTGACGAGTGATTTCTGATTACGATCTTTCGCATATTGAATAACATCAGCCCAACGCTCTTTAATTAAAGCAATATCTTCTTTGTTTGCTTTATCTAGAACTTTAGCAATTTGTTCCACTGAATAGGTCGAATTCGAATTACGACGCTTTGCAGGCTGTGGCTTAGGTTGTGAGGTTGGCATCCCAATATTTTGAGATTTTAACGTTTGTAATTCAGATTCGAGTGCTTCCATACGTCTTATCATCGCATCTTGTTGCTCTGACGGCGCATGGTTAACAACGACTTCTCCTGTTGCTCCAGCCTCTTTAATCATTTCGGAAAGTTTAACTAATAGTACTTCTAAATGTACATTTTGATTCACGCTAAATCGAATTGACACTAATGTATCATTAATGACATCAATCATTTTATATAAAACTTCTAAGTCAAATTCAGCCAAAGCATCTAACGTCATTGGCTGATTTGTTGTTTTAGCCATAATCGTGTCTCTTACAAAATAAATCATGTCATTGATTAAACGATTAACCTCTTTACCTTCACTAACAAATTGATGATAACGTTCAAACGCATCATGAACGTGGCCTTGTACAACATCTTGAAAGAGTGCATTTAGATCGGACTCATCTAGACTCCCTGTAACATCCAAAGCATCCTTCAAAGTTAATCGCTCATCACCGAAAGCAATCGCTTGATCCATAATACTTAAAGCATCTCTCATACCGCCTTCTGATACTTTTGCGATAAACTCAAGGGCCTCCTCATCGTAGTCGAGTGCCTGTTGTTCGGCAACGTATCTCAAACGGTCTACAATTCGATCTGAATGAATGGCTTTAAAATCAAAACGTTGCGCCCTCGAAATAATTGTAGGTGGAATTTTATGCGGTTCTGTTGTAGCCAAAATAAAGATTGCATGTGCAGGAGGCTCTTCCAATGTTTTCAACAGTGCATTGAACGCGCCTGTTGTCAGCATATGGACCTCGTCAATAATGTACACTTTATATTTTGATTCACTCGGTGCATATTTGACTTTGTCTCGAATATTACGAATTTCATCTACACCATTATTACTCGCGGCATCAATTTCGATGACATCTGAATTAGAACCTTGTGTAATGCCTTTGCATGTCGGGCATTCATTACAGGGTTCTCCATCTTCTCTCACTTCACAATTGATGGCTTTAGCAAATATTTTTGCAATACTCGTTTTTCCTGTACCACGCGGACCACTAAAGATATAAGCGTGGGATTGTTTCCCTTTTGCAATTGCATTTTTTAAGGTTTTGGTCACATGTTCTTGCCCGACTACATCATCAAAACTTTGCGGACGAAACATACGGTATAATGCTTGATAATCCACTTTGGCACCTCCGAACTAACAATGACTTCATTATATCACGTTCAATCTCGTTTGTATGGCGCAAAGTTACTTCAAAAATTCTGATGGATAGACCACTGTTCCGTTGGGTAAATCCGCTAAAGCATCCCACAAAAATTTCACATGTAGCTCAGTTTCACCCATTTGAGGCGGCAAATAGATATCATAGTTTTCAGCAACTTCATAGCCTAATTTTTCATAGTAAGCCCCATCGCCTAAAACGAGAATCGTTGTATATTCCTCAGAAAGTGCACGTTCTTCCAAAGCTTGAACGAGTGCTTTCCCCAATCCTTTATTACGATATGCTTTCACAACTGCGAGCGGTGCGAGTGCAAGCGCAGTATAGGTCTTGTCTTCATTTTGAATTTTGACCTCTGTACACATCGCATGTCCAATCAACGTGCCATCTTCTGTTTTGGCGATAACTTCCAACTCAAAATGATAGTTGGGCGACATGCGTAAACGTTTCACCCATTCATGCTCGCGATGTGTTGAATGCGGTACATCTTTAAAAGCTTCAGCAATCATTTCATAAGAGGGTTCATAGTCAGTTTCTGTTGGTGTACTAATAAATACGGACATCCGTTAACCTCCTTACATTATTCATATATAAAAAAAGAGCAACTCTTCAAAAGTTACTCACACATCTATTAATCGAAAATACAATTTTAAAAATAATAATGCCGTGCACCTTTGTGTAGAATACGCATCACAAACGTTACCAGAGTCGACAGCTAAATCTCGGCTACCCTACGGCACATATGAGAATCCACTTAATGCTGCTTCCGTCAGGACCTGACATGGTTCATGGGTTCATATTGCATAGGACCGAAATCTTCAAACACCTCGTGCTCTGGGCAGACTTCACAAATACATATCCGCGACAAAGGAATTCGACCTCGCATAAAGCGGATTTCGAGAATAGGGAACCGCTACCTCCCCGCTTAGCACGGCATATTTAATAATACTATACCTTTTAATAAAAATGCAAGCAGAGTCTCTATATCGATAAATAAACAATGCAATTTCGCTATAAAAGGCTCTTTCATACATGTGTATGCCTTCTAGAAAAATCAGTAAATTTAAATTCAGTTGCAATATGTTTAGAGACATTATATTGAAACTTTGTTGTGTCTTTCAAATGCACAATACCTGTAACTGTTGCAGAATACTGAGGAGAAACATCACCAAAAGCTAATCTTTCTCTTTCCCCAAAAGGTTCAAAAGTAATGGACTTACTGGAAAAACTAATTTCATACCCTTTATCTTTTTCAATATAATCATATAATGAATCTTGAATAATCTCCTCTGACAAATCAGGGAATAAATCTGCTAAAATATAATCTTCATCTATAATTTTAGTTGCTTGCCCAATTTGCCGATATCTAATAAAGTGCCATAACTGTCTTCCTTGTGACAGATCTAAAGCTTTTTTAGCATCTTGTGCTTGTCCAGCTGTAATCTTTTCAAATAAAACTACAACTGTTTGGTGTTTCAATGCGAGCTCATTTTGAATCTCTTTAAAGCTCTTCAAATCATTGAAAGGGAACTCTGTCATACCATGATAAATTACCACAGACCCTTTACCTCTTATTTTTTGTATCATACCATCCGAAGCTAACATGTTTAAGCTTTTTCGAACTGTTTCACGTGACACTTTATACTTTTTAACGAGTTGATGTTCAGAAGGAAGGGCATCTCCATAATTAAATACGCCTTCTAAAATAGACATTCTCATATCTTCAAAAATATACTGAAATTTATTCTGCTTTTTCATTTTTGCCTCTCACTACCTGATTGCCACTACTATTACTGAATAAGGTGCGACTATATTTTCTTCTATTATACCATTTTGCATCACTATTGAACCATCCAACTGCAAGTCATCAGGTAACAAAGCTTTTTGCGAGGTCATATTAGCCACTAGAAGCCACTTTTCTTCTTTATAATTACGTTCATATACAAAGAGTTGCTCATGCTCTATATAACGAGGGACAACGTTACCATACGTCACAATATCACAATCATGACGTAATTCTATAAGTTTCTTATACGTATAAAGTATAGAAGAAGTGTCTTCAAGAGCTGCTTGAACATTAATCTCTTTATAATTATAAGAAAGATCGATCCAAGGTGTGCCCGTGGTGAAACCAGCATTTTCATCTGCATTCCACTGCATAGGTGTTCGTGAATTATCACGAGATTTCTGACCCAAGATAGTTAAAATTTCTCTTTCTGAATATCCAGCTGCTCGCATTTCTTGATAGGCATTTATTGATTCTACATCTCTATATTGATCTATAGATTGAAAATGGGGATCTGTCATACCAATTTCTTCACCTTGATAAATATAAGGTGTGCCTTGTAAGAGATGTAAAACAATTGCTAATGTTTTCGCGCTACGTCGTCGCATTTCTTCATTATTATCTTGTCCAAAACGCGATACTACTCTTGGTTGATCATGATTACACCAAAAAATAGCATTCCATCCTCCACCTTCATAAATACCTGTTTGCCAATCCATTAAAATCTTTTTTAATTGCTGCAAGTCAAATTTTTGATTCGTCCATTTTTCTCCTTCTTTATAATCCACTTTTAAATGATGAAAATTAAATACACTATTTAATTCTTGTCGTTCTGGTTGCGTATATTTTATACAATGTTCTATTGTTGTTGAAGACATTTCTCCAACTGTCATCATTTCCTTATTACCGAAAGTTTGTCGATTCATTTCATGAATATATTCATGAACATGAGGTCCATCTGTATAATATTCTTTTCCTGTTTTTTCAGAATCTTGAAGTGCATGTTTTGAAATTAAATTGATAACATCAAAACGAAAACCATCCACACCAAAATCAATCCAGTAATTAATCATTTTATAAAGCTCACGCCGTACATCAGGATTATCCCAATTGAGATCAGCCTGTGTCACATCAAACAAGTGTAAATAGTAACTATCGGTAGTTTGGTCGTATTCCCATGCATTTCCGCCAAATTTTGACACCCAATTTGTAGGTGGTCCCTGCTGAGATTCACGAAAGAAATAATAATCTCTATAAGAATTACCTTTAGAAGCTTTAGCTGCTTTAAACCATTTATGCGATGTAGAAGTATGGTTAATAACAA
Source organism: Staphylococcus schleiferi (assembly GCF_900458895.1). NCBI lineage: Bacteria > Bacillati > Bacillota > Bacilli > Caryophanales > Staphylococcaceae > Staphylococcus > Staphylococcus schleiferi. The sequence continues at coordinate 2,390,490 of NZ_LR962863.1, forward strand.
TATCCAACATGATTTTAAGGCCTCGATCGTGTGCTGCATCTACCAACTTTTTCAAATCACTTTTCGACCCAAATTGTGCATTAACTTGATAATAATCTCTAATATCATAGCCATTGTCATTCATTGGAGAATCATAAATAGGTGTAATCCATAAATAATCAACACCGAGAAATTGCAAATAATCCAACTTTTCAATGATACCTTGAATATCCCCTATTCCATTTCCTGTTGTGTCATTAAATGACTTGGGATAAATTTGATAAACAACTGATTTTTTCCAATCTTGTTACGCCATAGTTATTCCACCTCTATCCATTATCGAAGATTCAGCTTGATTCATGAGCCCCTACCTTATCTTTCTTCTTATAAGCTTTCAAATGTGAGAAAACAATAGTAAGGGTTGCGGGTAAAATCATAGAAATCAACGTTGCAATGCTATAAACACCCCAGAAACTAGCTTTTATTGAGAGAATTGCGGGAACTCCACCTACTCCCACTTTACCCAGCACACCAGAGCCCCCAACAAGCATTCCAGTGAACATCGTCGTCAAAATTGCTGCAAAGAACGGATATTTAAGTGGTAAATTCACACCAAACATAGCTGGTTCAGTGACACCTAAAAATCCCGATATTCCCGAAGTAAACGCTAAACCTTGTTCCTTAGTTAATTTACGTCTTTTATAAACAAACCATGCGCCAAATGCTGCTGAACCTTGTGCAATATTGGAGAGAGCTAAGATAGGCCATAAATAAGTTCCATCGAGTTGACTACCCATTAATTGAAAATCAACCGCTAAAAACATATGGTGCAACCCTGTAATGACAAGAGGTGCATAAAGCAAACCGTAAATACCTCCGCCAAGCCATCCTGCATTTTCAAATAAAAATTGCACTCCCTCTGTAATTCCTGTTCCAATCCATAATGCGATAGGACCAATAAACAAAAATGCTAAAAATCCGGTTACTAGTAAAGCCACAGGCCCTACAACTAATAATTTTATCGAGTCATGAACAATTCGATTGAGTGCTTTTTCAATTCGAGCTAGCACATAAGACGCTAATAATACAGGCAAAACCTGTCCCTGATAATTTAGCTGCTTAATTTCTAACCCAAAGATATGCCACTTTGGTATTGTATCGACTTTGCCTATATCGTATTGCGAAAGTAGTTGTGGATGCATTAATACTAGTCCCAATACAATGCCTAATACAGGACTTCCCCTAAACACTCGCATTGCACTCCACCCTACAAGGGCAGGAAGAAATATAAAAGCAGTGGTCGCGATAACATTTATGATATTCGCAAAATCAGCAATTAGAGGAAAGCGCTCAATCACAGAAGGTGTGCCCCCTAATCCTTTCATAGTAAGCACGTTGTTTACCCCTAAGAGCAAACCAGCTGTAACAATAGCAGGTAAAATAGGTATGAAGATATCAGCAAGCAATTTAATCAAACGTTGAAATAGATTACCCTTTTGTATGGCTTGTTCTTTTGCTTCTTCTTTTGAAATTGCTGTTGCTTGCGTTTCATCTATTAATAATCGATAGGCTTCATCTACAGTCCCAGGTCCAATAACAATTTGATACTGATTATCTGCTTTGAATTGACCTTTAACTAAAGGGTTTTGACTTAATTTACTTTTATCGACTAAGTCCTAATCCTTCAAAATTAAACGTAAACGTGTGACACAATGTGTTGCTGATTTTATGTTCTCCTTCCCTCCTATTGCTCTAACGATGTTTTGTATATCCACTTTGTTTACCGCCATTTTTACCACTTCCATTCGTTCAACTTGTATAGACAATTATAACTTGTATATACAAGTTATGTAAAGGCTTACATTAAATATCAAGAATTCACATTGCTTTGGTTTATTCTTTTGAACAATAGAAGGGTTTCTGACTCTGTAGTATTTGCATTGAAAATAATTTAATTCAAAGACAAGCATAATACAGACATATGTAAGTGGCGTTTTATCTCAAAATCTTTTATATTCAAAAGACAATAATGTATCAACGTTATTAGTGCTTTTACTCATTATTAAGTTAGAGGTAAGATGCTATAAAAAAATGGTTCTTCATTTTTTATGGTGGGATGACATAAGTCATCCTGCTTTTTTGTACAAAAATAGCGCAAATGCCTCTATAATTTTAAGTGACTAAACTAAAAATAAAGGAGACATATTGCGCCTATGTGTAATGATATATTAAAGTTACTAAAAATTAAAGATAATAATATTAAAATCACTAAAGTTGAAGAAGATGTAGTTATTAGAGGTAAGAAATCTAACGTCATCTTTGGTACCCTTTCATACAAGCCTATGACTTGTCCTCACTGTTATCATACGAATCCAAACCGAATACACAAACACGGAAAACGTTTATCGCGAATTACTTTTTTAAGATTCCAAGAGATAGCAGTGTATTTAAATCTGTTAAAACAATGTTTTAAATGTATGGATGGAAAGTGTTACGCTTCTACAGAAAGTATGAGGATATCATTGCTTATACGATTGGAACCCCTCAATTCAATAAGCGATTGAAGGAATTAATCAAAAAGTTAAACTGATTAAAAGAGTTTCATATGGCTATCGCAACTTTTATAACTTCAAAAATCGCATTTTTATTATTTTTAGACTGTATAAAAGACCAAAGAAAAAAACAATGCCACTTTTCAATAGTGAAATTGCTTAAATAGATTGCGTACCGAGTCGAGACTCCCGAGGCATAGAGCCGAAACCGAAAATCCATTTTGGCTTCTTATGAGCTACAATAAAAGCCAAAATTAGTTGAGGTAAGGCGCCTGGGAAAGCGAGACTCGAAGAAGCAATCGGAAGTTTGCGACTTAATTATTATAGACACATAACCACCATATAAAGTGTACAGCCGAAAAAATTAAACTGATTTTAAAAGACTCTATACGCCTCATTTTTACATACAAAAAAGCCAAACATTCAACCGCATTGAGTGTTTGGCTTTTATATCTATTAGTCTTGGATTTTACTTATAATGGCGGAGGAAGAGGGATTCGAACCCCCGCGAGCCGTTAAGCCCCTGTCGGTTTTCAAGACCGATCCCTTCAGCCAGACTTGGGTATTCCTCCGTGTAACGAGCACATAAATATATTATTATAGCTCGTTCACATTGTCAACAAGATTTTTACAAAAATGATACAAAACTTTTTTCATTAATAAATTGATGGACTGAAGCGGCCACTTCACGCCCTTCTTTGATTGCCCAAACGACTAAACTTTGACCTCTTCGTGCATCACCAGCTGCAAAGTATTTCGCTTGGTTTGTCTGATAATCCTTAGTATCAGCCGCTATTTTTTGTCGTTCTACTTTCAAATTTAAGGCATGTGCAAGTCGGGGTTCTACACCTTCAAAACCAATTGCAAGTAACACGAGATCCGCAGGGATAAAAATTTCTCGGTCGTCACCTACGATTGTACCGTCAGCTCTATCTTGTTGAACTTGGGCATAGATTCCACGCACATTTCCGTTTCCATCCAAATCAAAGCGCATCGTTTGAATACCATATGCACGGGGTTCCTGACCATATTTAGCTTCATACTCTTGGTGTGCATAATCTTTTTTCAATACAGGTTGCGCTAATGGCCAACTGTAATTCATTTCAAAACGCTCTGGTTTTCGAGCTTTACGGTTAAATTGAACAATAGAATCACAGCCATCGCGCAATGCAGTTGCAACACAATCGGCGCCTGTGTCTCCATCACCGATGACAACTACCTTTTTCCCTTTTGCTGTAATCGTTTGTGTATCCAACTCACCTAATAAAAGCTGTGTTTGTTCAGTTAAATAGTCCATTGCGAAGTGAATACCTTGCCCCATACGTCCTTCAAGTGGTAAGTCACGTGCTTTTTCAGCACCTGTACAAACAATAATAGCGTCATATTGTTGATCCAACTCATTTTTAGTAATGTCTTTTCCAACTTCCACATTACATTTGAATGTGATACCCGCTTCTTCTAACAAACGAACACGTCGAAATACAACCTTTTTATCTAGTTTCATATTAGGAATACCATATGTCAACAAGCCACCGGGTCTTGCATTTTTTTCATAAACGACAACGGTATACCCTAATGTGTTGAGTTCTTCAGCGGCAGCTAACCCAGCCGGGCCACTTCCGATGATCGCAATTTTTTCATCTCGTCGTTGTTCTGGTTGACGTGCTTTGACCCATCCTTGCTCAAACGCTTCATCAATGATTGTTCTTTCAATACCTTTAATAGCGACAGATTCGCGATTAATCTTCATTACACATGAAGCTTCACAAGGTGCCGGGCAAACATACCCTGTAAAGTCAGGAAAATTATTTGTTTCTGATAAACGTGCATAGGCATTTTTAAAGTCACCGCGGTAAGTGAGATCATTCCACTCAGGTACATAGTTCCCGAGTGGACACCCAACCGTTTCACGCCCTACGAGTTCACCGACCTGACAGAATGGCGTACCACAATCCATACAACGCGCCCCTTGCTGTTGGGCCTCTTCTTTTGTAAAACGTGATTGATAGGCTTCATAGTTTTCAATACGTGTTGTTAAAGGAACTTCCGCGAGCTTTTGTTTGTGATATTTCATAAAACCTTTAAATTCACCCATAGTTAGCCTCCTTTAGTACACTGGAATACGTTCTTCTTGCGCAGTTTCTTGTATAGATCCTTTATCATTGAAAGCAGCTAATAGCGCTTCATCCTGTGAAGTCGTCCGTTGCTGATGATAATGGATTTTTTGCACCATTTTCTTATAATCTTTAGGAATTACTTTTACACATGCTTTTAATTTCACATCAAAATCAGATAAAATGGTAGCCGCTTTTTGACTGTCTGTATATTTCAAGTGACGTTGAATCATCGCTTTTAGCATTTCTTTCTCTTCCTCATCCACAACTTCATCAAAATCAAGTGAATCCAGTTGATTTTGTGTTTTGAAAGTGGCAACATCTGATGGGAAAATGTAACTCACACCACCACTCATACCTTGACCAAAGTTTTTACCTACATCACCTAAAATGACTACACGGCCCCCTGTCATATATTCAAGACCATGATCTCCTACACCTTCGACGACAACGTGGACACCGCTATTACGAATGCAAAAGCGTTCGCCCGCACGACCATTAATATAAGCTTCTCCTTGCGTTGCACCATAAAAACAAACATTACCTACAATAATTTCATTTTCACGTGCAACATTCGGCGCGTTGATAACAATCTTACCACCTGATAGCCCTTTACCTACATAGTCATTTGCGTCTCCAGTATGTTGAAGCGTCAAACCTTTCGGCATCCATGCCCCTAAACTTTGACCGCCGTGTCCTATTGTTTTTGCAACAATGGTATCCTCTGGTAAGCCTTTCAAACCGTAATTTCGCGTAATTTCACTACCTGTGATCACGCCCACATTCCGTTGTTCATTTACAATTTCAAATTGTCCTACAAAGTGTGTTCCTGCTTCAATATGTGATTTTGCGGCTGGCAACAACTGGTTCAAGTCAAAACCATGTTCTAATCCATGCTGTTGTTCAATCACTTTTGTACGTGTACCTTCATTTTGATGAAGTAAAGTTTCTAACTTCATCTCTCTTGCTTTAGGATGATGATAAGCGACAGATGAACGTTTGAGTAAGTCTGTACGTCCTACAAGTTCATCCACTGTTCGAATACCTAGTTCAGCCATGATTTCTCTTAATTCTTCGGCAACAAACCGCATATAATTAACCACATATTGCGCTTTACCGGTATAAAGCTTACATAAATCACCATTTTGTGTCGCAATACCTACTGGGCAAGTATCTTTGTGACATACACGCATCATGATGCATCCTAGAACGACCAATGGCGCTGTCGCAAATCCAAACTCTTCAGCACCAAGCATACAAGCATAGGCAACATCTCGTCCTGTTAATAACTTTCCATCTGTTTCTAAACGGACACGTGATCGTAAATCATTCAACATGAGGGTTTGATGTGTTTCAGCAAGACCTAGTTCCCACGGCAATCCCGCGTGTTGAATACTCGTTTTTGGCGAAGCACCTGTTCCGCCATCAAAACCACTGATGACAATTTTATCAGCGAATGCTTTTGCCACACCGGCTGCAATTGTTCCGACACCAGATTTAGAAACCAATTTAACGGTAATATCCGCCTCACGATTAACATTTTTCAAGTCATGAATTAACTGTGCAAGGTCTTCTATAGAATAAATATCATGATGAGGGGGCGGTGATATCAAACCGATTCCCGGCGTCGAACCTCGAACTTCTGCAATCCACGGATAAACTTTACTGCCTGGTAGCTGGCCCCCTTCCCCTGGTTTAGCACCTTGCGCAACTTTAATTTGAATCTCTTTCGCATGTTGTAAGTAATGGCTCGTCACCCCAAAACGGCCTGAGGCAACCTGTTTAATCGCACTTTTATAATCACGACCATCTTCTCTCTCTTCGTAACGTGAGCGTGCTTCTCCCCCTTCACCACTATTACTTTTTCCGCCCAACTGATTCATGGCTTCTGCAAGTGTTTGGTGGGCTTCTTGAGAGATAGAACCATAACTCATTGCCCCTGTTTTAAAGCGTTTAACGATTTCGTCGACCGCTTCAACCTCTTCAATATCAATTGATTGTTGTGCTTTAAATGTAAATAAATCACGAATGTGACTACTTGTTTGTTCGTTCGCCACTTTAGAAAAAGCTTTAAACTGTGCATAGTCATTCTCGCGACAAGCATGTTGTAACAATCGTATCGTTGTCGGATTAAACGTGTGATGTTGTCCTTGTTGTCGCCATTGGAAAGTGCTTCCTGGGTCAAGCGTTTGACCTTCCACCGTTTGACGTGCTTTATTTTCTGCATCTAAAGTTTCAATTGAAATACCTGATAATTTCGAAGTTGTCCCTGTAAAATATTGATCAACCAGTCTCTCAGATAACCCTACTGCCTCAAATATTTGAGCGCCTTGGTAACTTTGTACCGTTGAGATTCCCATCTTAGCCATCACTTTAATCAGACCTTCAGACAGTATCGCATTATAACGTGCTACATTTTCAGCAACAGTGCCCTCAAGACGTCCTTGTGTCGTTAAATCAGCAATCGTATGTTGTGCTAAATAAGGCACTACTGCATTTGCACCGTATCCAACTAAACAAGCGAGATGATGTACTTCACGCGTCTCCCCAGAACTCACCACTAAGCTGGTTTGCATTCGTAAGTTTTCACGAATAAGGCGCTGATGTATAGCACTTAAAGCCAATAAGGCAGGCATAGCAAAAGTATCACTTTGACGAACATCACTGTCATCTAATACAATGACTGTCGCCCCGCGTCTTACTTCTTGAACCACACGATTTCCTAACGCTTCTAATGCCACTTCCAGATCCTCTGTATAGCCGGTTGAAAGATAGGCTGTTTTTAGTGTTTTAGCAACTTCATCCAATTGTGCATGTGTGAGGACAGGATGCTTTAACTGAACGCGTTGTAACGCCTCTGGACTAGGATTCAACAAGTTCCCTTCTCCGCCTAAATAACTGAGCTCACTTGTAACAATTTTTTCTCTATAAGCGTCTATAGGCGGATTCGTCACTTGTGCAAATAATTGTTTGAAGTAATTGAATAGTGACTCCGGTCGATGATTTAACACGGCTAAAGGGGCATCGTAACCCATCGCACCAATGGGATCTTTACCGCCTGACACTAATTCCGTTAAATATTTATCTAACTCTTCTTTTGTATAGCCGTATCGTTTTTGCATCGCGAAAGCTTCGTCTGTTGACAATTTATCGCCTTGATAAGGAATTGTTTCCAAATTAAGGTTAAGTTGGTTTGTTTCAAGCCATTCTTGATACGGATATTGTTGTGCGATTGTTGTTTTCAGTTCATGGTTTTCAATCACTTTATGTTGATTAAAATCGACTAAAAGCAATTTTCCTGGGTTCAACTGTCCTTTAAATGCTACGTCTGCTTCATCTACATCAACGACACCGACTTCCGAAGAAAATACAATTTCGTTCTGCTTTGTAATCGTGTAACGACCCGGTCGCAAACCATTTCTATCTGTAAGTGCCCCTAATTTGTCGCCATCGCAAAACGAAATCATAGTTGGACCATCCCAAGGTTCCATTAAATAGCTATAAAATTCATAAAAGGCGCGAACTTTCGGATCATTGCTTTTGTTATATAGCCAAGGTTCCGGAATGAGTAGCATGGCTGCTTGCTCCGGCGGCATCGCTAAACTTAAAAATTCAAGCGCATTATCGACAATTGCCGAGTCGCTTCCTGTTTCATCAAGTATCTCTTCCACTTTCTCGTGTTCTTCACCAAAAACAGTCTCGATTAAACGACGTTGACGTGCACGCATCCAGTTCACATTTCCTCTAATTGTATTGATTTCACCATTATGCATAAGCAAGCGATTCGGATGGGCGCGTTCCCAACTTGGAAAAGTATTCGTACTGAAACGAGAATGTACTGAACCGAACTTCGATACATAGTTCTGTTGTTGTAAATCGATATAAAGACGTTTAATTTGATCTGAACGTAACCATCCCTTATAAACGATTGTTCGACGGGATAAGCTTGTAAAATAAAGGTCCAAGCCCTGTTCGTGACTATACTTTTCAATCTGTTTGCGAGAAAGATATAAGGCCCGGTCGAAATTTTGAGCCTTCTGGTTTGAGACAAAGATTTGCTGAATGGCTGGCATCGTATCCGCTACACGTGTAGCTAGGCACGTTATATCAACGGGCACTTCACGATAACCCAACACTTGCAACCCTTCACTTTCAAATATGGATGCAAATGCTGACGCGTGTGGAGTGTCAGAAATCAAGTCTCGCGCAAACATCATTCCAACAGCATAGGCCCCTTCATCAGGAAGTGAAAATGATGTCACTTGGTTAAAATATTGATATGGAATCTCAGTCATAATGCCCGCGCCATCCCCAGTAATACCATCTGCACTAATTCCTCCACGATGATCTAAGCGGCGCAACATTTCTAAAGATTTTTCAACAATAGCATGGGAACGTTCATTATTCATGTTGGCATAAAAACCGATACCACATGCATCGTGTTCTTCGCGACTGTCATAGAGTCCAATTTTTGTATAGTTAGAATTATTAGACATTTCTGACACCTCTCTTTAATAGTATTCTAACTATAGCGGAATCCTATTCATCACATCAATATATACTTGAGATGAAATCTATCTCATTTTGAGATAATATAAAAAGAAGGGGGAATATTTATGGAGCTTAAACAGTTGAAATACTTTGTAGAAGTGGCTAAACGCGAACATATTTCAGAAGCGGCACTCGAACTCAATGTTGCACAATCGGCAATTAGCCGACATATGCACAACTTGGAAGTCGAGTTAGGAACTTCGCTTTTTTATCGCAGTGGCCGTAACATTTTCTTAACGACTGAGGGGAAACAATTATTAAAACATGCGCAATCAATACTTGAGCAAGTGGACCACACGTTATCTCAATTTCAAACACAAGTTCAACAAAAGCAAAGCGTTTTTACAATTGGCTATGTCAATGGTTCAATTGGCCAAATTTTACCGCAAGTGTTACAAACCATCGAAACAGAATTAGCTTTATCGCTTGTACCTACCTTATTAGATGAAGAAACAACTTTACCTGCCTTGCAATCACAAGATATCGACTTAGCACTAACAACAGCAACCATTCATGATAATACACTAGAAAGCCTACCCCTTTTTGAAGAGACCTATGTGCTTTATGGGGACACACACGCCCCAATCATGAACGTTCCTAATCCACCGCTCAGCTATATACTCAAACAATCTTTGTACATACACGAGCCTTTGCCTACTGACTTAAAATTATATTTAACAACACATGCTGAGACACCCGTACATATCATTAATAATCCGCAATTTGCGCGATTTATTTTACAAAATCAAAAAGGCTTTGTACTTGCACCTACCTTCATCAACTTATATAGTCAAAATCAACAGTGGAAAAAATTTTCATTGTCACATACAGATATAAAAAAAACATTTCACCTTGTATATCGACGAGATTTACAAAAACCATTATTAAATGAGGTCATTAAAATTATAATGACCCATACACAACAACGTTCGATTTATCACTAAGGAGACTTATTATGAAACAAAAACGTCATTTATGGTATTACTTTATCGCGATTTGTATTATTCTCGCGTTATTGGCAATTCTCTTCACTCGAGTGAACACCTCTTTTTATCGCATTCCGATTGGAGAAGTCGTTCATGTCGACCAACATCACAGCGAAAAATCTGTTGATGATCAACATAATCGAGACACTAAATATCATGATGTCCTGAAAATTAAAGTTTTAAATACATCTAAAAAGGATCAAATTGTACACGTCGATCACTTATATAACGCTTCTCAAACCGAAGCACAAGCTTACCAAGTGGGTGATAAAGTACTACTCCATATAGATAAAGCAGGTAAAGATAACTTTATTATTGAAAAGAAACGTGACACTGTGATTGTCACAATTGTAAGCTTCTTTCTTATTGCACTACTCATTGTGGGGCACCGCATTGGCTTGCAATCGATTATTTCATTATTGATTAATTCTGTTGCGATTTTACTAGCTATTAGCTTGTATCACGCAAATACGAATCTCAATTTGTTCCTATTGATGTCCGGAGCCGTAGTTATTGCAACCACCTTAACGCTTTGGCTCGTCATCGGTTGGTCTATGCGTACCATTGTCACCATTCTTAGTACCTTGTTAGGCACCTTTATTTGTATATTTATCGCGTGGTCTGTTATTTCACTCACAAATAGCCAAGGGATTAAATATGAAACTATGAGCTTTTTGACAATTCAACCTAAAACAGTCTTTTTAACCTCTGTTATGGTAGGGACTTTGGGTGCAGTTATGGACGTGGCTATTACAATATCTAGTGGTATGTATGAAGTGCTACAACGGGCACCTCATATTTCAACTGAGCGTTGGGTTTTGGCCGGCCGTAATATCGGACAAGATATTATGGGAACAATGACAAATATTTTATTATTTTCTTATCTTGCAGGTAGCCTCCCAATGCTCTTACTTTATTTAAAAAATGGGAATACCCTGACCTATAGTATTTCTATGAACTGGTCTTTAGAAGTTTCACGGGCTATTACAGGCGGTATAGGTATCGTCTTAACGATTCCATTAACAATCTTACTCATGCAAGTATGGTTGAAATGGTTAGGAGGCAAGCATCAATGAACGCAATTGTGATATTAAGTTTATTTTTACTCATACTGATGCTCGTTTTTGGAGGCCGCAGTGGCTTTGTATCGTTTTTAACACTGTTTTTAAATTTTATTGTACTTTTCATTGCGATATTATTTATCGTATTTCGCGCGCCCATTTATTTAGTCACGTTTGTCTTTTGTATCATCATCGCTGTCATTAATCTTTTTCTACTTAACAAGTTCAATATAAAGACACTGGCAGCGTTCATTTCTAGTATCGTGACAACGTTATTAATGATTGCAGCGATTTATCTCTCTGTTCACTGGGGCCATTTACAAGGTTTTACGCAAGAAGAACAAGATGAAACCTATGTCTTTTCATTGAATATTGGGATTGATATGGAGCAGTTTATGATTTTTACAGTCATTCTCGCCGTCATTGCTGCAGTGATTGACTTAGCCATTACCATCAGCTCGCCTGTTTTTGAGTTACACGAAGCGAATCCTTCATTAACAAAGCGCGAACTCTTCCAATCAGGTATGCGTGTAGGGCGCGAAATATTCGCCACTTCAGCGAATACGATTTATCTCGCATTGCTTGGTGGCTCAATGACGATCGTCTTTTGGTTTTTCAATTTGCACTATAGTTTCGGTCACCTGATTAATGCGAAATTATTTGCACAAGAACTAGTGACTATCGTATTAGGTGGTATTGCCATTGCCATTTGTATTCCAATTACTTCTATTATTACTGCATGGCTAGTGAAACAATATCACCACTAAATGATCCTTATACAATTTCAAAAGCGTAAAGCAACAGGTGCGAGGCTGGGACATCATTCCCGGTCTCGCCTTTTCTTGTTTGAGTATATATTGCGTTAAACCTTCTCCCTCTAAAAAGCGCGTTTAGAACACTACTTATGCCCAGGTTCTCGCCTTTTAACCGCTCAATTATTAATCAAAGCGCGTTTCGGGTAAAACTTATGACGAGGTGAAAAATAATGACAACGATTCATATCCACGGTGCACGACAAAACAACTTAAAAAATATTCACGTCAATATTCCTAAACATCAGCTGACGGTTGTCACAGGAAGATCTGGTTCTGGTAAATCGTCACTAGTTTTTAATACAATAGCAGCAGAATCCGAACGCTTATTAAACGAAACCTATTCAAGTTATATCCAACATCAACTCACACAATATGAAAAACCAGCCGTCGATCAAATTGAAAACTTACCCGTCGCAATGGTCATTAATCAGAAAAGGCTTGGCGGTAATTCTCGCTCCACAGTGGGCACAATATCAGATATTTATGCTTCTGTACGCTTATTATGGTCCCGTATCGGCGAACCTTTTGTTGGATATTCTGATATTTTTTCTTTCAATCATCCAAACGGAATGTGCGAAACATGTCAAGGACTTGGCTATGTTGAAGATATTGATTTAAACGAATTGATTGATTTCAATCGTTCTTTAAATGAAGGTGCAATACGTTTTCCTTCTTTCAAGCCAGACAGTTGGCGGGGAAAGCGTTATCGCTATTCTGGATTGTTTGATAATGATAAAAAGTTAAAAGATTATACAGGCGAAGAACTTGATACATTTCTTTATACAGAACCGACACGTTTGAAAAATCCTCCTCCAGAATGGCCTAAAACTGCAAAATTTGAAGGATTAATTCATCGTTTTCGTCGTTCATTTTTAATCAATGATAACTTTGAGAAAAAACGCTTTCTAAAAGATGTTCAGCGCGTCGTTCATCAACATACATGTCCTGATTGTCAAGGCCAACGCCTCAATCCAAAAGTGCTCAGCTGTAAAATCAACGGCTTAAGTATTGCAGATTTTACTGCATTAACGATAGATGAAGCGCTCCTTTTTTTAGAGCAACTTCAAAGTGACAAAGCCGCCTACATTATTGCACCATTAAAAAATCAGCTTCAGGCCTTACATGACATCGGCCTCAATTATTTAACATTAAATCGTGAAACGCCTACATTATCTGGTGGAGAATCACAACGTATTAAACTGATTCGCCACCTGAATACACCGTTGACAGATTTAGTTTATATTATTGATGAGCCGAGTGTCGGGTTACATCCTGCAGATATTGAAAAAATCAATGAAATCATGCTGAATATACGTGACAAAGGCAATACAGTGATTATTGTCGAACACGATCCTGATGTCATTAAAATTGCGGACCATATTATCGATATCGGTCCAGGGGCAGGAAAAAATGGTGGACAAGTTACTTTTGAAGGGACTTATGAACAACTCAAAAAATCAAACACAGATACAGGACGTGCATTGATGCGCACACATCAACTTAAGCCAGCAGTCGCTCACTACCAAGATTGGTTTCATCTCAATCATATCAGTCATAATAATTTACAAGATGTGTCTGTCTCTATTCCTCAAAATGCACAGACTGTTATTACCGGTGTAGCAGGTTCAGGAAAAAGCTCTTTAATTAAAAGCGGCTTTGCACAAAACCCGAATGCAATTTTTATCAATCAAAAAGGTATTCACGCATCTAGCCGCTCCAATTTATTGACGTATATGGGCGTATTTGATGAAGTTCGTGCCTTTTTTAGTCAAAACACAGGTTTGAAAAAGGCGATGTTTAGTTACAATTCTGATGGCGCTTGTCCAAATTGCAACGGTAAAGGAGTAATCAAAACAGAACTTGCCTTTATGCCATCATTTTCTCAAACTTGTGAAGTATGTCACGGTACGCGCTACCGTCCAGAGGTATTAGAAGCAAAAGTCGAAGGGTATTCTATTGCAGATGTATTAGCACTCACTGTCGAAGAAGCCATCTCACTTTTCAAAGATGAGACGACCATTTCAAAATCTTTGATTGCACTCCAAAAAACAGGTCTAAGCTATATGACTTTAGGACAATCATTAGATACATTATCTGGCGGTGAAATCCAGCGATTAAAACTGAGTCGCTATATGACCGATCATGTTTCAGGAAAAATTTTTATTTTTGACGAGCCCACAACAGGCTTACATGAAGATGATATTCCTATTTTACAACAACGATTTGAACAACTTGTTCAAGATGGAAACACTGTGATTTTAATCGAACATAATTTAACAATGATGACCCAAGCAGATTGGTTAATTGATATTGGCCCGGGCGCTGGTACACGAGGCGGTCAGATTTTATTTAGTGGCCCGCCTCAACGATTAATTGAAACGACGCATTCCGCAACAGCACAACATCTTGCCGACTATATCCATCGTCAGTCATTTTAAACTTTCATCTAATTTACGAACATGTGCATTATTTTTTAACATAAAAACATGGGTATGAGACTATGAAATCAAACTGATTTTTGGCTCACACCCATGCTTTTTATAACATTATTATCAATAATTAGGCCATACTACCTTTTGCTTTAATCACGATAGAATTACCTGGGTAAAACGCAACTTGTGTTGTTTTAGCATCAAAAATTTCTCCAGATTTTACATGATCGCGAATCGCTTTGTCACTATGCTCTACTTTATCGACAAGTAATGTCAGATTAACTAATTTATTATGGTCATCAATGCCGATAATGACATCATTTTTTTCGTAATATGTGATGCCTTTTTTCGCATAATATTTTTTCAAGTCTTTTCCAAGTGCTTTTTCCACATCAGCACGTGTTGATTGACCTACTTTTAAACCTTCATATTTAAAATTATCTGCTTTTAGTGCTTGATAAAAGTTTTTATCTTCTAAAGCATTATTAGACTTATAATTAAATACACCTTTGTAAGTGTAGTATGGGGCTTTTTGCGCTGTTGCCGCATGCGCATCCGTAGGCAGTTGTGCCCCTACTGATGTTGCACCTAATAGTGCCCCCCACAGATAAACTTGTTGCAATGACTACTTTTGTCATTTGATTCATTTTGTATCACTCCTCTATATTTCTCGACACAATCCAAATTGAATAAGATTACTCAATCATTCTCATATTAATCAAGTTCAAAAATTTACTCAATTTGCCTACAATTCAATCATTGATATATTAAATTGTTTCTTGATTAAATGATAACAAATTCATGTCATACTTTCACTTACAACAGTTTACGCTATGCAATATCCCTTTTCATCAGCCCTGAGTTGGGTATTTTAGCCACTTTAGTATATTAAATGATTATTAGAACGCGAAAAATGATATCGTCCACATCCATTTCAAGTTTCTGAAAAGTCGCTTAACTCACACTATATAAAAGACACTAAAGGTGGATTGATTGATAAAGCATAGCCCATTACGATTTGCTTAAAAATGGCGATATTTAGCAGTGTGTAGAGGTTATAAACGCACAATGTATAGATAAAGTTATCAAAAATGGTATACTATGTATCATAATTCAATATAGATGGGGGTTATCATTCTATGGCAAAAAAACCTAAAAAAACGTTAAGTCTCTTATCAGGCGCATTGTCTGGCGCGAGCATCATTGTCGATGCTTACAATACTTATATCTATCGTTCAAAAAACAAAAAATTGAGCTATATTTCTATCGGCATCGGTGTAGCAGATGTACTGCTTGATTTTTACTTGTCATTCGGTGCTAAAAGCAAAGCTGGAAAAGCATGGTCTATGTTTTCAATAGGACGCCAAGTCTATAGCTCTGTGCAAAAACTTAAAGAAATTCAAGCACGTTCATAATTTGTGAGAATGAGGCAGCTGACTTGGATTGCGCACAACTTGCGACTAACAACTGCGCAATCCAAACGTCACCTGTCTCATGATTTTTTAATGATAAACTTCATAAATAATCCGCCAAGGCCCTTGATACATCAATTTATAAATATTTTCGACTTGTTCATCAATTGTACTTCGTGCCTCATCTAGCACCCAAGTACGCATTAGCGACCACATACTCCCCAAAACAAAAGCATGGAAATATCGAAATGGAATTCCTGCTATCTCCTTATCATTAGGTAACAAACTCTTCAAATTAAGCTCAATCATTTCTCCAATCTTTTGTTCAATTTCATAATTGCGCCCCATAGTTAATAAAACGCGATACCGATCAAGATCGTCGTGCATGATTGTTAAAACTGCGCGTGGAATCTCTTTGAACACAATTGCTGCTTCCTCAGCATTCTCGACTGCTTTAAGACGCATAATTTTTTCATTAAAATTGATTTGCATCTGCTCAATCATTTCTTGTTCAATTTGATCGAGTAAATCATACTTATCTAAATAATGCTGATAAAATGTAGCACGATTGATATCTGCAACATCTGCAATTTGATTCACGGTAATTTTATCTAACTTTTCCGTTTTCAAAAGTGTAATCATCGCATTTTTTATTGCCGTTTTCGTTTTACGAACTCTTCTATCCATCAAAATAATCTCCTTTAAACAACAATTTTATACTATGTGTTGGTTAATCAGCACTTTGCCATCAATTGAACATTGTATCTATTTTAATATCTATTATAATAACATCACGAACAATAAACAACACAATGTTGCTTAAAGGAGGTCATTTTATGAGTAATCGTAAATTATGGATTGTACCGCTCATTACGGGAACCATTTTATTAATTTTAGCTACTGCATTTTATCCTGCATATAACCCAAAACCTAACAACGTTCCTATGGCGATTGTTAATTTAGATAAAGGGACACACATACAAGATAAAGAAATCAATATTGGTAATAAATTAACAGAAAAATTGAAAGACAACAAAAAAGAAGAAATTCAATGGCATGAAGTCAAAGATGCCAAAAAAGCGCAAGATGAAGTACGTAAAGGAACTTACGCTGGCGCAATTATTTTGGAAGATCATTTTTCAGAGCATGCTTTAAGCCCTGCTCAAACAACCATCATGAAATCTAAACAAAAAGAACTCCAACAACAAGTTGAAGAAGGTAAAATACCACCTCAACAAATTCAAAAAATAAAAGCGCAAATGGAGAAAAAAGGACAAAAAGCACCTTCAAAAATAGAACAAGCCCAAATCAGTACTTACATTGATGAAGGGGGTCAAGGTCAACTTGCAAATGTAACAAAACAAGTCTTGAAACAAATAGGCACGAATATTAATCAGCAAGTCAGTCAGCAAAATGTTCAAGCACTCGCTCAAAGTAACGTCGATATCTCAGCTAAACAATTCGAACAGTTTTCTAACCCTGTCAACGTTGATCAGCATACATTCCATCCTATTGCATCACATCAAGCTAATGGTAATGCAGCTATGGTACTCTTTATGCCTGTATGGCTTGCATCAATGATTACAGCTGTCGTATTATACTTTAATTTCAAAAACAGAAGTCAAATGTCATCTCGACGTCGTCAAACTTTAACAGGCGCATTAACTATAGGTATAGATCTCATCGCAAGTTTTGCTGGAAGTTTTGCATATGTCTATTTCCTAAGTTACGTTATGAATTTCAACTTTCCAAATCCATTCGTAACCGCAAGCTTTATTGGTTTAGCTATCTCTGGTTTCTCATTGCTTATCTTAGGATTAATGGTTTGGATTGGTATTCTTGCAGCACCTGTATTTTTAATATTGGTATTCTTTTCTATGCAAGCCATTTTATTACCTATTCATATGGTACCTAAATTTTATCAACAATATATTTTACCGTGGAATCCTTTCAAATTATACACAACAGAGATTAAAAATTTAGTTTACCTACACCAACCATTAGAATGGAATTCAACAATTATTGTATTAATCAGTTTTATTCTATTTGGCATTATCTCAGTGTTAATCAGTCACTACACTAAAAAACACATTCCTTATGTTAATACAATTTAAATTAAAATATTTAACATTTAAAGGATGCCCTCTAACCATACAAATGCGTTAGAGGACATCCTTTTATGATAATCACTTCACACGGGACAAAAATGCATTTAATTCATTGTCCCGTATAGCTTGAATCGTTTCGGATGATAAGTTAGTTAACCGAAGTAAAATGAAGAGACCGCTCTTTTGTATGAAAAATAGGACTGGTGAGCCAATCAATCACTAGCCCTATTGAGTATAGAGCCAAAAAAAGAGGATTCCATTCATCAGTATGATGAGTGAAATCCTTTTATATATTAATGGATATATTTAAAGTTCGCTACATTGTAACTTGGCACTGTACGATAAGTCAGTACACCTGGTCCAGCAGTGAAATTCATTTCAGAAACTAAAATACTGCCATCTGGATTCACACGTTCAACGTATGAAACATGACCATAATAACCTAAGTCTGATTGTAAAATTGAACCTACTGTTGGGTTGCGGTCAATTGTGTAACCGTCACGCGCTGCATTATCGTCCCATGCATTAGCATTCCACCAGTAAGTACTGATACCTAAACCAGCTTCCTTACGTTTGTTAAATACATACCACGTACATTGACCCCAGTCATAGTAATTTTCATGATTAAAGATTGGTGTTTGGTATTGGCGGTTAGGTGCTGTTGTTGTACCTGTAGAAGCCGCTGAACCTGAAACCTTTAATTTTTGACCTGGGAAGATTAAAAATGAATTTAATCCATTTAATTGCATAATGTTTTGATACGTTGTGCCATATTTTTGAAGCGATTAACGATAATGAATCGCCTGGCTGTACTGTATAATATGTTGTCGCACCATTAGTTGCTGGTTTTGCAGGTTTAGATGGTGTTGTATGGTTAGGTGCAGATGCTGTACCTTTAACTTTCAATTTTTGACCTGGAAAAATTAAAAATGAATCCAAACCATTTAGGTTCATGATATTTTGATAAGTTGTCCCATACTTTGAAGCAATAAGTGATAATGAATCGCCTGGTTGCACTGTATAATATGTAGTTGATCCAGAAGTTTTAGCCGGTTTTTGACGACTTGGTGTAGAAGCAGTTCCACTTACTTTCAGCTTTTGACCCGGATAAATCATAAAGCTATTTAAACCGTTCAATTGCATGATATGTTGATATGTCGTTCCATAACGTGCGGCAATACTTGATAATGAGTCACCACTTACCACCGTATATGTTGATGAATTCCCCGAAGATGACACATGATTAGATGTACCCGCAGTACTTCCTGATACTTTTAATACTTGGTTCGGAAAGATTAAATTGGAACTCAAGTTATTATAAGATTTAAGTTGTGAAATCGTAATGTTGTATTTTGTTGCAATAGACCAAAGCGAGTCACCTGCTTTAACACGGTATGTTGAAGCATTGGCATCCGCGGCTACCATTGCAGTAACAGCTGAAGTCCCTATCACTGCCGCAATGATTTTTTTATGCATTGATTTCCCTCCTTATTTAAGATAGTCATTATAAACACACCTATACATTGATAAAGTATACACCTAACACTATAAAAAATATATTTCCGTTATATGACATTATCATTACAAAAAGAAGCTAAGGTAGAACATGACCTTAGCTTCTATAACTCCTTAAATATCAATTTATTAGATATATCTTAAATATACATCATTCGATGGCCTATTTTATAAATACAGTCGACTTTTAACAACCTGTATTTCAAACACATACCTATTTTACAGCTGATCTAATGTCTGTTTTAAATCTGCTACAATATCATTCGTATCTTCAATACCTAAAGATAATCTAACTAACCCATCAGCAATCCCTTCTTTAGCGCGTACATCTGCAGGTATAGATGCATGTGTCATAAGACTTGGTACAGAAATTAAACTTTCCACTGCGCCTAAACTTTCCGCTAATGTGAAATATTGCGTTTGTTTAACCAAATATTTCGCTTTTTCTACATCAGACACTTCAAACGAAACAATACCTGTCGTGCCGTCCGCTTGTGCTTGATGAATTTCATAATTTAAGTGTGTTGTTAGACTTGGATGGTAAACAGCTTTAACATTCTGATGTTGATTCAGCATTTCTACGACAGCTAAGGCATTACGTTCAATTTGATCCATACGCAAACCTAAAGTTTTAATACCACGTACAAGAAGATAGCTGTCTTGTGGTCCAAGCACACCACCCGTAGAATTTTGAATAAAACCAATACGCTCTGCCAAGTCATCGTTATTAACTGCGACTAAACCTGCAACAACATCACTATGTCCACCTAAATATTTAGTAGCTGAATGTACCACAATATCAGCACCTAAAGTAAGTGGTGTTTGATAATAAGGTGTCATAAAGGTATTATCAACCACAGTCAATAATTGATGTTGTTTTGCTAATTCGCTCACTGCTTGAATATCAGTCACTCTCAATAATGGGTTAGACGGTGTCTCAATAAAAAGCATTTTCGTTTGATCATTAATTTTTGCTTCGATGTTTTTAACATCTGTTGTATTTACAAAATCAAATTCGATGCCATATCTTGTAAAGACTTTTGTCATGGCACGATATGTTCCTCCATAAACATCTGACCCGACAATAATATGATCACCTTGATCTAAAAGCATTAAGACTGCACTGATAGCCGCCATACCTGAACCAAAAGCAAAACCGTGTTGACCATGTTCTAAATCTGCAATCAACGATTCTAGAGCAGAACGTGTTGGATTTGCGGTACGTGAATATTCATAACCTTGTCTTAACGCACCGATTGCATCTTGTTCGTACGTACTTGTTTGATATATCGGTGTCGTTACTGCACCTGTATATGGATCTGTCGTATTTCCACCATGTACTAATAATGTTTTTTTATTCATTTAAATCTCCTCCATATTGAAATATTTTTTTCGACATATAACGGTCACTTCCATCCGGAAAAATGACGACAATCTTACCCTTTTGAATACGTTGCGCCACTTGAAGCGCACCTTCTAACGCTGCACCCGACGAACTCCCCGCTAATATCCCTTCATATTTGGCGAGTTGTTTCACATGTTCAAATGCCACTTCGTCAGAGACCACTTCAACGGCATCAATCCATTCTTTTTTCAAAAATTGAGGCCATACCTCTACACCGATGCCCTCAGTATCGTGGCTTCCCTTTTCTTGTCCACTTAAAATAGATCCTTTTGGCTCAACAACAACGGATTTAACATCATAAGGTTGTAAAGCTTCAGCGACACCAGAAAACGTGCCTCCCGAACCTGCCCCTGCCACAAAGTAATCCAAATTCGGTATCGCTTCAATAATTTCTACCGCGAGCGTCTCTCTGTAGGCGCCTGGATTATCTGATGTTTCGAATTGGTTTGTATAATACGCACCTGTACGCTTCGCAAAGTTTTCTGCTGCTTGACGCGCACCTAACATCCCTTCATCTTTCGGTGTACGATAAATACGGGCGCCTAATGCGCGCATAATATCAATTTTTTCCTCTGAAAACCCTTCTGGCGCAAAAATGACACATTGGATTTGATACTGGTTTGCGACGATCGCAAGTCCTATACCTGTATTACCTGCAGTGGCCTCTACAACCGTATCTCCAGCTTGAATTCGTCCTTCTTCTATCGCATGTTCAATTAAATACTTTCCAAGTCGATCTTTTACACTGCCTCCCGGGTTATACATCTCGAGTTTCGCATAAATTTGAACATCGTCATTACTATAATGTTCTAATTGCACAAGCGGTGTATGTCCAATTAAATCGAAATTCCTCAAAATTGCGCCTCCTCAATCCATTCACTACCTTAATTCTTAGTTACTCAATATGAATTATAGGTTAAATTATAGCGAGATTCAATGTAAAGGCAATCAATTTTTATATTCATATTTTTCTGATAATTTAAATGATGGTTTGCGTTATAATATATAATAAAGATAAAGGAGGCTAAGTTTATGGAGATCATCTCAAAAACAACGCTGACATCGGAAGACATTCAGCAACTTTATAAGCTATATCAAGATATTGGTTGGTTTGGCCATACGCTCGAAAATATTGGAGTCATTTACAATGCAAGCACACATATTTTTGTAGCTGTCCACCAACAAAAAATCGTTGGCTGTGCCCGTGCCCTTTCTGACGGTGTTTTCAATGCTGCTATATATGATGTGATTGTCCATCCACACTATCAACGGCAAGGGATTGGTAAAAAGCTTTTACATCAACTTTGCGACATCTTTCGTTCAGTTTCCTGTATTCATCTCATTTCGACTATTGGTCATACTGATTTTTATGAATCTTGTGGGTTTAAATTATTAAAAACGGGCATGGGGATTTATCAAAAAGAAAGCTTAGCTGAAGCTTATTTGTACCATTGAAGGAGTGAAAGGGATGCGTATTGATACGAAATTAGGAACAATTTATGGCAAATCATATGCTGGTTTTGACGTTTTTAAAGGTATTCCTTACGCACAATCACCAAAAGGCGCTTTGCGCTTTAAACATGCCCAGCCCGTTACATATTACGAGAATGACCTCTATGCGACAGAATTTGGTCATACACCGATACAACCCTTTAATTCGCTTGAAGCTTTTTTCTCTCCTTTTCAAGAACCACCTCAACAAAGTGAAGATTGTCTCACATTAAATATTTGGCGTCCTCACTCTAAGGGCGATCAACTTCTACCTGTCATTATTTTTATTTACGGTGGAAGCTTTGTGAATGGTCATAGTGCCCAAGATATATATCAACCCCAAACGATTGTTCAACAAGAGGACGTCATCGTTGTCACATTCAATTACCGATTAGGTGCTTTAGGTTTTTTGGACTGGTCTGCAATTCATTCTGACTGGCAGGCAAACAATGGACTTTCTGACCAAATCTGTGCATTAAAGTGGGTCTATGCGCATATTTCCAGCTTTGGTGGCGATCCGGAGTGTATCACACTCATGGGCCAATCCGCAGGCGCAATGAGTATTGAGGCACTGTTACGCATACGAAGCGTGAGACCATTGATTCGACATGCGGTACTGTTAAGCGGCATATTACAACTCGATACGCCATACGCCGCACAACAAAAAGCGCAAATGTTCAACACATTAAAACATCGACACTTTCCCAATCAAACATGGGAAACATTAGATAGTGACGCTATTTTAACGTTGATGGAGGCGCATCAATCACATTATGGTCCTTCAAAAGGGTTAGAATTAATTTATCAACCTGTTGCATCAAAGGAGATTGAGCCCCATTATGACCATGTCGATATACCTGTTTTATTAGGTATCACATCATCAGAAGGTGATATTTATATTAAAAACGAGCAAAAAAAATTAGACCCTTTACAATTTCAAGCAATTTTGAGTCGTGCTGGATTACCCATACCCGCTCTTCATGAGATGATGACAGCGCAACAACAACGTCGGCTTATCACAGATTTCTATTTTAAACAGCCGTTTCTCGACCTTTTTCACACACTTTCAAAAACGGCGCCCACTTGGAAAGCTGAGTTTAATTGGTTTCGTCCTGATCACCCACGCTATGCTTCAGCTTATCATATCTTAGACTTAATTTTTTGGATGGGACGACTCGATATTTTAGAAGCAAATGGTTTAACACTGACTTCACATGAAAAACAACTGAGCCACCGCATGATTCACGATTTATGCCATTTTGCAAAACATGGCGAACTGAGACAACATCAATATTATATGTAAATTTCTTCTTGTCATTCATTTAAAAAGCGTGGTAGTCTGCCTCTCATCATTGAGGCAAGTTCGACCACGCTTTTTTATATTGAACTTTATTAATCAGAAATGTGCTATAAGACAAAAACGTCAAACTTAATCTGTTCAAACAAATTGTAAAATGAATACTGCTAATATAATACATGGCAATACCCATTTTACTAATATATACCATGGGTAAAATAGTTTAAGACGGTGATTACCAAATGCCTCTCTTAATGTCTCCTTTTTAACCTTATGGCCAATTGCTAATGTTGAGGCGAGCGCGCCAATAGGTAGCAAAATATTTGAAACAAGAAAATCCATATTATCAAAAAGCGTACCTGCACCAAAAGTTAATCCGCTTAAGCTACTGAATGACAACATTGCCGGTATACTTATCATGACCACACCTGCACCTACGAGCATCGTCATTTTGGTGCGTTTTCGATTATCATTGCGTGTTAAATTAGAAATATTTAACTCTAGCAATGAAATTGAAGAAGTCAATGCTGCAAACAAAAAGAGAACTAGGAAAATAATATAAAATAACGCACCAAATTGAATTTTTTCAAAAACAAGGGGTAACACTTTGAATAATAAACCAGGTCCCTCTTTAGGCTGATAGCCAAAAGCCTGTAATGCCGGAAATATAGCTAAACCCGCTAAAATGGCGATAACAATATTCATAGCAACAATCGTAATTGCAGACCGCTTAATTGGCATTTCTTTAGGTGCGTAACTTGCATATGTCATCATACCAGTCGTACCTAATGATAGTGCGAAAAAGGATTGGCCTAACGCAAATAAAATAGAATCCATCGTTATGTCTGTCACGCGTGGTTCAAATAAAAAGCGCACCCCTTCCATAGCACCTTTTAAAGAAAGCGATTGGGCAACAATGATAATTAAAAAGATAAAAAGCAGCGGCATCATCACTTTAGATGCCTTTTCTAAACCTTTTTCAACGCCTAGCATCACAATTAAACAAGTCAGTCCAATAAATATAAGCTGTCCGATCAATGTATAGGCAGGTTGGCTAATGACCGATTCAAAACGTATATCGCTCAAATGCGCGAGGCCGAGATGAATCCATTGAAGTCCAACGATTCCAATATAGACTACAATCCAGCCCCCAATCACACTGTAAAAACCGAACAACAAAAATACTGTTAGATTGCCAATCCAACCGATACTATTAAGCCATTTTTGGCCCGTTAACTTTCCGAATAATTGCGTTGTATAGATTCTGCCTAATTTACCTACTGCAAATTCCATAATCAGAAAAGGGAGACCTATTAAAATAGTGAATAAAACAAACATGAATAAAAAAGCTCCGCCGCCATACATCCCTGCCATATATGGAAACTTCCATAATGCCCCTAAACCAATTGCGGAGCCTGCGCTCGCTAAAATAAATCCCGTCGACGATTTCCACTGTGACTTTTGTGACAATACCTTTCACCCTTTCGCTTTAATGCGTTGAATCGTTTAAGCATACTTTGAAAATATAACATATTCACTGCTCAAGAACAATCTTCTGCGACTATTTATTGAAATGTTCAATGAATTTTCAAATAGCGATTGATTCATCACTTTAATTTGATATGATTAAAGTGAATAAAAGGGGTGAGAAATCATGTCAGAAAAATTGAAAGAACGCATTTATTTAATCGCGATTATTATTAGTACTTTATGTGTTATTTCTTCTGTGTTATTTAGCCTAAGTCCTGCCATTACTGCAGCAGTCACTTTTATTTCTATTATTGTATTTGCAATATTGTATTTTGTTGTACCAACTAAAAATCAAAATACACGCAATTTAAAATAATTTAACCGCTACACATGGCAAAGAACTGGGAGATACGGTTTCAATTTCCTAAAAAACACCCCAAAATTCATTCAAGAATTTGAGGTGTTTTCTTATTTTGGCTAGGTTATGTCCTAGGCTCTGTTTTTTATTTTTGAATGTATTTAAAAAGAGGCCTGTAGAAATTTTTCGATATAGAATGCCGACTCTTCAATCGAGCGATATTCTGTGTTAATCACGGTTGCATTCAACTTTTTGAATACTTCTTCCGCATAGGCCAACTCCACTTTGATTCGTTTTAAATCGTTATAATTGGCTTGGCCGTCGATGCCTAATATTTTCATTCGCTCTGTTCGAATGTTCATAATATATTGTGGGCTCGCTGTTAAGCCGAATACTTTAATTTGCTTCTTTTTTATCGTCTCGTATGGGATTGTCACTTCGGGAACTAGTGGGATATTCGCAATTTTATAGCCTTTATTTGCTAAGTACATGCTTAATGGCGTCTTAGATGTACGCGAAACACCTACAATGAGTGCGTCCGCTTCACCTATATCCGTAAAATGCTTACCATCATCATATTTAACCGAATATTCAATCGCATCAATACGCTTGAAGTAATCATCATCTAATTTTCGAATCATCCCTGTTTCTTTCGTAGGAATATGACCCGTTTGCGCTTGAATATGGTGAAGGAGCGACGACATATAGTCAATATATGGAATTTGATATTGGTTTGCATACGCTTGTCCCATAACATTATATTCTTCTGTCACTAGCGTCGTAACAACAATCGCATCTCTTTCTTTTGCTAACTTTAATACATGAACTAACTCTTCCTCGCTTTTGATAAACGAAAACTTTTTAATTTCAATTTGCGTCAAATCTGGAAATTGACTGACACCGGCATGTACCATACGTTGCGCCGTTTCACCTAGTGAATCAGATACGATAAAAATCGTCAATTGCCTTTTCTCCATAGCCTTATCGCTCGCTCTCAACGACACTTTGTGCGGTAGCTAAAATGGCTCCTGGTACGCGGAAAGGTGAACATGATACATAATCAATAGCCATTTTGTTAAAGTGATGAATCGATTTAGGGTCGCCTCCTAACTCTCCACATACACCAATTTTGATTGATTCATTGGCCTGTTTTGCTTGCTCAACAGCCATTTTAATCAATGCCCCTACCCCATTAACATCTAAAGTTTGGAATGGATCAACTTCTAAAATTTGTTGGTTTAAGTATTCATTGATGAATTTTCCAGCATCATCACGGGAAAAGCCATACGTTAACTGTGTTAAATCATTCGTACCAAAACTAAAGAAATCACACACTTCAGCAAGTTCATTTGCAATCATACATGCACGCGGTGTTTCAATCATTGTTCCCATTAAAAAGTGCAATGTCTGATCTGTTTTTGTTTCAATACGTTGGATGGCTTCCACAATTTGTGTCTGTAAAATTTTAAATTCTTCTACTGTAGATACAAGTGGAATCATAATTTCTGGTTGGCAATGGATTCCCTCTTGCTGTAATTGTGCCACACTATTCATAATCGCTTCTGCTTGCATCACATAAAGCTCTGGATAGGTGATAGCTAATCGACAACCACGATGCCCCAACATAGGGTTTGTTTCGTGTAACTCTAATATACGTTTGTTTAATTTTTCTACTGGAATGGCCAATTGTTGTGCTACATTTTGAATTTCATCTTCTGATTTTGGTAAAAACTCATGTAAAGGTGGATCTAATAAACGAACAATCGTTGGACGCTCGCCTGATAAGCGGAAAATCTGTTCGAAATCTTCTGTTTGATAAGCACGTATTTTATCTAAAGCTGCCTTTCTCGTTGCATCATCTGAAGATAAAATAAAGCGACGCATTTCTACAAGACGCTCTGCACCAAAAAACATATGCTCAGTGCGAACTAAACCAATTCCTTTAGCATTAAATTGATAACCAGCTTCAATGTCCGGCGTTGTTTCAGCGTTCATACGGACATTAAGGCGGGCCACGTCTTCTGCCCATTGCATAAATTGTTCAAAAGCTTCACTATGTTCAGCACTTGTTGTTTCAATTTCACCAACATAAAGGTCGCCTTTTGCACCATCAACAGATACCATATCGCCTTCTTGTAATGTTTTTCCAGCATACGATACGATTTTTTCTTTTGTATTGATTTCAAGATCTGAACAGCCTGTCACACAACATTTCCCCATACCGCGCGCGACAACAGCGGCGTGAGATGTCATTCCTCCGTGTGTTGTAACAATTGCTTCACTTGCGATCATCCCTTCAATATCTTCAGGAGATGTTTCGGGACGCATTAAAATGACTTTTTCTCCTTGCTCCGCTTGCAATTGCGCTGCTTCGGCTGAGAAAACAATCTTACCTGTTGCAGCACCCGGGCTTGCAGGTAAACCCGCTTTAGATATCACTTCTGCGACTTCAAGTGCTTCGTCTTTAAAAGTAGGATGTAACAATGTATCGATCGATTTCACATCTACTTTGTGCATTGCTTCTTCTTTTGAGATGACGCCTTCTTCTACAAGATCCACTGCAATTTGAATTGCCGCTTTAGCTGTGCGCTTACCGTTACGCGTTTGTAAAATATATAGCTTTTCATTTTCTATTGTAAATTCAATATCTTGCATATCTTTATAATGGGCTTCAAGTTGTTCTGAAACTTCGACGAAAGCTTGATGTACGTGTGGCATTTGCGCCTGTAATGTTGCAATATCTTTCGGCGTCCGTATCCCCGCTACCACATCTTCTCCTTGCGCATTTAATAAGTATTCACCAAATAATTGTGCCTCTCCTGTCACAGGATTACGTGTAAACGCCACCCCTGTGCCACTTTTAGGGCCACTATTACCAAAAACCATTTCTTGAACATTAACCGCTGTACCGATATCATGTGGAATCTCATTCAAATCACGATACACACGCGCACGATCGTTATCCCATGATTTAAATACAGCTTCAATCGCTTCTCGTAGTTGGTCTATAGGGGCCTGTGGGAATGGTTTGTAAACTTCTTCAATATAAACAGTTTTATAATGCTCACATATCTCTTTCAAACCTTCTGCTGGGATATCTGCATCATTTTCGTAACCATGTGACTGTTTATACGCATTAAAATATGTATCGAAAGCAGACATCGGAATGTGATATACAACTTCACCAAACATTTGTAATAGACGTCTATAACAATCGTATGAAAAACGGGCATCTCCAGTTTTAGCTGCCAGTTTTTCAACATTTTCATCATTTAATCCTAAATTTAAAATTGTATCCATCATACCGGGCATTGAAATTTTCGCGCCACTCCGAACCGAAACAAGTAACAAATGATCATTTGATGAAAAAGCCTTGCCCGTTCTCTCTGAAAAAGCTGCGAGTTGTGTTTCTAATTGATCTTGAACCTCATCAGCAAGTTTTTCTCCATTTTTTAGATATTCAATACAAGCTTCAGTTGTAATGGTAAAACCATCAGGAACAGGTAGTCCTAAGCGCTTCATTTCAGATAAATTCGCACCTTTGCCACCTAATAAATCTTTCATATCTTTTTGCCCTTCATCAAAAGCGTAGACGTATTTTGTCATACTTTACCACCTCATTAACATTTAATATGTCATACTAATTAATAAAAGTATGTCATATTAAAACTGAAAACACAATCAAAAATATAAGAATCATTTGATATTTTTATTTTTTGTCATAAATTCGAGAAATAATTATTTTTACTAGAGCTAATATTCACTATCTACTTTGTTTTAATTTTTCAAAACCGGCTATTTAATATAAATACGGATTATTAACAAATGAAAAGGAATCGTCATTAAATGATTAACCTGATTCCATTTAATACAAAGGAGTAAAGTAATGAAAAAGATATTCGTCACAGGCGCAACTGGCCTCATTGGTATGAAGTTAACACAACGCTTAATTCAAGAAGGGTATGAGGTTGCTGGTTTTACAACTTCGCAAAACGGTAAAGCACGCTTGGAACAACTCGGCGCAAAAGCCTGGATTGGTAATATCCTCGAGCCAAAAACAATAGAACCTGCATTGAGAGATTTCAAACCTGACGTCATCATGCATCAAATTACAGATTTAAAAAATGTCGATATGTCAGCAAATACAAAAGTTCGCGTTGAAGGCACTCGAAATTTAGTGGATCTGGCACTGAAATATAATATTCAGCATATCATTTCACAAAGTTTAGCCTTTATGTACGCACCTGGCGCCTCATTAGCAGATGAGCAGACGGCATTGGATACCGAATCTTCAGGAGATAGAAAAATAACCGTCGATGGTGTTATCGGTTTAGAAAAAGAAAGTCAGCGTTTATCACATGCTGTTATTCTTAGATACGGAATGATGTATGGTGAAGGGACTTGGTATGGAAAAGGAGGTATGATTTATAATCAATTTAAAGCAGGGAAAGCTCAAGTTTCAAAGGGTGTAACCTCTTTTGTTCATATTGAGGATACTGTAGAAGCAGCAGTTGCCGCACTTACGTTGGAGCCTGGTATTTATAATATTACAGATGATGAACCAGTTGGCGGTGAAGAATGGGCAAACTGGTATGCCCAACAGCTTCAAGTTTCACCAGAAATTGAATTCTTCCCTGCTCAACCTTTCGAACGTGGTGCAAGCAATCAAAAATATAAAGCACACCAGGGGACACTTCGTTATCCTTCTTGGCGTGATGGCATGGTCATAGATGAAAACTAATTTTAATTAAAAGAAGTTCGCTATTTGCAAATGTTGATTCACAAAAACAATCACATCACGAAAAATATTTAAATGCAATCCAACGAGCCTGAGACAAAATTGTCTCAATAATCGATGAAATCCGAGGTTTTCGTAAAAAACGAAAAATCTCGGATTTTTTTCCTTTTATCATCAGTTTAGCCGCACTAGATGCGACTAATTTCCTTAGGCACCTCGTTAGTTTAGTTTTTATTGGCATTAATTAAATTATACGAAAGTGCCTTATTGTTTAAGTATAATGGTGAATGATTACATATATAAGCGAAGTATTTATAGCGAGGCTCCTGAGGGAACAGGACGAGCCGAAGACTACAGGCTGAGGCTGTCCCCTCGGAAAGCGAGCCTATATAATATGAAGCATGATAATAAAAAGGAAGCTCGAAGACGATTTTTGTCAAAATCATCTTCGAGCTATTTATTTTGGTATTTATGTCCCAGACTGGTTGTTTATATTTACTTACAAATACCTTAGAAATGATTAAGATTAGATTCCTAAAATTCCAGAAATTTCTATAACCATAATAAACCCGTTTAATCAGTTTTATTTTATGATTAATTCCCTCAATTGGCCCCCATTCGTTAAATGTGGATGACCTCATTTGAGATGGTACATCGGGATTGAATATAGGGTGATTTAGCTGTAAAAGTTTGTTGATAAGCTTTACAATAAAAGCGTTGTTTCTTCAATTTTGAAATATCATAATACATAGACACAATATTTCCTTAATCGTTGGTTGGGTCACTTACAATTATAGAGATATTTGTGCTTTTTTATTATCAAAAATTAAAATAACGGTCAGTGAATGTTTCACCAACCGTTCATATTAACAACTTCTTGTATTGAAAACATCATGTTGTGCTATGGAGAAAGTCCTTACATGACAATTGTATTTTCTTTTTCATGAATCATTTGCACGATTTCATTTTTTTCATTCATCACTGCAACTTTTGGTGCATGTGTTTGTAATTCCGTTTCGTTAAGTTGTGCATACGTCATAATAATGACCACATCATCTACTTCGACCAATCGAGATGCGGCACCATTCAAGCATATTTTGCCACTCCCACGTTCTCCTGCGATGACATATGTCTCAAAACGTGCACCATTATTATTATTTACAATCGCGACTTTTTCATTTGGTAAAATATCTACAGCATCAAGAATATCAGCATCAATTGTAATGCTACCGACATAGTTTAAATTTGATTCTGTAACACGTGCACGATGAATTTTTGCGTTCATCATAGTTCTAATCATTTCTCTTGTTCATCTCCAATAATGATATTATCGATTAGCCGTGCTTGTGTAAACTTCACAGCTAATGATATAAAAATACGTCCTTCTATCATAACTTGTTCACGCAATTCTGGGTAGCTATAAATTGCAACTTCTTCAACACGACCACTCGTATGCATCTGAAGATATTGTGTCACTTTATCTATAATAACGCTACTATTGCGCTCACCCGCCTGATATAGCGATTTCGCGAGTTCTAAACTTTTGTGTAAATGAACCGCTTCTTCACGTTCTTCCGGTGTGAGATAAACATTTCTTGAACTTTTAGCCAATCCATCAGCCTCTCGCACGATATCTACACCAACGATTTGAACATCATGGTTAAAATCTAATACCATTTGTTCTACGATCGCCAATTGTTGCGCATCTTTTTTACCAAAATAAGCTACGTCAGGATGGACGATATTAAATAACTTGTTTACAACTGTCACAACGCCATCAAAGTGGCCTGGGCGTTGTGCCCCTTCTAGAACTTCTGCCAGTCGTCCCACTGTAACATGGATGCCAATTTCTCCCGGATACATTTCTTCGACTGTTGGATAAAAGACATAATCCACACCAATTGCTTCTACCATCGCCACATCTTGGTCAATTTGGCGAGGATAGGCATCAAAATCTTCATTAGGTCCAAATTGTAAAGGGTTCACAAAAACACTGATCGCTGTCACATCATTTTCCGTTATCGATTGACGCATCATGGTTAAGTGTCCATCATGTAAAGCGCCCATTGTTGGCACAAAACCAATTTTCCGACCTTTTAATTGATGTTGTTTCATCAATTGTTGCATTTCTTTAACTGTTGTAATGACCTGTGTCATGCTTCTACCTCATCCATAATTTGTTTTTTATAAGTGTATGCTTCAGAAGGAAAGACACCTGTTTTCACTTCTTCATTATATTTTTCAAGCGCAGCCATACCAATCGAGAAATCTTCGTATTGTTTTACAAATTTCGCTTGTCTTTCTACGCCATAATTAAGCATATCGTGATAAACCAGCACTTGACCATCTGTATCTTTACCTGCACCTATACCAATAACTGGAATCGTAAGTTTTTCTGAAATTACTTTTGCAAGATCACTCGGAATCGCTTCTAATACGAGTGCGATTGCTCCTGCTTGTTCTACAGCTTGTGCATCTTCAATTAATTGCTGTGCTGCTTCTTTTGTTGTCCCTCGCATTTTGTAACCTAAAACACCGACGCTTTGGGGTGTTAAACCTAAATGTGCCACAATCGGAATACCCATTTGTGTCGCTTGTTTCATAAAAGGTGTTAGATGCGCACCCTCTACTTTCAAAGCATTTCCATGACTTTCTTGGTATAATCGAATAGCATTTTGAATATCTGTTGAAGCATCGATACCTACTGAACCAAAAGGCATATCTACTACAACAAATGTGTTGGGTGCACCGCGACGAACAGCACGACTATGATGTAGCATATCTTCTAAAGTAACATCTACTGTACTTTCATATCCGAGGACTGTCATTCCTAATGAATCACCGACTAAAATCATATCGATTTGAGCAGCTTCCACTTGTTTGGCGCTCGGATAATCATAAGCAGTTACCATTGAAATTTTTTCACCGTCACGCTTCATTTGTTGGATATTATTTAAAGTTTTCAATTCATTCACCCTTTAATTTTTAATATATCAATCGTAAAACAATTCGCCTTATTTTTCCATTTATATTTAATATATCACAAGAATGCAAACCACATTTTTGAAAAATATTTGAACAGGCATATTTTCGAAAGTGATCAATCATTCGTTTATTATCAAAACGGACTTTACAATGTATTTTAATCGTAATACATTAAAACATATCAGTAAATCATCCTATATTTTATAGAGAAAAGAGGGCAAACATGACTAAAATTGCAGTAATAGGGCCTGGCGCTGTGGGGGCATCTCTTACCTTTGCACTTTCGCACACATTTGATGTCACGTTAATAGGACGTCAAAATCAAATCATTCATTTTCAAGAATCGAATGCGCAAGTCCAACAGGAACTGACTGTTCGGGCTATTGAAGCGGTACAAGAGCCGTTTGACGTGATTTTTATTGCTGTGAAAACGCATCAATTAGCCGATGTCATTCCAGAACTCGTCCATTCGACACATGCAAACACATTGGTGATCTTGGCACAAAACGGCTATGGTCAACTCAAACAATTAGCAGACTATCATGCTTATCAAGCTGTTGTTTACATTAGTGGTCAAAAACAAGAGCAACGTGTGACACACTTTAGAGACTATAAACTTCATATCCAAGCAGACGCTCATACAGAACAACTTGCTCTGCAACTAAAAGATGCCCCGTTAGAGCTCGTACTCGAAAATCATATTGAAAATGCGATATGGTATAAACTCATCGTAAATTTAGGAATTAATACTATAACCGCACTAGGCCGTGATACCGCACGTGTATTACATGATGATGCGATGATTCAACTTTGTCGACACTTATTAGAAGAAGGCACAGCCGTTGCGCAAGCTGAAAGCATTCAGTTGGATGACAATATCGTAGACGCCATTATGAAGATTTATGCCGGGTATCCTGATGAAATGGGAACAAGTATGTATTATGACATCATGCAAGGTCAACCTTTAGAAGTCGACGCCATTCAAGGTTATATTTATCAACGTGCTCAAGCACATCAAATAGCCGTTCCTTATCTTGAAACCGTTTATACACTACTTGCTTATCAAAACGCTAAGTAAGGACGTTGTTAACTTTCGACAGCAACACTTTTTGACTTCGGTAACATATAGTGATAGTACGAAGAAAAGAAAAAACACCTAGCCTAGGCTACTAACCGTGAACTAGGTGCAAAAACATAGCAACATATTAGTGAGCTTCCAGACTCAAATATGTTAATCATTACAGCCTATCATAGGTCCTCTTGTTTCCCAAATAACGAGAGCCTATTTTTTTGTATTTTTAAACAATAAGGTCACTGCATACAAAGTCCCAATAATACTTAGAGATATTGATAAATAAACATCCAAGTTGATTATTATTGTCATATGCCATCACCTCGAATTATTACAAATTTAATCGCTGAGGATGATTAACACATGACTAATAGGCTTCTATGATTTATAACCCTAATTATACCTATTCTATTAACAGATAAGTATGTCCTTCCTATTACTTGTTTTAGAAAATATATAATTTGTATCAATTGATGTCCGCATATACTTTGATTATCCATCTACCTCTATAAACTGCAATTCATAAACTGAACGATCATCGTAACGATTAAAACTATCGATATTCCCTTTTAAATATAACGTTTGCGTTTTCCGACTCACATTATGTTGATATGTCATTTTAATTTTTAAATTTGATTCATACCCATTATTTTCAATAGTGCGATCTAACTCATTGAATACAGCTTTATTAATAGGTAATAAATAACTCTCTTTACTTGGCAAAATACTAACATACTTTCTCTGTAAAACCTGACCTTCGTCGATAAACACTTCTATTTTAATTTGTTTTGCTGCACCCGCACCAAGATTAAATAACTTCAAAAAATCGTCTCCTATATCTGTCGAAGTTGTTGAAGCCGTATTTTTTAATTTTAATCTTTCGCCATCTCGTGTCATCAAAATCTGATTGAATCCTAATGCAGGTAAAAAACTCATTTTCATTTGATAGAGTTGGACACTCACAGATACAAAATAAAATAACGCCATAATAAACGTCCCAATGGAACCAATTGCAGAGATTAAATTGATCATCACATACTCCTTTCGACAATAATTTAAAATAGTGGTTCACATTTTCCACATTTGAAATCACTTTAAACCCTTACTACACCTTGCGCAAAAAATAATGGATGAATATATTAAAAATTATTGACGCTTTTCTATACCCCACCGTTTATTTTCCTTACGATGCCGTTTAACAAGAATCCACTACCATATAGCAACAGCAGATAGTATTTTTGGGTTTTCTTTGGTTTACTTAATACAAGGAGGTTAGCACCTATGAAAGTTACCATTACGCTTAATCCAGCGATGGCAGAGGATCACATCCATATCACTACAAAGTCTATGACTCCTGATTTACAAAAAATAGTTACAGAAATTCAAGAAGATACGCCCTATTTGAATGTAAAAACAGAAGATAACGCCATTTACTTTGTAGATATAACAGATATTATTGCTATCTATACGGAGCGACAAAAACTTAAAATCATAACAGTAATTGGGACATTTACAATGGTAGAACGACTCTACAAAATTAAAGTTAAATTGCCTGCATCATTTATTCAGATTTCTAAAAGTGAGTTGATTAATCTCAACTATTTAAATCACATTGAAATCACATCTAGTGGTAGTTTAAAACTGGTTTTCAAGCACGACTATTTAACTTATTCCTCGCGCCGTTATGTGAAATCTATTAAAGAGAGGTTAGGTCTATGAAAACAATTAAAAATGGTTTTTGTATCGGAGTGACAATCGGTGTGTTAATTTCAATTTTCATTTCGATGATTTTTAGCCATCATGAATACCATCCTACAAATCCTATTTCTACAATTGGCGAGTGGTATTATCAAAATTTTACTGAAGCGCAAATCATGCTCATTATGATGATTCTATGGGGTATTATTGGTATCTTGTTTCAATGGGGTGCAAAAATATTCGAATACGAAGATACTTCATTAACAAAACGGACATTACGTCACTTTTCCTTTATGTTTTTACTTTTTCTTCCGCTCGCTTGCTTAGCAGGATGGTTCCCGTTAAAAATCACTGCCTTTGTATTTTTTTGCCATTATTTATAGCTTTATATATTTCATCATTTGGGGTATCAACTACTTAATAACTAAGAAAGAAATTCAACAAATTAATCAATCGTTACAACAAAGAACTCATACGCCTAAAAAGTAACTCTTCTCTTCATCCCATTCAAGAATGACTGTGGCTGAGGTCAGGACATAACCTATGCTTTTATCAATTGTTCTAACTTAATGTTAGAAGCATCACTGTCCTACCCAGCCACATGTTTTTTATATTTAAGATATGTTACTCGATGATATAAGCTCTTTTTCTAACACTAGCATATCTCGACATTGAATGCCTTCTTCATAAATAGGGGCATAACCTTGTCTGATAAAATAATCATGTTGTATAGCAACAATTCGGAATCCATTTTTTTGGTAAATTTTCAATTGTCTTAAACTTGAATTTCCTGTACCTATGCTTAAGTAGTGATAACCTTCATCGGCGTATATTTTTGTCAAAGTATCAAGGATTTTACGCGCATAGCCTTGCCCTTCGAATTGTGACGCCACACTCAAATTCATAATCTCTGCTTTTGTGTCTCTCTCATGCACCACAGCAATACCTATCAACGTCTTCCCTTCAACCCATTCATAACACTTCCCCGCTTCAAATACTGCTTTTACTTTTTCAAGATTTGGATCAGCCGTAAGCATTAATGTTTGAATATCCTTTGTTAAATCTGTGCGATGGCGCAACATTGTTTTATCTCCCCTTTATTATTCATTCTCTCTCAATTTAAATCTGCTAACAGCAACTTTAACGTTTTACTATTATAATGAGTTTTTATAGTTTAATACAACAAAATTTACAGTTACAAAATTTAATTTATGCAATTAAAGTGTGCAATAACGGGTATAAGTGATAAAGGATAAGGAGGAGGTATAAAAAATGATACTCTCTCATAAAGATCACCTTTATCAGATTGAAGAAAATGATTTGACAACTACGATTTATAAAAATAATGATGCAAAAACATATACCGCCATTGAAAACATCGGTACCCTTTCACCAGACCATTTCTGTGTAATGAATTACATTAAGGTTGCTCGCTACAGTGAGGCTATCTTTGAGGAGCGTTTTCTTAATCGAACGTCCTACTTAGGTGAAACACCCGGGTTCGTCGCTCTGAGAGTACTGAGACCCTATGACCCACAAAATCACTACATTATTTTATCCTTATGGGATGACCGTGACAGTTTTGAAACGTGGCAAATGTCTTCACATTATAAAAGTATCTACAAAGAACATCATCAACTTGAAGGGCTCAATCAAGAGGTTATAGATTTAAACGCTTCATACCTCATTAAATTCGATATTTATTAATGACGTGATGCAAAGACCTCATTCTTACAATTTCTTATATCAACCCACATATAACGCGATATATGGGTTTAGGATATCCGCTAAATATATGCATATGATTGAATCACAAAAACGCTCCCTTATTAAGCAGTGTATAGCAATCAGCTTAATGAAGGAAGCGTTACTCATTTTTTAACGTTCTATAAATTGTGGTCTACGGTCAATGCTTATCACAGTAATGATGGCCATTAAAATACCGCATATGAGATACATATTTGCATAACCTGTTAAATCGGCAATAGGTCCCATTAAGGCAGCACCTAATGATACGCCTAAATCTGCAGTTGCAATAAATAGTCCGAGAAGCATGTTACGCCCTTGTTTCGGTAATTTGAAACTCAAGAAAGACGTGAGCGTTGGATAAACCATGGCTTGTGTAATACCTATCATGATTGCACTCACATAAAGAATGAGTGCACCTAGATAAGGTCCCATTGCAATCAAGAATAAAGCAATCGTGAGCAATCCGAGTACTTTTAGCATAAATCCAACATGCCATTTCCCGTCTGAAGGAATATACTTTCTTAAAAAGAATCTCGAAAATACGACTGTAATCGCTTGAATTGCTAAAAAGACACTGGCATGTCCAACTTGATATGTATTCACATACAATACAATAAACGTAGAAAACTGCACCAAATCCAATAGAAGCAATGAGCATAATCATGCCTGATTTGAATAAAAATGGATTTTTAAACAGTTGTAAAAATACGGTTACAGGCCCATAAGGTGGTTTCTCAGGTTGTTCGGCTTGTGGCTCGTGATCTTGATTTAACGTTGCACTGAAGCCGACTACACCTGTTGTCACTGCAATGATAATCATCGCAAGTGCAAAGTAACTAAGGTTATCTAAATTCCAAATACCAACCGCTATGATAGGTCCAATAATTCCTGGTATGTAAGAGAATAAAGAATATAATGAAATCCCTTGTGCTCGATCTTCTTCAGGTAATGCGTCAATAATACCAATTTGTAATGACATTGAGAAAAAGGCTGTACACACCCCTTGCATTACACGTGCTACGAAATAACCTTCAAGCCCAGTGAAGCCATATAGGATAAGTGCAAATCCATTGATCACTAAAATCCATCTCAATATTTTGATAGGTCCAATTTTAGCTATGACTTGCCCCGCCCATGGTCTAAAGAGCATCGCAGTGAGCATGTAAGCCCCCATTACGATACCAATCGTTGCGTTTGTTGCACCTAAGTCATGACCACGTAAAGGAATCATAACGTTAAGGATCGCATTCGCACTAAAGAAGAAGAGTGCGAGTATATATAATCTTAGAAAAGGCCATGCCAATGCACCTTTCATACAATTGCCTCCTAGTTCATAAATTGTTTTGCAAAAAGTTCGCGTGTATACGCGTGTTGCACATTGTTTAATGTATCACGATTCAATCGCTCTTGAATCTGTCCATCGTTAAAAATCACTAAATCTTCACATAGATATACAGCTGCTTGTATATCATGTGTAATAAAAATAAAGCTCAATTGATGAACATCCCTTAAATGAATTAACAAATCTAAAATCTGTGATTGAATTGACATATCTAATGCACTGATTGCTTCGTCCAAAACAATATAATCGGGCTTCGTGCTAATCGCTCTCGCAATGGCAACGCGTTGTGCCTCTCCTCCAGACATCATTTGTGGGTATTTATCAAGATATTGCGCATCTAGGCCAACACTTTTTAATAAATCGACCATATACGCCTCTTTATCGCTTACAGGTGATTCACATTGCCGTAACGCTTCTCTTAAAATTTGCCTCACATTGAAGTACGGGTGTAAAGATGATTTATAATCTTGGAAAACAACACTCATTTTACCCAATCTAACTTGGCGGTGACAGACATCACGGCCATTGAGTAATACTTTTCCACTATCTGGTTTTTCAATGCCTAAAATCATGCGTGCTAAAGTGGATTTCCCACTCCCACTTTCACCAATGATTGCAATACTTTGTCCTTTATCGCATTTAAGGCTAACAGATTTTACAATTTGACGCTTACGTCGTCTTTCACCACTACGATATGATTTCGTTACATTTTGAACTTCTAACATGTCATATCACCTCTTAGCGCCTTAAAATGCTTTGAAACGCGATCTCGTGCCGCAATTAAAAACTGCGTATACTCATGTTGCGGTTGATTAAAAATTTGTTCCGCAGGCCCAGACTCAACGACATCTCCATGACGCATAACAAGGACCGTATCGGCAATACTTTTAACCACTGCTAAGTCATGCGAAACAAAAAGCATGGCACAGCCAATTTTTTCTTTAATTTCGCGTAGTTCTTCAATGACTTCATACTGCGTAATTGCATCTAAAGCTGTTGTAGGCTCATCAGCAATAATCATATCCGGTTTGAGTGCAAGGGCAAGAATAATCATCAGCCGTTGCAACATGCCGCCAGACAATTGATGGGGATAAGATTTTAAAATACGGTTAAAATCTCTTAACCCCAACATGTCAAAATAATGTTTTAACGTGGCTGTTTGCTCTTTTTTAGACATTTTTCGATGCTGTTGCAACATCATTTTCATTTGTGTCCCAACCGTGAAAGTCGGATTAAATGCCGTCCCGCCCTGTTGCATAATCATCGCAATACGTCGACCTCTTATTTTTCGAAGTTCCTGTTCGGAGGCTTGATGAAGATTTTGATCTTGGAAAGT
This sequence comes from Staphylococcus schleiferi, assembly GCF_900458895.1. NCBI lineage: Bacteria > Bacillati > Bacillota > Bacilli > Caryophanales > Staphylococcaceae > Staphylococcus > Staphylococcus schleiferi. The sequence goes on from NZ_LR962863.1 coordinate 2,430,956, forward strand.
AACTTGGCCACTCATTCGTATATTTCGATCATTGATACCTAATAAAGCTTTACACGTAACCGATTTTCCACTCCCACTCTCACCGATAATCGCGATGACCTCGCCGCGATGTAACGTAAAATTACAGTGGTGGACTAAGACATCGTTTGTGTTGTCATCAATTAATGTTAAGTCTTCTACATGCATCACAGTATCTTGCATTATATCCACCCTTTCTTAATCCGTTGCTTCATTTGTTGTTTAGACAACTTAGGATCGATTGCAATTTGTAATGCATCAGATAAAAAGTTGACAGCTAATACGATAATAATAATCGTAATACCTGGTGCAAACATAAGCTCTGGGTGACTGAACATGACTTTTCGTGCTTCATTCATCATCATGCCCCATTCCGCAGTAGGCGCCTTGACACCTAATCCTAAAAATGAAAATCCGGAAATTTGTAATATCATGGATACCATTGAACTTGTTGAAATAATCGCAATATCTGCTAAAGTTCGTGGCAAAATATGGGTCGCAATAATACGACTGTGTGATAAACCAATTGTCCGTGCAAATTTCACATCATCTGAGTCTCTATACTGCATAACACTCGTCCGAATGATACGGCAAAACCATGCCCAACGTGTCACAATGAGCGCTACGATAATACTTTTCAAACCAATGCCCAGCACGCCGATGAGTGCTAACGTCATGACATAGGTTGGAAACGATAGCATGATGTCGCAAGCACGCATAATGATCGCATCAACCCACTTACCGAAGTAACCTGAAATGAAGCCTAAAACCGTGCCTATGAATACTGAACATATAAGTGCAAATAAAACTAAAATAAAGCTCGGTCGAATCGCGAAAATAATACGCGTTAAAATATCACGACCTAAATGATCTGTACCGAGCCAATGTGCGAATGACATTCCTGCAAATTTATTATCAATATCAACTTCATTCGGCGGATAAGGTGTGACAAAAGGTGCAAAAACGCCGAGCAATAAATACATAGCGATAATTGCCAATGCCCATTTTGCGCCTGTATCTTTTAATAACCTTTGAAAGACAATCATATTAGCCTTCCTCCCTTAACCTTGGATTCAGCCACATATTGATGACATCTGCAAGTGTATTAAAAAGTATAAATAAGACAGAAACAACAAGCACATAAGCTTGGATAATTGGAAAGTCTTGTTCAAGTACGGCTTTCACGCTTAACTGCCCCATACCCGGCCATGCAAAGACATTCTCTATCACGACCGAACCACCTAAAATCAATGGTATAGACATACAAAAGATAGAGACAACGACTTGCATCGCATTACGTGCAACATACAGCAAAAGTTTAGATGTTGGTACACCCATTGCACGCATATATAAGACATAATCTTGATCCAATTGTTGAATAACGGCACTGCGCACATTTCTAAAATATATCCCTGTATATCCTAACGTAATCACAAGTACGGGTAGGATATAACTTTCTGGTCCTGTCAATCCTGATGTTGGAAGTATGTTTAGTTTGACCGAAACAAAAATAATTAAAATCGCTGCAAGCCAATATGAAGGGATTGCAGTTAAAACAAATGCTGTACTTCGTGTGACACGGTCGAACCATGTCCCACGAAATAAAGCAGTTAAAATACCAAGTAACATAGATAATAGAATAATGACTACACTTGATACGAGTGTTAATTTAAGCGTGTTAAAAAATGCTGGCCATAATCTTAAACTCACATCTTCGCCGGTCACAAAACTATGACCAAACTTTAACTGTACTGCCGATTTGAACCACTCCCAGTATTGAACAATAAAGGGGTCATTTAGCCCATATTTTTCACGTGTTTGCTCAATCAAACTTTGTGAAATATTTGGAACTTCTTGTGCATGTAAAATAACTACAGCTGGATCTTCATTCGACAAATGGGTTAAAGCAAATGTGAGAAAGCTAATCACAATTAACAATGGTACGGTCAGTAACAAACGTTTGATTACACTGTATACCATACATTAAGCATCCTTATTTATATTCCATTTGCTCAAATGGTAATTCATATTGTGATTGTTTGAATGAGATATCTTTTAAATCTTTAGGTGCAACAACTGTCATACCACCATGAGAAATCGGAATGAAAATCGCTTCGTCATGAACAGTTGTTAAAATATCTTTATATTTTTCTTTTTGCGTTGTAGCATCTTGTGTTGATAATGCTGTATCAATATCATCGAATAATTTTGATTTTTCTTTAATACCAGAAACTGCTGATTTGTAACCTGTATCTGCTTTAAATGCAGAGATTGTACTTTGTGGGTCATATTGTAAGCCCCAAGTTTGGTTGAATAATAAGTCATAATCACCTGAAGTACGGCGTTCAGCAACTTTATCAGAAGTTTCGCCTACAATTTTCAATTGCATACCGATATCTTTTGCTTTCGCTTGGATAAATTCAGCTTCTTGTTTTTTGTGAACTTGAGTGATTGTCATAATATAAGTTCATTTCTAGTTTTTTACCGTCTTTTTCACGCACTTCGCCTTTTTTAGATTGTTTCCAACCAGCTTCGTCTAATAGACTTTCAGCTTTTTTCAAATCAAATTCACGTTTTGGTAAATCGATATTCGCATGTGGCACGTTTTTTGAGAATAATTGTGATGCAGGTTTTTCAGTTTTATCTAGGATTTTTTCTGAAATTCGTTTTTGGTCTACACTATGCCATAATGCTTCACGAACTGCTTTGTCTTGTGCAGGGCTGTCTTTTTTACCTGTGTTTGCAACAATCATTTTAGTGTTCATTGGTTTACTACGTTTCAATTGGTAGTCGCCTTCGTCCACTAATTTTTTCATTGCTTCATTATCTACGTTGTCAGTTCCGCGGTCATCTGTAAATGCAAAGTTAACTTCACCTTTTTGAAGAGCTAAGAATGATGTTTCACCTGCTGGTAACACTTTCGCAACGATTGATTTTAATTTAGGTTGTCCACCCCAGTAATCATCATTACGTTCGAATTTAGCTTGTTCGTCTTTTTCATGTGATTTTAACTTATAAGGACCTGTACCTACATAAGATTTCAAACCATCTTTCGTACCGCCATCTTTAAAAGCTTTTGGTGATACAAATACAAATGGACGTGTCATTGCTAATTCTTCTAAAGTTGCATTGTAAGGTTCTTTCAATTTTAATACGAATGTATAATCATCTTTTGCTTCTGTTTTATCAATTAAAGTAGAAACTTTAATCCAAGAGTGTAACTTTTTATTGGCTTGAACAGCGTCAAAATTCTTTTTAACAGCTTCTGCATCAAATTTTGTACCATCATGGAATTTTACGCCTTCACGTAAATGGAATGTATAAGTTTTACCGTCTTTAGAGACGTCCCATGATTTGGCTAATAAAGGTTCAATCCCTTTTTGTGTATGATCAACTAATGATTCATAAACCATACCTTGTGCTGACATAGAACCACCATAGACGTGTGGATTCATATCTCCAATATCTTTAGATGTTGCATATGTAAGATTTTTCTCCTCTTTTTTCTCATCTAATGCCTTTGAACTCCCACAAGCTGATAAAACAAGTAACAAGGCCATACATAAAGTCAGCCACTTCAAAGTCTTTTTCATAATCTTTTTCCTCTCTTTTCTCCGTGACCCTTGTTTTGGGTATTATGAAGTTTATATTTAGTTATCATTAAATAGACACACAGTGATTCAATGTAGGCATCTCTCTATGTAACCATTCGAGACCCATAATAAGAAAGCCTATTTTAGTGCGGCGATAATTGCGATTCAATGCATGCAATATCATGCGCAAAATCTTGCACTTTAAACTGTGCTGAAAAACTATCGTTCGGATGATTGGCTTGAAATGCTTCTAACTGTGCTTCATATCGATACATAAAGGTGTCCATCATAGGTGTGTTAATTTTGAGCACACGTGCAATTCCGCGCATGATTTGTGTTCGATAGTAATCTTCACTCGGCATACGTGGAATTTGCCATTCCCCTGATCCATTTTGAAAGACATGCTTAAATGGAACGGCAGAAAAATCAAAATATTTACCCGCCGCATCCGGTTTTGAAAATGGATCAATCAGAATACCTGTATAACGTACATATAAAAGATACTCTTGCTCCACTGGTGATAATGTTTCAAATGCTTCGATTTTTGAAGCATCGATTGTTTCTTCACGAAGTGGATAATTTTCTTTCACCATAAATTTCAATAAATTCAAAGTTTCAATATTCATTTTCTGCAAAATATGCATCACTTCTTGCCACATTAAGCGCATTTCCGTGATACATTTCATCGTTATTGGTCCTTCTGGGAACAATTTGTAAACAAAAAACGGCACATCGGTACCTTGAAACACCGCTTTAAGTGCGTGCATATTCATAAATAATGCAGGATGGACATAGAGCGAGCTATTGCGTGACTCCGCTTGAAGTGGATGTTCCACCACTGTTACTGGCACGCCAATTTGAGTCATTAATGCGACCATTTCCTGGAAAGTTTGAGTATTTGATTGAGTTGAGCCGATATAAAGACGTTTCTTCAACCCTTTAGTGATTACGCGGTGCGGTTGATCTACATCTGTCACACCCGTATCTCCTAAATAAGTTGAAAATGAAATAACTTCAATATTCGGTTGGTACGCTTGCAATTGCTGTTTCACAATCATATGCGATCCAAATGTTGGTGAAATAAGCACAACACTTTTCAATTGCGTTAAAACACGTTCCGAAATCTGAGATAATACTTCACTATACGCATCCGCTGTACAAGCAAGGGACGAGCACATCATATTGCTTTTGAATGTCATGATAACTTTCATAGACGTTGGCTAACGTTGCTTCTCCAGCTAATTGTTGATGCGCTTCATTTTGAACAGAAACTTCAACTTTTTGCGTTTGTTGATAAGCCTCAATGAATTTGCGTGATTTCTCTGATTGTAAACTTCGGCTTGCCATCGCAATCTGATTATCTGAATATTGATCAAACAATACCGCCAGTTGAATCGCCACAGGACCTGTTCCTGCTATCAATACTGACTTTGACATTACGATGCGCCCCTTTCATTTGCTTTTTGATAAAGTGCAATATCAAAAATCTGATCGGGTTGCGTAATATCAGCCACACATGTCCAATGCTGTGAATATGTGTCCTGTTTTGGATAGTTAAAGATAGATTTTAAGTCATTTCCATAACGCATAGAAACAACAACATCTCGATTTGTTAACTCATAAAGCTCTGCAAGAATGTCATATTTCATTTTAACTGTAGAGCTGAAAATGATATGCGTCACATCTCGAATCGCCTCTAACTCATTCACATTTTTACGATGGATCTCAATAGCTTCATTCGGCGCTAAGATTTCAATCACTTTTTGGCCATAGTTTACGGCATCTTCATCAATATCGATACCAATCACATTAGCACCTGTTTCTTGTGCAATCTGAACGAGCGTCATCGGATACGCGCCAGAACCTACGAGTAATACCGTATCTTCCGGTTTAATTTCAAACTGGCCAAATTCTTCTACAATACAGTGCTCTATATTTTCAAAATAGCCTGATGAACCTGCATTTCCTGATATTAATCGACGTGCACGTGTGGATTCCATTAGTTTCACGCAACGTGAAGTAATCTCCGCTAATACGTGAATCAACTGTGTATTAGATTCTGGATGTGTATACCACTGTTGATATACTTGTGCTTGTTGCTCATCAAGAATATAAGCACTGTAATCATCAACCAATTGTTCTAAATCGCATACTGCCTGTTCGCTTGCTTGTGCTTTTTCGTATAATTGCTCGAATTGTTGCGCATAGTTTTCTAACTGCGCTTCAAATTGTTTAATCTCTTGTTGCATGTCGATCATGGTTCTCTCCTTATTCTAAGTATGCTAATCCCGTTGCAACTGTAGAAACATGACCCTTTATGGAAATTTCATAGCCCTCATCTTGTCGACGAGTTGAAACAGATAATGCGCCACCTGGCTGCAAAATCTCCTCTTCAATATGTGAACTGTGTCGGCGATATGCTTCATAAACGCCCACTGAACCTGTTCCAGAACCACAGCTCTGCTCCCAAATGATACTGTCAACTTGAGGTATGTATATCAGTGGATGCAAACGTCGTTGATGTGCTTCATATAGCATAATACCGATTGCAGTGAAATGCTCCGGCCATTGATGTTGACGCACAAATTTTTCAACTGATATTGCCAAACGATCTGACCATACTGAAATCGGACAGACAAAATGTTGATATGTATCATATTGAATTTCTAAACCATCAAAAATAACGTCATCAATCGTATATTGTTTCTCAAGTATTTCCGTCGGTCCAGGTAACGCGACTTCATATTGTCCTGTCTCTTCATAAAAAGCACACTTCGTCGGTTCGCTCAAACCTGAAACTTGAAGTTCAAATGAAGAAGAAGGTAATAGATCTCGCGTTTTCAAATAATGAATAAATGACAAAGTGCCATTACCACAAAATTCTTGTCCGCTCATAACAAGTTGATGTGGAATATCACCTTTGGCATCAACAATAAACCCAACTTGTTCACACCCCACGTGTGATGTTTGCATTAATTGCTGCGCTATACCCGCATATTCTGAAGGATCATGAGTAGAATCTACCAATACTGTCATATTTCCAGATGGATTAAATTTCGAAAAATGAACGATTTCCAAATGTATTCAATCTCCTTTTAAAATAAATATGCTTTGTTACAAATCGTAATCATAACGATTTAAAAATATCCTACTCTCTTCTTTTTAAATTGTCAACAATGATAATCATTATCGATTTAAATGTTTATAAAAAAAGAACCATAAAACGACAATTACTTGACATTTTATGATTTCCTTTAATAATATTTAATTTATTATTTTAAAATTACATTTAACTTATGCGTCATTGAATAAGATGAACTTATTATAATAAGGAAGTAATACGTCACATCATCGTGCAGACGTTTCATTTTTAACGCATAACGGCTCATCTGATTTCTCACTGGCTGATTGACATCTTTGTCGTAATGTTGTGTAAACGTGGGTCATTATGATGTGCTTCATATAACGGAAGCAGCGGCATTGCTTTACCTGAACTTAATAACATTTGATAATCGATGAATGCACTTTGTGTGCCGCCAATAAATAAAGTATTTGGACTTACACCAACAATCGTCACAAAATTCCCTTTAGGTGGCGACACCATATAAAACTGCATGCCTTCAGGTGCATTGGGCACTTGAATGGTAGGCGTCACTTGTAAATGATTTACAGTTCTTGATTCCGTTCCAGCTGCTCCCACATGTTCATACGTTCCTTGATTGATTTCTGTTGCTGTGATTGTATAGCGGGCCGCATCTTCCACAAAGAATGCGAGCGCAATTTTCGTTTTAAGATCAACCCGGTCTAAGTCAGACGGCTTCGGTTCCGATTGGGGTTTCGTTTCATCTTTCTTTTCTTGTTGAACTTTTTCATGATGTTCCTTGTCACTTTCGCTTAATGATTGTGCAACTTCTTTCTTATCTTTTGGTACTTCTTTCTTACTCGATTGTTGTTGATCTGTTGTCGTCTCTTTTTCTTGCGTAGCCGGTTCAGAAGTTTGAGGCTCGGCTTTGTTTGCTTTTTCTTCCTTTTGATGATTGTCCTCACTGCATCCTGTTAAAATGACTAATAATGTTATACATGTTGTAATTAATTTTTTCATTCTGATACCTCACTTTATAAGCGGTGCGCTATACACTTATAAATATATCAAATAAAATCAAATATACAATATGCCGTTATCTTTTTTAACACTTCTTTCCAAAAACAATGAAAGCGAGACAGAAATCAATTTGATTCCATTGTCCCGCTTTCATACACAAAGCTTTAATAAAGACTTATATCTTCCCGTTAAGTTGCTACTCTGTGATTAACGTGTATGTTTTTGTTGCTTGCGTCGTTTGTATACCAATAATGATAAGCCTGAAGCGATTAATAATAGAGACCATAATGTAGGCGCCTTTTCTTGACCTGTCTCTGGTAATACAGATACAGATTTAGGCTCAGCCTTGTCTATATGTGGTTTAACTAAATAATCAACAGGTGTTGTTGGCATTGTAGATTGAAGTTGTAAACCGTTCACATGGCCCATACTTCCTTTTTCATGATGGACTAACTTTAATGTTGCTAAATGCTGGCTGTAAGGAACCATGTCTTCCATACCTTGTGTATACTCAGGCGCTGTAGATACCGATGCATCTGCCGCTTGTTTGTGCTCACCTTGACCTTGTACGGACACAGGTGTCACGTTTTCAGGCATTGTTGTTTTTGTAACTGAAGTCGCTTGCGTCATTTTAGGTGTTTCAGCGCTTGCTTGGTGTTGTTCAGAGGCATCACGCTTTTGTTCCGCTTTAACAGCTGGGCTTGCGTCACTTTTATCAGTTTCTTTTGTCGTTTCATGTTGTACTGCAGCTTGCGTATCTTGTTTCACTTCTTCTTGTTGTGCTTCTTCGTGCTGCTTTGTTGCTTCTTCTACTTTAGGTGCCACGACTTCGTTAGCCGGTTTAAAACTGCGAATTTCAAAAATATCGTCGTCTTCATCTGAATAGTCATCAAATACTTCATCATCCATGATTTCATCAATATCAACAGGTTCAATATATTTTTGAATTTCAGCTAACGCTTTTTGTGTCGTTGGGTCTACTACAGTTAATGTCAATGTTTCACCATTGTACATACGATAGCCCGCTTCTTTAATATTGAAAGTAAACTTACCTTCTTGATCTGCTTGAAGCGTCGGGAAGTGTCTGTATTCGCCTAAGTTTGAATCAATTCGAATAAGCGCATTTGCATATTTCGTACGACCTGTCATCTCTTTTGTGCCTTCTAAGATTAACTTGTCTTCACCACGAATCGCTGTTTCAATAACATCTCCAAAAATGTCATTAATTTCAATCGCTTCATCTACATCTTTTAATTCTTTTACAGGTTCAATCGCATTATGATCAAATAATGTATGAGCTTTTTCAACCGCTTCAAATGGCTCTGTTAAAACATTAAACACAAATGAAGGCATTGTGTCTTGTTCATTATCTGATTTAAAAGAAAGTGACACGAGGTCCCCTTTTTTCAATGAATAAGATTTATCGAAAAGACGATTGAATTCGAATTCAAAAAAGCCTTTAGGATCAATAAATTTCCAAACGCCGTCGTAACGTGTTTCATACGCTTCTTTACTCAATTGTTCAAGCGTTGAAGTTGAATCCCCTAAATTAATAAACTTGCCGTTAATCGCAAGTGCAACTTTGCCCTTAACTGACGTATGCCCTTTAACCACACCTGTACCTTCTAAAATAGGTTCAATCCAGACTTGGTGTCGACCGTTAATTTGAGGAATACGTGTTTCTGGAATTTCGTATGCTTTTTCATATCTAGGTGTTGTATACGAAGCTTTAGGACCTTCGCCTTCAGCATCTAATAGTAATCCTTCTAGTGATAAATCACTTTCTTCGTGATTTCCTGCTGTTACCTCTTCTTTTTCTTCTGAATCTACCGCGTGTGTTGTAGTATCTTGCTCTGCTTCCTGAGGCACCGCTGTTGTTTCTTCATCAGAAGCTTCCAATGCTTCTTCATCATCTTCTAAAGCATCTAAGTCTAGAGGTTCTGTTGCTTCAACATCTACTTTTTGGTTATAAACGATTTTTCGCCCATTTAAATCATACGTAAATTTCCCGTTCTCATCAGACACCACTTCTTTAAATTCATCTTCAAGATTAACAACATCTTTATTATCAATTTTAAGTGAAATTGCTTTGTTAGGTTGTGTGTAGCCTGAAACTTGTGTGTCGCCCGGGCGCACTTCATCTAAATGGATAAAACTTTCATTTTCCGCTTGTTCTGATTCAGTATTTTCTTCCACTTGTTGATTGTCATTCACTTGTTTCTCATCAACAGAGACGGCTGATGCTTCTTGAGCCGTTGTATCTTCTGAAGCTTCCGCTGTACCATTTGAAATCACAAAAATTGCTGCCGCTGCTGTAGAAACTAAACCGATCTTCATTTTTCTTAATTTATAATTTTCCTTTAACATCTTTAACCTCTCTACTAGAAAAAATCATTACTGCTTAACTTTAATATACTAAAGAAATAAATCATATTAACTGAATATTAACTAGAACTTAAAAATGTATAATAGCAATGGAAAACAATTTTATTCTTTAAATCAACTATTTAAAATAATGCATTATTTATTGTAGTTTTATATTGCACGAAATAGTCATCTCACAAATCTATTCACATTTTGTTGTATAATTACAATGAGGTGATAAAACAATGAAAGTCAATAAATGGATTTACGCTATACTCGCGATTGTTCTAGGAGGTTTAGGCGTTCACAAATTCTATTCGCATAAAATCGGACTCGGGATCTTATATGCTCTATTTTCTTGGACAGGCATACCCGGCCTAATTGGTATTATCGAAGGTGTCCTTGTATTACTCAAAACACCATATGAAACAAACGAAATTATTGTATAACACTCGCAAATATTCTAATGTACTCAAGAAGTGATTCGGGTAGAATGTATCTTGCTTTCTGCCCATGGCCTTTCAACATTTCAAAAGGAGGATTCTCGTGACTGTTAAGATTGAACGTATCTATACAAAAGCGCAAGAAAATAACGCTGTCCGTGTGTTAGTCGACCGTGTATGGCCAAGAGGGATTTCTAAAGCAGATGCAAATTTAGATTATTGGTTAAAAGAGATTGGTCCGACCTCTCAATTAAGAAAATGGTTTCATCATGATCCTGAACGTTTTGCCACATTTAAAGATCAATATTTAAAAGAACTCCAAACACTGGATGAACAACGCGCCGCATTTGCAGAATTACAGGAAATCGTATGTCAAAATGAGCATGTGGTATTACTTTATGCAGCCAAAGATACCGAGCACAATCACGCTATTCTTCTACAAAACTGGATCAATCATCCACCCCGATCTCTTAAAAATAAAAACCAATCTTAGAGATTGTCCTCTACAAGATTGGTTTTTGTATTTATGACACAACTTTGAAGCGATAACATATTAATCCGATTAAAGCAGAAGTTGCACATGAGACAAACAATAAGAGAATAAGATGATGGGCTATTAATCCTCCACCAATCCATGCCCCTAAAGTAATTCCTACATACATCGCAGTCTGATTCCACGCCATAATACTTCCCGAAAAAGTAGCATTCCGTTTCGAGATAAACGATTGATACGCTGAGAAAAACAAGTAACCACTGAAAGCCCATAACGTGAGAGACGGAAATAATATTAAGGGATGTGTAACGGTCAATCCTACAACAACAAGTAGTATAGCTAAACCGGTCATGCCTATCTTGATAACGCGATTATTACCCAGACGATCTGAAAACCATCCCCCAGAAACACTTCCGATTAAGGCGCCTATTCCGTAAAATGTAAAGGCAACACTCGTCATGAGGCTAGACAAACCTGTCTCGCTTTTAAAAATTTCACCGAGAAATGTATAGACACCATAGACAGCTAAAGCCCAAAACGTAGTAACAAGTACATCACGAATCATACCTTTAAATTGCTCGAAATGCAGTGACCGATGTGATTGCGCACGCATATGCCCTGGTAAAGCAAAGCCATTTAGAGCACTTAATGCCAATGTCCCTATTGCTAAAATAATAAATACGGTTCGCCAGTTCGTAATGTTGCCAATTAAATTCCCTATAGGTGCACCCACCCATATCTCTGTTAGAAAACCAGAAGTCGCTATAGAAAGATATAAGCCGTTTTTATTTTTAGGCGCTAAATCACCTGTAAGTGCAAAAACAGAAGAAGTAATCATAGCTGCAGCCCCACCTGCCCAGACACGACTTAAAACGAGCACAAAATACGAACTTGCGATAAAAGTAAGCCCATTCGCAAAAGAGAATAAAATAAGCCCGATAACGATATTTTTCTTTTTGCCCCATCGATCGGCTAAAACACCAAATAGCGGTGCCATAACCGCATACATAACGGCGAACGAGGTAACAATCCAACTGGCTTGTTGTGCAGATATATTAAATTCACGAAGCATATTCGGGAGTAACGGTGATACCACGAATAAATCGGTACCCACTAAAAAGAGCGTCAACCATGCGAGACTTAAGCGTAATTGACTACGAACTTCATTGTACATATTCATACCTTCTTCAATTGTTTTTCATTCATTACTTTAAGTCTATGGCTAAAACCACACACCTTCAATATGAAAGCCGCTTTACACACCCTATAAACACGTATGAATCACCCTATTTTTTAATTGTATTCTTAAAATGTCACTCCGTTATTCTATGTACATCCTTACTTTTACACCCCCTACATGTTTCTTATCACTTTATTGGACAATCCTATCGAGGGCATGTATCTTTAAAATAAAATATGATCAATTTATAAGCCACTTTTATGTAAAAAATTCCTTTGAAATAAGACAAATCGCACGCACTCATTTCTTTCCTATATGACAATAACGGATAAAGGAGACATGTTTATGTATTTATTAGAATTACATCAATTTAATACTAAGCAAGTAGTCGGATTGTTTGAAACTGAAGCGGATGTTAAATCGTGGCTTCATTCAGTAGAGGGCATCAAAGTGGATAAAGAAGTTTTAGATGACGTCACTTTTGAAAATTACTATTTAGACTACAATGACCTTCCTAAATATCAAGAAGTGTATTGGCAGGAAAGTCAATATATTCTCAGTCGATATACTTTCACATCCGATGGGGGTGACATTATAGCCGTGTGGAACCCAATAGAAGTCATATCAGATGTCCACGGTCGTGTATCAGGTCAAACGAGAGTGGGGGCATATGTTATCGATAATGATGAGGTAGAGTCTTATATTAACGCATTTGAAGAAATGAAAGCTTATCTTATTGATTATTTTAAACAAGCCCATCATGATGTAGGTGTATATGGTCAAGAATCTGAAGATGGCGCATATTTAGAAGTGGACGGCCGATTTTACGGTCATTTAGAAGGTTATTTAGTCGATGAATGGCAAAACAAAACATCAAAAGCCGCCTTCATCGAGACCCACTTTGAAGAACAACAGGACTAAGTTTTTAAAAATAGCCGTCAAAAAAGAAAGTGGAGGCACCTTCTATTTCATATAGAAAGTCGCCTCCAAATCTTTAGCTAAATGCTTTGTAAAAAAAGCTTCGCGCCTCGTTGCTTTTTAAACACCAAATTGGATTAACATACTTTTTCATTGAGAAGTGAGACATCCTTCCCTCTTACAAGGGCCCTCCGTTTCACTTTACACCTAGTGCTTAAGAAAACAATTGATGCGCATCATCTAAATAAAATTTTCTTTATGATGATTTACCGTCTAATGCTTCGACACCTAACAGGTTATTTACGATTCCCATATAGAAGTTCGCTAACTCTGCACCTGTGCGTTTGAAGTCAAATACATCATTACCAATAAAGTCTGTATGATCCCAGCCTTGCATAACAGGTCTCACTTGCCAAATCCCTTTTCTTGTACCCGGATCGTCTGTTGAAATATCTACATACGCTTGGTTTGTTGGATGAAGTGAAGAAATAACTGGCACAACACCATCATTTTTTACGCCATTCTACATTTGCATCATGACCTACAATTGTGCTTGTAATGTCCATCAACGGAAATACGCTTGTATTTGGATTTTCATTACCAAGAGGTCCCGGATGAGAAGCCACACCTGTATATGTAGTATAAGTGATATTTGGATTCAAATCTGTCATCGCATTAAGTTTAGCAGCCCCTTCAAGAGTTAAATCATACGCTGCATTGTCTGTTGTTGTCCAAATGCGACTGTTGCTCACACGTTTAATATAATCAATACGGCTTTCCCCTGGTTTTTGTTTAAGACCCCATTGTGTCAAACCTAAATCCAATGTTGAGTTTTTATTTCCTGTAAAACGGTTCAACGCAAACATGATATTTCTTACAATATCCGTATTAGCTATTTTATCTGCAGCTTGTGAACCATTATGTGGTGTGGCAAGCGTTGTAATTGATGCAATCATATTATCTTGTCCACCTAAGAACAATGGAGAAATTTCGCCGCCATGTTTTTTATAGTAATCAATCTCTTCTTGGTTACCATTTCTTAAAAATTGTTCCATTAAACGGATTGTTTGACCACCCATACTATGACCAATTAAATGAATTTTTTTACCGGGTGCCCAGTCAGGCATAATGCCTTTGTATGTTTTACCATAACGTTCATGTCCATATTTTGCTGCATGCGCTGCACCGTAGTCCACGCGTCCACCTTTAATATAGTAGTACAATTCTACTGCGCGATCATAGTTACTACCAAAAGCCCCAACGCTTGCTTGATAAATATCGTAGCCTTTATTTTTCAAATCACTGACCACATTATATTTATTGCCGCCCCAATAATTTGGAATTAAAAATGGAATCGTATTATCGCCGACTAGTCCTAAAAATCCATGAACTAAAACAATAGGATACTTATTCACATGTTGGGCTTGACCCACTTGAGGTGCATGCGGTTTTTGCGCATCAGCTACTGGCGCCGGTGTTGAAGTGCGTGCTACTGGCCGACTTTGAGGAACAGCTTTAGCTTTATTTTCATTTTTATCAACTGGGGACGCCTGAGTCACATCTTTAAAGTCTGATTTTGCTTTTTTATTATCAACCTGTGTCGCTGGTTGTTTGTCTTTTCCATTATTATGAGCATCAACATCTGTTTTAGGTAGAACGTTTTGTGCAGTTTGCTGATCTTGATTTTGCGTTGTTATATCTGAATTAGATTTATCTTGATCTTGCACAAGTGCGCGTGGTGCTTGATTAGAGGCTGTTGCATGTTGGGTGTCGTTGTTCTTATTAGTGACCACATTTGTTGCGTTGTCATCATTTCCCGGGTGATTGTCATTAACTTCTGTATTTTTGTCTGTCGCTGTTGCATCTGGTTTAGTATTATGTGCTGGTTCAATTGGTGTCAGAGGGATTTCTTTGTTAGATTGTCGATCTGTTAAAGATGCTGCATGTGACGCGTCGGCAACCTTGTCGATATGACCTTGATGAGTGTTTGTATGATCTTGTTGTTCAGCCGGAGTTAGCTCAGGTGCCGGTTGAACTGTTGGCTTAGCTGCATTTGATTGCGTTAATTCTGCTGGTTTAACATTTGGCTGTTGATCTGGCTGTTGATTTGTTGCTGGTTGTAATTTTTCTGCAGGAATTTCTTTTTTTGTTACGCCGTTAACATCATTAGGGGTTGATTGCTCACCTTTTTGAACCACTGCCGCAGGTACATGATTTCCATTTGTGACTTGTTCAGCTGCTTGTGCATCATGCGTACTCACAAAAAACGTTGTAGCCGCTAAAACAGAGACAACACCAATAGAATACTTTCTAATAGAATAGCGTTTATTACCTTGATTATTTTCCACTTTACCACCTCAAATGTTTTTCATCCCACATTTAAGATTGAATAACTGATATTCATAATATAACATCATTTATCGCAACTTTTGTTTCATTATGATAAAATTGTTGTAAAGTTTGTTTGTTTATATTTTTGATAAAAATTTTCTAAAACACTCTCGTTAATGTTATTTTTTTGTGTTACTGTTTATTTGTTTATACAAAATATTTGTAATATGGTTCATGTTATAATGACAACAAACGGCTACCTTATTAATTGTGATCAAGCGTAACAAACAACCTAAAAATAAACTTTTAAATGCCTTAATATTCACGACTTATTTAAACCGTCATTCAATTTTTCGAGGAAGGAGAAAAACATATGCATCAAACATTATCCATTCACCACATCATCAATATAGTACTGATGATTGCCCTCATTGTTATAAATATCTCAAACATGCATATGTTACCACTTACTGTCGTCATCGCTGTTATATTTATCGTAAATACAATTTTATTGATTAGAAAAAGCAACAAAAACACAAAGAAAAAAGATCGAAAATGAGGTGCTGCCATGATTTTAATAAGCGCCTGTTTAGCTGGTGAAAACGTGCGATACGATGGAGGAAACAGAGGAAACACAACGCTTAAAAACTTAGTAGATAAAGGGATCGCACGAACGATTTGCCCCGAAATTTTAGCAGGACTATCTATACCAAGAGCAGCTGCGGAAATTGTCGGTGGAGATGGGCATGATGTATTGCATCAAAAAGCCAAAATTATTGATTTACATGGAAATGACGTCACTGAAGATTATGTAAGAGGTGCAAAAATAGCATTAAATATATGTAAAGCATTAAATTGTCGCACTTTAATTTTAAAGTCTGACAGTCCCACTTGTGGCTTAAACACCATTTATTCTGGCGCTTTTGATGGAACTAAAAAAAGCGGTGACGGTGTGTTTACAGCGCTTTTAAAAGTCAATGGAATAGAAGTTTATGACGAAACGTATTACGAACTCACTTAATTTGAAAGCAACTTTAAAACGCTGCGTTTCAAGATTTTGCCCTTTAAAATAGACCTAAAAATAAAAAATGACAAGAGATAACTGAATGATGCTTATCCTATAATAAGCTGTTTGTAATCCAAGTTATTCTTGCCAAATTGAGACTATGATATTAAACCGATTTCTATCCTACAACGCATGATTATTTTAATCATTAAAGCACTATTGGGATACTCTAAGAGATAGAGCAACTGCCGTCTGAACAGTGACCAGAATTGTCATCAGTAGACAAATCTTCAAATTTCTTTTGTGTATTGATTTCGCTCCACGCTGTATTAATTGCACCTTCAAATGTTTCTAATGGTTGCGCACCTTTTACGACATATTTATCGTTAATTACGAAATAAGGGACCGCTTGTATACCATACAGTGGTTTTAACTGTTTTAGCTGGTATATCAATAAATTTTGGAGGATTGTTAGTATTATTTTTGCCAATCCAAAATTTAGGAAACTGGCAACTCATTATTCCAGCTGTTTTTATGATTATTGGATTTATAATACTACCTAAAATTATTATTGGTAAAATCATTGGTTTCAAATCTTATATTTATCAATCAATTTTTATCGTTTCATAATATACATAGTTATTGTATTTACCGTCTTTCTGTTTTGGTCGATTAAGTTAGAAAATATTATACAACCTTTTATAGTAGCAACTTGTGAAGAGTATCTTTTTAGGGGTATATTTTTTGCTATTCTTATAAGTAAATTTAGTAAATTAAAATCTTTTATAATAGGTTCTTTGATATTTGGTGTATTATTACATCTTAACGGTAATTTTATAGAAAATATTATACTTAAATTTCCTTCTGGAATTTTATTGTATATTATAGCCGATAAATTAGGGTTACAAGAGTCCATATTATTCCACTGGTTACATAATATAATTGTGTCAGAATTCATATAAGGGATGTTTAAAATGACAAAAAAACAATGTTTATACTCTTAGGTAATATTATTATTTTTTCTTTTGGAATGATTTACAATTTATAATTAGGATTATTAGGCTTTATCATTTTAGCTTATATTTCTCCACTTTTACTTAACGGTATTGTTAATATCTTGGGAAAAGAGAGAAACCGTTTGAAATATAATTTAATATATTCTGGTATAACAACGATTTGCTATTTTATTTTTAGTGTATATTTTATATCTAGACCAGAGTTTCCTGAATTTGTTTCAGAAAATAGTAGAGAAACCGGAAGTGTTTCTATACAAATAAATACTGAGTTAGCAAATATAGATCAATTAATATTTGTGTTTTTATTGAATTTTGTAATTCTATTCTTAATTGATTTATCAAAAAGAAAGAAGGGCGAAAATGATACAAGTAAAGAATGTAAGTAAAAAATTCAAAAAAAATGAAATATACTCACTGAAAGATATAAATTTCTCCGTGGATGTTGGAGAAATAGTAGGCTTGATAGGGAAAAACGGAGCAGGAAAAACAACTTTGATGAAATTAATAGCTAAAGCTATAAAACCTACTGATGGGGATATTTTTATAAATGATAAAAGTATTTTAAAAAAGAATAATTCTCTAAAAGAAGTAGGTTTTATGATAGAGGGTTCAATTTTTAATCATTTATCAGCTATAGAGCATTTAAAATTTTTTATAAAGTTAAATGGAAAAAAGGAAGATTATAATAATATTGAAGAAGTACTAAAATTAGTAGATCTTTGGGAAAAAAAAGATAGGAATCCTAATAGTTTCTCTTTTGGAATGAAACAAAGATTATCTCTAGCTATTTGCTTAGTTACTCAACCTAAACTGCTAATATTAGATGAACCTTTTGTTGGTTTGGATCCTAATGGTGTTGATAAATTAATTCAAACATTAAAAAAATGGGTTGAAAAAAAAGATACAGCAATTATAATTTCTAGTCATCAATTAAGTGAGTTAGAAGAAATTTGTACGAGATACCTTTTTATAGACAATGGGTTATTAAAAGAAGATTTTGATAGCCAAAAGGAAAATACAACTTTAATAGAATTAGATGCTGAGTTCAATCATAAAGAAATATTTCGTGAAAAATATGGAAATGATATCGCTAGTACTAATAATAAACGAATTATCGAAGTTAATAACAAAAATGGAATATTATCCGACTTACTGGTTGATCTAACAAAAGAATATAAGATATTGAGCATTAAAGAAAAGAAAGATTTAATCCAACAAAAATTCAAAGGAGACAATAATTATGAATAAATTTCAGCCTATACTACAAAATTTATTAAAAATGAAAGTATCATGGTTATATTTATTTTTTGGTTTGTTCCCTTTGATATTATTCATAGTGGCTTTTTTTAATACTAATTTCATGCAAATAAGTGGTGAAAAAAATTCGCTGAGTTTTATAGAGTTTTTCTCATCAGTTTTTGTAATACAAAATAATGCAGTCATACCGTTAATTATATTGACCTATATCATTGGATTGAAGTTCTACTCAGAAAAAGAAAAAGGGCAACTATATTTTTATAAAGACTTGTCCAGAAGTGGTATTTTTAACAGTAAATTGCTTTCAATAATTACGTTGTATATTATATTTGTGATTGTATTATTCTTAAGTTCTCTATTTTTGTATTATTTTCATATTACTTCAATGGACTTAGCGTCAAATGAATTTTGGCCTAAAACTACAGAAGATTTACAATATGTGATAATAGAATTTTTTGGTGTATTATTTTTACAAATAATATGTATATTTTTGGCAGTTCTATTATCTATAAATCTTCCCAATGGATATACTATATTAGGCGTATTAGCTTTCTTTATTGTTAGCTCAATAGCCCCTTTTTTAAAGTCACTAAAGTATATCTTCCCTAATGGATATCAAGAAAATCTAACATCTCAAAATTTCAACAGTATTTTCCTTATTATTACAATTATTTTCGCGATATATATATGCGTATTTTATATAATTGGTATCTATCAATATAAAAAAATGGAATTTTAGGAGAGTCAAATGAAAGTCAAAGAATTTTTGGAAAGTTTTAAGAATAATTTATTAAATATGAAAATCAAATCGAAGTCATTTTTCTTAATGATTATAGCAATGATAATATTAAGTATGATTTTTACTCCTTTTATAGGTATTCCAGCTGGTTTAGTTATAGGTGTATATACATTTGAAAATGATTAATAATAAAAATGGCGGTCTATTAGTATTTACTTATAGATTCGTTTTTTAATTGTAGGAGGAAAAAACTTGAAGCAAGCTTTAAAAGTAATTATTAATTGTTTAAGTGCATTATTTATAATGACTTTAATAAATGGATTCGCCCCTTTAATTGGTATAATTCCATTTATCGGTATGGAAGATTTAGGATATACACTTTCTCATTTATTAATATTAATATTAACATTTTTGTTTGTTTATTGTTGTATAA
Source organism: Staphylococcus schleiferi (assembly GCF_900458895.1). Lineage (NCBI taxonomy): Bacteria > Bacillati > Bacillota > Bacilli > Caryophanales > Staphylococcaceae > Staphylococcus > Staphylococcus schleiferi. Next base: position 2,450,849 of record NZ_LR962863.1, read on the forward strand.
CAAAAGGAATTAGAACAAATTTATCAGATTATCGTATTACAAAACCTTATTTGAAAAGAGAATGGTTTTTTTTAGGGATTATAGCCTTAATTATTATGTATTCAGGCTTTTTTATTATAACTAATGGTGTGTGGAGAAGTTGTAATATCAGTAATATTCCTATTTTTATCACTGTCATTATAATTACTTCCCTGAGTACATCTATAGCTGAAGAGCTATTTTTTAGAGGACTTTTATTAGGTTATATCGAAAGACGTATTAATATTTATTGGGGTTTAATAATAAGTTCTGCTTTATTTAGTGTGGTTCATATTATGAATGGCAATTTTGATTTGCAAAATATAATACAAATTAGCATTGGTATTTTTATTGCTGGCTTATGTTATGGATTATTAACAATTTATTATAAAACGATATGGTCTTCTATTGTAATTCATTTTTTGTTTGATATCACACAATTGTTTGATATAACTACAAAGCAAAGTAATCAAAGTGTAATGGAGTATGTGTATAGTAATTCTAATCAATTAATAACAGGTGGGCAATATGGATCAACTGTATCTATAATCACTATATCATCATTTATAGTTATAGCACTTTATATAATTTATAAAATGAATAAACTATACAAAACAACTACCCATAATCGTTAATTATGTAAACCACTTTTTCGGGCAAAATGTTGTTATATCAACGTTTTAATGACTTAACGAAAAGGTGGTTTTATTCATGAAATATACATCGTTGATTTGACGGGCTTTTGACCCATAACCATAGGTTAGCACTTTGTATTTTTATTCAAATTTTAAAGAGAAACACTATATCATTTGACGTACGTAAAAGCGTACGTTATAATATAAGTATACTAATCAAGGAAGTGATTTTATGAATATCAAAACACCTACAAATGCCAGAAAAGAATTTTATGAATTATTAAAACATGTAAATGTTAATCATGAGCCAGTTATTATAAGTGGTTCTAAAAGTGAAAATAACGCAGTTATTGTAAGTCAAAAAGATTGGAATAGTATTCAAGAAACGTTGTTTCTTGAATCAACTGGCACTATGGATAAAGTGAGAAAACGTGAAAAGGATGATAGTGGTTATACAAATATTGAAGATTTAGATTGGGGTAACTTGTAATGAGTTATTACAGCGTCTTGATTAAAAATTCAGCTAAAAGTGATTTGAAAAAAATCAACAAATCGCACCTCAAAGAACAATTTTTAAATGTTGTTGAAACTTTAAAAATTGATCCTTATGAACCTAGTCAATCTTTTGAAAAGTTACAACCAAAGCATTTAGGACGTTATTCAAGACGTATTAATCATCAGCATAGAGTTGTTTATACGGTTGATGATGAAAAGAGAGAGGTTTATATATTTTCTACTTGGTCGCATTATGAGTAAAAAATATGCGACCAAAAACTATGAATTAGCTTTTTTTTGTGACCTTTATATTACTTGCAAATATATCGGCAGAAGAATATAATATAAATTGTTAAATTAAAAAAATAGAGACTTGATAAGCACAGCAAATATAAATGTTGGTAGCATTTATATTGCTTACGTATCAACGTTACCGAACCTAACGCTAAAACGATTACTTACTAAGCCTCATTAATAACTATAATTGTATAGGTATTAATAGGATATATCAAGTAATTAAATCGGTTTAGTAAACCGATTTTTATATAATTTGAGTTAAGGACTGGTAACGATTACGTTATCAGTCCTTTTTTGTCCGACAATTAAATAGATACCATAGGTGTTACGCGGGAGTCACCACCTAAGCATATGCTTAATTTATAGGTTCTTTGTCAACGTCGGTTGGCGAGACGATAACGCATCAAGCAACGTTATTTTGTTGTTTAATGCGTTTTTTATATTCACTTACAAATACCTTGGAAATGATTAAGATTCGATTCCTAAAATTCCAGATATTTCTATAACCATAAGAAACCCGTTTAATCAGTTTTATTTTATTATTAATGCCCTCAATTGGCCCATTCGTTAAATGTGGATAACGCATCGTATTTGAGATATAGGGCAAGTATTTGATGAATGTTTGAATGACACGCTTGAGTCCTTGTGAAATATCTTTTGTCTTTGAATCCTGTAAGATGAACCGTAATTGCTGGATATCGTTTGATTTCAGAGCACTTAAAAGACGATGCCCCGTTTCATATGTCTCTTTGAGCCTCTCATCAAGCCCCAATAAATACTGAACTAAACTGTATTGACTCTGCCAAGACTTAAAAAGTCTGTATGACTGATATATCATTCGATCTAAATCTAAGGGCGCTTTTAATAGTAACTTCCAATAACGCTTTAATTTATTATATTTAGGTCTATCTTTTGTCCTAAAACCATTCATAACTTGAACTCGGCATCGATTGATTTCACGATTGATAGCCTGCACGATATGAAAGCGATCCATAATTATCTCCGCATGAGGAAATAAGTCTTGAATGAGTGCGATATAAGGTGGAAACATATCTATAGAGATGGTTTTAACCTTTTCACGTTGCTTTCTAGAGAACTTTAAAGATAGGCTTCTCATTTATGTTTGCGACGATCAGGTAAAATATCGATGATATCATGGGTTACACTATCACAGTAAATAAAGCTCATCGTACCTTTGACATCTTCCGTTGATTTGAATTCGTCAAAAGCTAAGTGCTCAGCTAAAACATGATGTGCCTGCGTCTTCACCGAATCACTTACCTCTTTTAAATGGCGATGGACAGTTGAAGGTGATACACATAGACTTTCAGCGACATCCTTTTCAGAGATGACTTTAGATAGTTTCCGGATCATCATGCATTTGACCTCATTTGAGATGGTACATCGGGGTTGAATATAGGGTGTTTGAGCTGTAAAGGTTTGTTGACAAGCTTTACAGTAAAAGCGCTGTTTCTTCAATTTTAAATAGGCAGGTCTTTCAAAAATTAATCCCATATAAACTTTCGTTTTACGAAAGCCATGTTTAATAATTAAATGTGCATCATTTTTAATTCCACAACACGCACAAGCACTGGGATGATATGTCAATTGGCCTTCGTATAATAATGCCTTTACGTTTTTATGTACATGTAATCCTAAATTTTGAGTGATTTTTAAATTTTTGACTTTAATTCCAAGCATTTCTGATATATCATTATACATAGGCACAATATCTCCTTAATGGTTTGTTTAGTCACTTACAATTATAGAGATATTTGTGCTTTTTTAATATCAAAAATTAAAATAACGGTCAGTGAATATTTCGCCAACCGTTAAAAATATACAACCAAATATTTTCTTTAAAACTACCTAACAAATTCAGTTCCGAAAATTTCAAATTTGCTATAAATAACATCTCTGATTCTAAAAGAAAAACTATAGAAAGATATATCTATAAAAATGATCGATTAAGATCTTTACTTTCTGATTTACTAATTAGATATATAGTTATGAATAAATTTAATCTTAAAAATGATGACTTAGTATTTTGTAGTAACAAATATGGAAAACCGTTTTTTAAAAAATAGTTCTGATTTTCACTATAATATATTTCATTCAGGTAAATGGATAATTTGTACTATTCACTCCCAGAAAATTGGTGTAGATATAGAAAAAGTCAGATATTTAGACTTTAATATTCTAATTCAATCATTTTCTAAATATGAAAAATCTTACTTTACTAATGCCGGAGAAGATGACATTAGTAAAACATTTTTCTATATATGGACATTAAAAGAGAGCTATGTAAAAGCTTTAGGTAAAGGCCTTTACATTCCATTAAACTCTTTTACAATAAAAAATCGCTTTTTAGAGAATGACATATCAGTTTACACTAATTATTATGATAACAATTTTTATTTTAAAAAGTATCATTATGATAATTACATATTTTCTGTGTGTTCAAAAGTAAATGAATTCCCTACTTCTATTAATGAAATTGAAATAGAAGATATTTTAAGACATAAGAATTTCAATAGAAAGGAATAAGTATTATGAATGACACTTATATCTCAAAGGAATTAGTAATCTCTGTTATAAATGTAATAAGTAACTTGTCTTTAACGAATATTAAAATTGATAACTTGAACTCTGATTACGAAGCGTTTACTTTTGAGTCAGATAAATTAACTTTTAAAAGTAGATTAGCCAAAAAAACACCAAAAAAAAAAGGATATTTTGTTGCTTTTTGGCGAAAAAATGAATGTAATGTGAATATCCCTTTTGATTATGATACAACAGAAGATATATTAATCATAAATATTATAGACAATGAAAAAATAGGTCAGTTCATATTTCCTAAAAATATTTTGAAAGAAAAAGGAGTTATAAAATCAAATAAAGCTAAAGGTAAAATGGCAATGCGTGTTTATCCGAGCTGGGTTTCAAATTTAAATCCTACTGCTAAAAGCACACAAAAATGGCAAACGAAATACTTTGTAGATCTCTCAAATGACTTTAACGAAGAAAAACTATACTCTTTGTATTTTAGATGATAAACAACAAAACATTATGTTTTTATTAAGAGAGTAACTATTGTAAATGGCGGTATAAAATATATAATCATGTCTTAACTCAATCTTTGAATGGAGGTTGTTTGACTGAGACATGATATATACGAAGGAGTGTTATTTTACATTATGAAAGGCATAAAACCAAATTACGCTGAGCTGGCTAGACAATATCATTGCTATCCAAGGACAGTTAAAAAATATTATGAAGCTGGGAAAGGCAATGAGTTGAAAAAATTAAAAACAAGGAAAACGACAAAGAGAGTATCAAAATTAGAACCCTATAAAACGCTCATAGACGAAAAATTAGAGTTAGGTTGTACGGCTATGGCGATTTATAAATATATTTCTAAAAAAGGATATGAAGGCAAGTATACGATTCTAAGAGAATATTGTAAGAAAAAGAAAGAAAAGGAAATTAAAAAAGCAACTATACGGGTAGAAAAACGCCCTGGTATAGCTGCTCAAGTAGACTGGAAAGAAAGATATTGAATTGATAAATTTGGGAAACGTTATCAATTCAATATCTTTCTTTCATTTCTTTCAGCTTTGGTAAGTCTGAAAGGCTTTTAATTTTAATGTCTGTATCTATTTTGACTGTATAATTCATAATTTCACCTCAATCAAATTATGATAAAAACAGTCATTTTTGTACATACTTATTCAAGCGAGAGTGTACATTTTTAAATTAGCATTTATACGGTATTTTGCTTTATGCAATTGATAAAATGATGATTGATAATGGGCACACAATTAAATGGTCGTTCATTATCCATTAAGTTAGCTTCTTTCATCATATAATCTAAACGTTCAAGATTACCGTTTTTAATGTACATTTGACTATACGAATATGGCGGTTCCGATGTTTCAATCATTTCAAGGACCGCTGATTTTGATAATTTGCCAACACCTGAAAAGTATAATTCTAATTCATCAACATTCGAACACGCTTTACAATATGCAATCAGCACTTCTGTTAATCCTGGATTTACACCAACAAATTGTACTGCACTTAACCGTTTTGCCTTCAATTGTTCATCCAATTCCACTTCACTTTGAGCTAAATTTAACTCACCAGAAGTATCAACATAGTGCGCATGATATTCTGAACAACACTCTATAATATTTTTATTGTAATAACCTGTACAATTCACAACAATATCGCATCCGTTAATAAATTGTTTTAAATCGTCTGCACTATATAAACTTACTGTTACATATTCAATTTGATGATGTTCTAATTTGGTAAAGTTCTCAGTTCTTGTACTGACTTTAATTTGCATATTTTTATGTTCAGATAATAACTTCGTTAACCTAATACCTAGTGCACCATTTCCACCTAAAATGCCAATTTGTTTACTCATACTCTACAATCTCCAACCTTCTGATTGTGTCTTGATTTCGATGAAGTTCTGATAAGTTCCTGCTTGATTCACAAGTGTTTCGTGATCACCTTTTTGAATGATTTTTCCTTCGTTTAATACGATGATTTCATTGGCATTTTTAATTGTTCCAATTTTATGTGCGATTGTGATAACTGTTTTGCCTTTGCTTAATTCATCAATGGCACTTTGTATGAGATGTTCATTTTCTGGATCAATACTCGCAGTTGCTTCATCTAGAATGATGATAGGTGCATCTTTTAATATTGCCCTTGCGATAGAGATACGTTGTTTTTCTCCACCAGATAAATTATTCCCTTTCTCATTGACCATTGTTTGATAGCAATCCGGTAGTGACATGATAAAGTCATGACAGCATGCTTGTTTCGCAGCTGCGATAACTTCTTCTTTAGTTGCATCTGGCTTACAGTATAAAATGTTATTTTCGATTGTATCATTAAATAAGTAGACCTTTTGAAAAACCGCACTAATATGCGACATCAGCGTACTAAGTGTCATATCTCGGATATCGACGCCACCTAATCGAATCGTACCTTCGTCTACATCATAAAATCTTAACAATAAATGACATAGCGTAGACTTACCGCTTCCTGATGGTCCAATGATCGCTGTAGATGTTTGCGTTCCTACTTTAAAGTTCACATCATTAATCACGCGATGCTCACCATAAGAGAAGCTGACATGATCAAATTCAATATCAAAGTTATCGATTTCAATATCTCTTCCTGTTTCATCTAATATAGGTGCTTTCTTAATTTCTTCAATATCATTTAATGTCATATCAATCATCTCTAATACGTGTGCTGCACTGTTTACATTCTCCACACTTTCAAATATCACAAATGAAAATATTGAAATCATAATGAGCGTTGGTAAATCCATGCTTTGATTGATATATAATAAGCATGCCATTAAGACAATAACGATAGAGACTATCTTTAAGCTCAATAAATGTAATAAATTAAAAGGTATATATTGTAATTCAATTTTTGTATTCACGCGTTGACTTTCATCTACTGCTTTGTTAAAACTTTGAAGACTTGTATTTTCTTTTGAGAATGATTTAATTACTTGAATACCTCGAACAACTTCTAGCACTTTCTCAACAAGTTGATTTTGAACATGATGATAATGAGGCGCGTTTTGATGACTTTTCTTTTCTAATAAATGAATGCAAAGTAGAGATAGAACTACACCCACGAGTGCTAATAGTGACACTTCCCAAGACACAACTAAAAGCGACAAAATTAATACAATAATTAATATATAGCCGTTTACGACAATATCGATCATCTTCATTGCATAATTTTCTAAGAATGTTAAATCTGTTGTAACAACTGTTGCAAGTTCATTTGTTTGATGGTCTTCAAAATACCCTAGTCTTACGTTCTTAAGTTTATCACCAATATTTAAACGTTCTTTAGCACTCATTTCATAGGCAATACTTTCTTGAAGTCTATTCTTTAAATAAGCTGTCACAAATCTTGCTAATACTAATAAAATCATGATGCCTAACACACTCATAATTTCATACATTTCAATTTGTTTATGAGATAGCACACGGTTAAACACTTGGGCAGCTAAGAAGATTGGTAAGGCGATAAAAATAGAATTAATAAATGACATTACAAATCCTAAAATCATTCTTGATCTATAAGGTGTCGCCCACTTTAAAATCTTAAATGTAATCTGAAACATGTTAATCCTCCTTTATATTTGAATGTATTACAAATTAAGAAGAGACCCCCCAATCTTTCGCACCGATGTGCATATCCCACATGCATTTATAGTGACCATTCATATTCAATAATCTTGCATGGTCACCTTTTTCAAGAATTTGTTGATGACCTAACACAATAATTTGATCTGCTTGTTTAATGGTAGATAATCGATGGGCAATAACAATGAGCGTCTTATTTTGAGTTAAAGCATTTAATGCAGCTTGAATTTTTTGTTCATTATCTGGGTCGACATAAGCTGTCGCTTCATCTAATACAATAATCGGTGCATCTTTCAAGATCATTCTCGCTATTGTGACACGTTGTTTTTCACCGCCCGATAATTTATCACCAACTGAACCTACATTCGTATCATAGCCCTCTGGCATTTTCGTAATAAATTCATGACATTGCGCTAATTTAGCCGCTTCTTCAACCGCTTCATCTGATGCTTCCGGATTACCTAATTTAATATTTTCTTTAAACGTAAGATTTAATAAGAAGTTATCTTGCCCGACAAAACCAACTAATTCGTTCAGTTTCTTAGGTTCAATATCTTTAATATTTACGCCACCGATATCAATTTCACCGGACGTTACATCCCAGAATCTTGATAGTAATTTCGCAATCGTAGACTTACCACTACCAGATGCACCAACAATTGCTGTAAAAGTCTTCTCTGGAATAACAAACGACAAATGATTAAATACTAAGTTATCTTTGTCATTTGAATAAGAGAACCCAACATCATTAAATGTGATTTGATGATTTTTAGGGTCTTTAAATGATTTCGAGACTTCAAGTTCTTCTAAATTCAATACTTGGCGTACTTCTGTAATCGCATATTGGATTGATTTTAATTGATTAACATAATTCGTAAAGTTCTTGATTGGTGCGACAACACCTAAAGACAGTACTAAGCAAATAAAAAATTCTGCATAGTTCAACTGGTCAATTGAAATCAAATACATACCTAGTGGTAGCACACCTAGAAAAGTCGAAGGAAGAATACTTGCACCTAAGTTCATATAGCCCCATGTACTTTTAAACCAATTTAAAGTATGTATCTTATACGCACTAACAGCATCTTTATATTTTTTATAAGAATTTTGAGATTGATTAAATGTTTTAATAACTTCTATACCTTCAATGTATTCAACAATTGAGCTATTCATGTAATTATTCGATGCCATTTGTTCTTCGTATGTCTCATTAAATCCAGACATTAATTTTTTAAAAGCAAAAAATGCAATCGGCACCGTAATCAACATGGCACAAGCCATACGCCAATCGATAATAACGATATAAACAAATATAGAAATAGACAGTAATAAATTACCTACTACTTCTGGAATAATATGCGCTAACGGTAATTCAATCGTTTCTACTTTATCGACAAATATACTTTTAAGTTCACCAATTTTTTTAGATTCTACAACACCTAAAGGTAAACGCATTAATTTATGTGCCAATTGCTTTCTAATATTAGATAAAATATCATAAGCCGTCACATGCGATAACATCGTCGAACTTCCGAAACAAATAACCTGTATCACATAAGCACCAACTGCGATACTTATATAATAAATAACTTGATTCATCTCTGTATTTCCATCAATCATTAATAGTATGATTTTATATACCGTCCAATAAGGCACTAATCCTGAAAACACACTAATAATAGACAATACAATAGATAAAACAATCTTCCATTTAGCATCTTGTCCAAATACGAGTAATGATTTTATCCAATGTTCATCGGTGTTCATACTTTACTGACTCCTCTCATTGATGCGAATTATACATCGAAATAATGATTCAATTGATCGATGCCTTGATGATTCAATGCGAACTGATTAATAAGACGACCATCTCCAAAATGTAAGACATATGTACAAATCTCTAATATCAATGATTTATCATGTGTAATGATAAAGATTTGCTTTCCTTTGTCATGGATGTCGTTAATTATTTTCGCGACTTTTTTCATATGATATAAATCCAGCCCTGAAGTAGGTTCATCAAATATAATGATTTCCTTAGCACTCAATATTGCCGTAGCAATGGCCATTCTTTGTTTTTCTCCACCAGAAAGTGACAATGGATGTTCATGCTTTTTATCTAACAAATTCATACTTGCTAACATGTCATCAACTTGTGTATCTGTTACTTGCACATTTAAAAGCTGTAATTCTTGTTCTAAGCTTTCCGTAAATAATTGTGTGTTTACATCTTGGAAAACCATATAGCTCTGCTTTAATAATTGTTTCTGTTTGAGTCGCTTCTCGTCATATGTCACATGTCCTTGAAAATCCTTCAGCAAACCACATAAACATTTAGCAAAGGTCGATTTACCACTTCCGTTATCGCCGATAATCGCGACTACTTCACCTTTTGGTATGGCTATTTCATTCACATCTAATTGTTTCTCTTTATTAAATTTGTCATAAGTATAAGTAAAATTATGCATTTCCATGACACGATCACCAAACTGTGGCTCATGTTGTAATCGTTCCTCTTGCCCGTATCGAATACCCATGTTTTCAAGTTCATCACAATCTAGTGATTTAAATGAATCTATAGAAAAATGGGCATGTAACGAGCCATGTTCCATATAATAGACGCTATCTGTCTCATCCATAATATAATCCAAACGATGTTCTATCAGCACGACCGTTTTACCGCGTTCTTTTAAATAAGAAATCATTTCTTTTAATTTCTTAATGCTATACATATCTAAATTTGAAGATGGCTCATCTAATACGACAACATCTGGATTAGTAATAAGCACTGTCGCACATGCAATGATTTGTTTTTCGCCACCTGATAACTCAAATATGTTACGATCTAATAAATGCTCAATTTTGAACTGGTTCATAATTGTTTTTATCTTTTCAATGATGACCGTTTTATCAATACCTTGATTTTCTAAATTAAACGCAAGCTCACTTGTCGTATCAACGTTATAAAATTGCGTCTTCGGATTTTGAAATACACTACCAACCATTTGTGATAATTGATACATCTCAATTTCCGATATATTGCATCCATCCAAGTATACATGCCCACTCATATAACCAGGTTGAACTTTAGGAATTAAGCCGTTTATCAATTTAGCAACGGTAGACTTCCCGCTACCTGATTTACCACAGAACACGACTAATTCACCTTGTTTAATTTGAAGCGAGACATTTTGAATAGCTGGTTCTTCTGAAGAAGCATAGTTGAAAGTTACATTATCAAATTTAATCATTAAACAACTTCTCCTTAAAATAAATAATCCATAATATCACCATGATAATGATTAACAATATATCAAGTAGTTTAAACTTCACGACGAATACATTCGTCCGTTTAAATGGAGAATCAATTCCTCTTGTCATCGCTGTAAAAGAAAGATCATTTCCTATTTGAACAACGGATATAATAAGCGGAATCATTCTATACTCGATTATTTTAAAAAAATGATTCGAAAAGTTAATACCTCTCATTTTCATGGCATAATTAATATTCCGATATTCCTCAGCAATCGTCGGGAAAAATCTAAAAATCACGGATATTGGAATGATAATATTTCTAGGTAATTTCATTTTTTCCATAGTTGCTATAAATTCACTTACTTTTGTAGAGAATAAAGTGTAGTAACCAACGATAAAACCAGGAAACATATTCATAAATATTCCAACAAATGCAAGAAGAATAAATTTAATCATGCCTTCTGTATGAGGAATAACCCAATATTGAATGCCTATCAACACCAAAAAAGTAACCGCACATTTAATAAATAAACTGATCTTATGAATAGATAATAATAATGCGAGTGAAAACAACGTTAAACATACTCTTAAAATACTTTGCGAACTACCACTTGATATTAAAATCGTACTTATCGTGATCGTTAAAGCGATCTTAGTTCTAGGGTCTAATTTTGCGACAATGTTCCTATGATCTTTCAATGAACCAACAACCGTCTTCAAACAAGTCCCGCCTTTTTAAAATGTTTACTAAACATTTTCTTACCTAACCATGCACCAACAAGACCACCAAGCATTGTCAAAATAAACATCACAGGTAATGTCCATAAAGGTGTAATAAATTCCAAAACATTTACGTAATCTTGACCATAAGACTTCCCGACCTCTTTAAAGTATTGATCTCTTGCAATAAACATTCTTACGACAAATCCCATCATCCAAAACGAGAAAATAGCATAGCCCCACGCAATTGATTTCCACTCTTTATATCCACCAGATTTCATAATGAAGTCACCAATCAAACCGAAGATAATGCCAAACGGAATCATAATTAAGCCACTGCCCATCACTGTAAAAGCAACACCTAAAATCGTTCCAGTCAATGTCACCATACCAAATTTATCTATCTTCATAACATATAAAATAAACGGAATACCGCATACAATCGGACAAATGAACCCTAGAAACGGTATTAAAAATGGTATGTAACCAATCATAAAAGTAACAAAGGACACTACTAAATAAATCGCTGTAAAAATACCTACTGTAATTAAGTCTTTAACTGATAATTTATTCATAATCTAACTCCCCGTCTGTTAAAATTTTATATTAATAATTTTGCAACATATGACGCATACTCTTTATCGTCAACACAATTATAATGATTACCAGGTATAGGTATTTCAGTGAAATCACCTATACAACAATTTTGCCAAAATTCATTACTATCTTGTGCTGGTAACAAATCAGAACCATCTTCTTGTGCTTTCAAATAAGTTACATCACCTATATATGTAGTAGGTGTCATATGTGCCCCTTCCCAACTTGCCATTTGTGTTTTATATGAAGAAATTAAGAAATCTGTGTTGACTGTATTATCACCATCCTTTTTAGAATCAATAACTTCAGTATATTTTTCAAATCGTTCATTAAAAGATTTGTATTTAAAAAATTGTTCTAACTCTATTTTTAATTCATCTTCTTCACCGTACTGTTTGATAATGAAATTCAATAAATCGTATTCTGCATCAGTTTCAATATTAGAATACATGGCTCTAATACTATCGTTTAGTTTGTTTTAATCAATGGTTGGTAATACATCTTTAATCGTAATAAAGTGAGTTTGGATAAATGCCATTTCTGAAACCATATAATCGATTTCTGATAGCGGTGATGGTGAAGTATCAATTAAAGTAACATTGTCAACATCGACATCACTAAGCATGAGCATACTTGCTACTTCCATAGCGATTAAACCTCCCGAACAGTAACCCACTAAGTGAACAGATTTATATCCTGATTCTTCGATAAGATCTGCATACTCTTCACTAATTTTCTTAACGAGTTGATGTTTCTCTATATGACAATATTTTTCTTGGTCTTGAATTGTAATACCTGCAATAGCATCTCGATCGTTAGTTTTTAATTCATCAAGCATTTCTTCATAAATTTCACTAACTAATCTATATTAGTTATAGGTCGTTCTCCAAATCGACTTTATCTTCCTGGATAAAGAATACGCAACACATTAAAACCCTTAAAAGAAAGGGTCCAATTCTTATAAATATTGGACCCACCGCCTGCAAATGGAAATAAAATAATAGATTTATCAAATTCATTATGGTTGTCGATCAAATATTTATTCAATAAAACATCCACTCCTCATGTCATTTGTTATTATTTTTAGAATCTTACATGATTATGATACATTAACTGATAATCATTATCAATGGACATCTATGTAAAAAAATTCCAAACTATCAGAAATTAATAATTAAATATTTAATTATCATATAATATAAATATACTAATAGATTATATAGATATATCGTTAACCATTATATATATATATCATCTAAAATTACATTGGTCACCAGAACAAATCGTTGAACGTTTATTTCAAAATTAAATTTGTTTTAAAACTATTTATAGATTTCCACTTTATTTGATATATGTGAATGATTTCACCTAATAAATAGAAAAACATACTAAGATTAGCTATGTTGCTATGTCAAAGGGAATAGCTGGTGATAAAGAATTACTTTGGAGGACAAAAAGAGGAATTAATGTTTTAAAAGAGAAGTTTGGCTTAAATGTGAAAATAATGCCAAACGCTTTATTAGGAAGTGAATTTATGTATCATCATCCAGAAAAGTGAGCGACTGATCTGCATGAAGCTTTACTTGATGAAGAAATAAAAGGGATTATGAATTGGTAAATGACATACCAGCATATAGAAATTTACCAAAATAATAAATGGGAAGATTACATTGAATATCGGCAAAGATATGGATTTATGTCAAGAATATTAAATTGTATTAATTGAATAAATTTCATAAAGGCTAAATATAATTTATAAGCCTCAGCATAGTGTATTAAATTTATATAATTATGAATAAAACAATATATAGACTCATTAATAAGCTAAGTTGTTAAACATCTATACCAAAAATGTATAATAAAAACTAAAAAAGAAGGAAGCTTAATTTTAGAAGAGATAAAATTCTTATATTCATTCCGCTAAACACATTGGAGAAGAATATTAATTCATTAGTCTATATATTGGGTCACGGGTACATTAAACCACTATGGTTATTTATGCTCATATTACTGAAAAACAACGCGACCAAGTAGCTGTAAAGTTCCCAAATTATACCAATTTTCAAGCCTAACACATTAAAAGTACAAACAAAAAGGCTAGAAACCGTGTAACAACGGTGATTCTAGCCTTTCATTCACACTATTTAATTATTCCCACTCAATCGTACTTGGTGGTTTTGATGTGATGTCGTAAACAACGCGGTTAACGTGATCGACTTCATTTACGATACGTGTTGAGATTTTTTGTAAGACTTCCCAATCGATGCGTGCAAAGTCACTTGTCATCCCATCAATAGATGTGACTGCGCGGATACCGACTGTATAATCATACGTGCGGTAGTCTCCCATGACACCGACCGAGCGAATATCTGGTAATACTGTAAAGTATTGCCAGATTTCACGTTCTAGACCTTCTTGGCGAATCACTTCACGTAAAATCGCGTCTGATTCACGCACGATTTCTAATTTGTCTTCAGTAATTTCACCAAGTACACGGATACCTAATCCTGGGCCTGGGAATGGTTGTCTCCATACTAAATGTTCTGGAATACCTAACTCAATTCCTAGAGCACGCACTTCATCTTTAAATAATGTATTAATCGGTTCAATTAATTCGAATTCCATGTCTTCTGGTAAACCACCTACATTGTGGTGAGATTTAATTGTTTGTGCTGTTTTTGTACCAGACTCAATAACATCCGTATAAAGTGTCCCTTGTGCTAAGAAATCGACACCTTCTAATTTTGACGCCTCATCATCAAAAACATAAACAAATTCATTACCAATGATTTTACGTTTTTTCTCTGGATCAGAAACACCCGCGAGTTTCGACATGAATCGGTCTTTAGCATTCACACGAATGATGTTCATGTTAAAGCCTTCACCGAATTGTTCCATTACCATGTCTCCTTCACCTTTACGTAAAAGTCCATGGTCAACAAAGATACATGTTAGTTGATCACCAATCGCTTTGTGTAATAATACCGCAACAACAGATGAATCAACACCGCCACTCATCGCACATAAAACTTTGCGATCTCCTACTTTGTCACGGATTTTTTGGACTTCAATATCAATGAAGTTTTCCATTGTCCACTCACCTGTACATCCACATACACGGCGAATAAAGTTGCGTAGTAAGTCATTACCAAATTCTGTATGACGTACTTCTGGATGGAATTGTACACCATAAATACGACGTTTTTTATCTTCAATCGCTGCATATTGTGTACTTGGACTGTCCGCAATCACTTCAAAACCTTCTGGGATTTCAATCACTTTATCAGAGTGACTCATCCAAACAGTTTGCTCCTCAGGTAAGCCAAAGAACAACTCGTCAGATTTTGCATTGATAATTGCTTTACCATATTCACGTTCATTGGCACGTTCAACTTTACCACCGAGTAATTTCGTTGTCAGTTGCATTCCATAACAAATACCTAAAACAGGTACACCTAAGTTATAGATTTCAGGATCAATCGTAAAAGCATCTTCAGCATAAACTGAGTTAGGACCCCCTGATAAAATAATACCTTTAGGGTTCATTTTTTTGATTTCTTCAATTGGCATTTCGTGATCATGTAATTCACTATAAACGCCCATTTCACGAATACGACGTGTGATTAATTGGTTGTATTGACTTCCAAAATCGAGGACAAGAATGAGCTCTTGTTCTTTTGCCATTTCCATACTATTTGTACTCCTTTACCAATTAGAATGAGTAGTTTGGTGATTCTTTTGTAATTTGAACATCGTGTGGATGACTTTCTGCTAAGCCTGCCGCACTCATTTTCGTAAATTGTGCTTCTTCACGTAATGCTTTGAGGTCACGTGAACCTGTGTAACCCATACCGCTCTTAACACCACCAATTAATTGGTAGATTGTATCTTGTAATGGCCCTTTGTAGTCAATACGTCCTTCAACACCTTCTGGTACGTATTTTTTAGGTGTTTTGTCTTCTTGGAAGTAGCGATCGTTAGAACCACTTTCCATAGCGCCTAATGAACCCATACCGCGGTAAACTTTGTATTGACGACCTTGGAAGACTTCCACCATACCTGGACTTTCTTCTGTACCTGCAAGCAAGCTACCTAACATAACAGCATGGCCACCTGCAGCTAACGCTTTAACGATATCGCCAGAGAATTTAATACCACCGTCAGCGATAATCGTTTTACCGTGCTTACGTGCTTCTGTTGCACAGTCATAAACAGCTGTAATTTGAGGAACGCCGACACCCGCTACGACACGTGTCGTACAAATTGAACCTGGTCCGATACCCACTTTCACAACATCTGCACCCGCTTCAAACAATGCTTTTGTTGCTGCAGCAGTCGCAACGTTACCCGCAATCACTGTAATTTCTGGGTATTTTTCTTTAATCTCTTTAACTTGATTAATAACACCACGTGAATGACCGTGTGCTGTATCAATAACTAATGCATCTACACCGGCTTCAACTAATTTTTCAGCACGAATGCTTGTATCTTTTGCGATACCGATAGCAGCGGCAACAAGGAGGCGACCGTGACTATCTTTTGCTGAATAAGGATATTCATGTACTTTTTCAATATCTTTAATTGTAATTAAACCTTGTAAAACACCATCTTCAACAAGAGGAAGCTTTTCAATTTTATGGTTTTGAAGAATTTCTTCTGCTTCTTCAAGTGTTGTACCAACTGGAGCTGTAATTAAATTTTCTTGCGTCATGACATCAGAGATTTTAATTGAAAAATCTTCTATAAATCTTAAGTCACGGTTTGTTAGGATACCAACAAGTTGACGTGATTCTTTATTATCTACAATAGGAACACCAGAAATACGATATTTGCCCATTAATGCTTCCGCTTCATAGACGCTTTCTTCAGGCGTTAAGAAAAATGGATCTGTAATGACACCATTTTCTGAGCGTTTCACTTTTTGTACTTCATCTGCTTGATGCTCAATGCTCATATTTTTATGAATAACACCTAAGCCACCTTGTCTTGCCATAGCAATCGCCATTTTAGACTCTGTTACCGTATCCATACCGGCTGATACAATCGGAATATTTAACTTAATTTTTTCTGATAATTCTATACTTAAGTCTACTTCTTTTGGCAACACATTTGATTCTGCCGGAATTAAAAGTACATCATCAAAAGTGAGTGCTTCTTTTACGAACTTGTTTTCCCACATACTATTTACAGCCTCCATTCAAATTATTACTTATATTATTTCACATTTTCATCATTTTGTTGAGAGTTAATACCATTAAAAAATAAATTCAAGAGAATTGCTGATATTGTGCCTAAAACAATCCCATTTTGCGTAAACCATGCAAATTGGTCACCAAGTGCTTTAAACGCTTCAGGTACTGCTGTGATACCTGCACCTAGACCCACCGATATTGCAATAATCAACAAATTATTCTGATTTTTAAAGTCAATATCATTGAGAATACGTACACCGTATGCCATGACCATACCGAACATTGCCAACATCGCACCGCCCAGTACAGAGAGTGGAATAATATTAGCCAATGCGCCAAGTTTAGGGATACAGCCACAAATAACTAATAAAATAACCATGCCGTAAATGACATCATTTTTCTTAACACCTGAAAGAGATACAAGACCCACGTTTTGAGAATAAGCAGTGTACGGAAATGCATTGAAGATAGCGCCTAAAGTAATCGCCATACCTTCTGCCATATAACCTTTTCTAAAGTCTTTACGTTCAAGTTTCTTACCAGTAATTTTACTTAAAGCATGGTAAACACCTGTCGATTCAATCAAGCTCACTAATGCGACGATGAAAAAGACTAATGTTGCACCAAAGTCAAAAGAAAATCCTGTAAATCTGAACGGCTTAGGTAATTCAAACCAATGGGCTTGTCCTACTTGAGCTACATTAATTAATCCGAATACACTTGCCAAAATAGTACCTAAAATTAAGCCTAATAAAATGGCAATGGATTTTAAGAAACCACGCGCAAAACGTTGTAAAATCAAAATAATAATGAGCGTCGCAAAACCGAGTAAAATATGTTTTGGATCACCATAATCTTTTGCACCTTGACCCCCTGCAATATAATTCATTGCAACAGGCATCAAAGTAATCCCAATAATTGTCACAACACTTCCAGTTACAACAGGTGGAAATAGTTTTACGAGTGAAGCAAAAAAGGGTGCAATTAAAATAACTAATAAACCAGACAGAAAGAGTGACCCATATAAAACGTCAATACCTTTCGTTTGTCCGATTAAGATCATAGGTGCAACCGCAGTAAAGGTACATCCTAAAACAACAGGCAATCCGATACCGATACCTCGATAAACTTGTAAAAATGTCGCTACACCACACATAAAAATATCGACTGTGACAAGATACGCAATTTGTTCATTTGTAAAATGCAAGCTTGTCCCAACAATAATCGGAACAAGAATCGCCCCTGCATACATCGCTAATAAATGTTGTAAACTTAATAAAAATCGCTTCATCATTCTGTATCTCCTACTAGAGTTACTTTATTCCCCTTTAATGAAGCAACTTGGCATAACGATGATACAGTTAAGCCTGCCTCTTCTAATCGTGAACGTCCTTGTTGAAAACTCTTTTCTACTAGAATTCCCACACCCACTGTTGTCGCTCCTGCTTGCTCAACCAAACGATGTAAGCCTAATGCAGCTTCTCCATTGGCTAAAAAGTCATCAATAATCAATACTCTATCTTCTGGAGATAAAAACTCTTCAGAGATAATCACTGTATTCGTTTTGTTTTTAGTGAATGAATGTACATCTGTTTGATAGTACCCTGCATTTAATGTGCTTGGTTTCGCTTTTTTGGCAAACAAACAAGGAACGGTAAAACGATGCGCTGCCATAATGGCCGGTGCAATCCCTGATGCTTCAATCGTCAAAATTTTAGTCACACCTTGATCTGCGAACTGATCATGAAACGTTTGACCTATGTCATACATCAAGCCAGCATCGATTTGATGATTTAAGAATCCATCGACTTTGAGAATCTTTTCATCAATGACAACACCATCTTCAATGACCTTTTTTCTTAATGCGTCCACTCCTATTCCTCCTCGATAAAAATGATATCAAAAATACCCAAAACTAAAGAATGAGGTTTTAGGTATACGAGTAATAGTCATACAGTTGTAAAATGGCGCTATAACAGGTGTCTAACCCATGTATTGTTTGACAATTCAAAAATATGCAAATAGCAGAATTGAAAGGATACATTAAGCACGCTACATCGATGTACCATTACTCATAGTCATGTCGTTTAAGGCAACATGGTAGAAACTTCTAAAGCCGTATTCTTCAGATTATATGAGCTTGATAAATTATCTACTGATAATAGCAAATTTAACCCTCTTTCGCAATAGCATCATCTTAAATCCATTGTATTCAGAAATTTATGGAAATTCGTTGCGTAAAGTAATGTTTAGGCGCATAATAGCATTATAAAACCGTTTATAGAACGGAGTATGAGGGTAGTGTAATTACAAAACACGATCGGGAGGCGTCACACATATGGCACTATATAAAGTAGAAAAATATAAAGTTGCACGTACAGAAGATGATGCAATTCAATACGTTGATTTACTATTAAAAGAAGGTCTAAAAGAAAACGAAATTGTGGTATTAAGCAGAGAAAAATTGAAAACAGATCGATTCAATGATTCACAAATTCAACACAAATCGACTAATGGAACAGTCAGCGATAAATTTATGCGCTTTTTTATTGGTGAAGATGCGGAAGAGGCCGCTCTGTCTAAATATAATTTCTCTGAACATGAGCGAGAAGACCTTAAACAAGACATCGTAAACAATAAAATCATAGTGATTGCGCAAAGAGTTGATCACGAATGCAATGAGGTTCCAGAAAACAATGCTGCATATCAAACACCAGACGATGACAAACATGCTCCTTCTGAACATAAAGGGGACATTGAATAAATCAAACACTGCGTTCTATTAATACTGAATGACTTCATAATCATTTGATGGGGACGGGAATATGAGATAGATGTGGAAATCTATAGAAACATGAGATTTCCATACACACTCTCTCCTGTTCCCTTATTGTTTATCTTTTGTTTTGACACCACAGTCAGTCATGATGAGTCCAGCTTAGTCATCTGTTTTATCTAATGATACAGTCACAACTGACTCCCTCACCTAGCTATTGTATTGATACATCATTGCAATGACCCTATATACTTGCAAGAATAAACGAGAGTTAACTTAAAAGAGGTGACGTAACATGAACTTTGTACATATTAAATCTACGCATGATCGTTGGTATGAGCCAGCAATAGCATTCTATAAAAATAAATTAGACCATCTAGTAACAGAAGATGCGTCTGTTTTTGCGCGTTCACTCAAAACAGATAAAACCCAACACGACTTTGTATTTATTGTTGGTATTGAGGACGACGCCATTGTAAGCTTGGCGACAGCCCACTATGAAGCGACGACAAATGTCGGCTTTATTGTTTATCTTCTTGCACAACATAGTCAAGATTGTGAGGCCTGCTTGAAAACGACTTTAGAACAGATTGAGTATGAGTTGAATCGTATATCTAACCATCTTCACGGTCGAGATGTTAATTTCTTTATGTTTGAATCTACATTTGAATCTAACGATGTTGATGAAGAAACAGCAAAAAAAATTAACTTCCGTCGTCACTTTTTAGTAGATAACGGTTACGAAAAGCAAACTGAAATTACATACTTACAACCTTCATTAGATCGTAACGGTAAGCCCATCCCTTTAGATTTATATGTGAAAGGCAATATTCCTTTAACTAAGGATATTTTTGGTACAAGTGTTAAATCCTGCTACATTTTAAAATATGTTTATGCGAATCAAATACCACGAAGTATCATTTATCCATTACTTGTTAAAATGGGTTTACGCAAAGAACATCGCCCATAAGACCTTGAAATCAATGCTTAAAGCCGTTAAAATAATGAGAGAGGCAGACTGACGGGTCACTGAACGCACACTTCCGTACGTCTAAAAAGAAGAGAAAGGATCTAATGATATATGCTGACAAAAGAATTTGCCCAAAGATCAGGCTTAAGTGAAAAGCAAGTACGTAAAATCGTACAGCATCTTGAAGAACGTGGTTACCATTTAAATAAAACCGAATACCGTGGTCGAGAAGCGACTGATTTTAAAGAAGAAGATATTGAATTATTCCAAGAGATAACAGAACGTGTTGCACGTACAAATAGTTATGATCTTGCTTTTGAAGAATTAGAACAAGAAAAAGACTTTCTACAAGTTATCGTCAAAGAAGACAAACAGCACTTACCGAGCGATCAACAAGTGCCACAACTTATCAATGAATTACGCAATGAAATCAACAAAATGCGTGAAGAACGTCAAATGTTAGGTCAGATGGTCAGCCAAGTTCATCAACAACAAGAAGAATTAAAAGCGTTACATACCCAATTAAACCAACAACTTGAATCGAATAGTAAGTCTCTGGAATCACTGACAGCCGCACAAAAAGAACAAAGTGAACAATGGAGTCAAACGCAACAAAGCATCGAGACTCAAACTAAAGAGCAACAAGCACTTGCGCAATCGATTCAAAACAGTGAAAAGAAAGGCTTCTTCCAACGTTTATTCGGTGGTTAAAGCCATCCAACCTTTGCGTATCTTGCATATTTCAAATATGAAAGTTACAATAATAAATGAAATCAAATAAAAATTTATATGCTAGGGGTGCTCGAGGCGAGCTGAGAAAGAATTTATCTTAACTCTTTGAACCTGAGGTGGTTAGAACCAACGAAGGAAAGCGTATGATGACAATGAACTTAGTTCAACTCTTTTTAATGATGATTCAATCATCATTTTTCAATCATATACGTGTTCCTCCTGCATCCTTTCATGCAGGAGGCTTTTTTATGAAACAAACAATTATTATTGGTGCCGGCGTTATGGGTTTATCCATTGCAAGACAGCTGTCCTCTCAAAACCGGCATATTCGGATTATCGATCGTTATACCCCAAGAATGAATGCATCTTACGCTGCGGGAGGCATGCTTGGTGCACAGAACGAGTTTTTTGAAGCCAATCCACTGTATCACCTCGCTATGGAAAGTCGTGCAATGATGCCTGAAGTTGCAGCTGACCTCGAACAAGAGACTGGAATTAATATTGAATATCAAAAATACGGTTTAATTAAAGTGGCTTCTCAAAAACAAGATATCCAAGCAGTAGAAGCGCAATTCCAATTTTTACACAGCCAAGATCACACGATTAAACAACTCTCAAAATACGCTCTAAAACAACGTTTCCCCAAACTCGATTCTAATCAAAGTGCTGCTTTTAAAATCCAAGATGATGGTCAAATTAACGCAAACACCTATACGAAAGCATTAATTGCTTCCGTTATAAAGCGCGACTATATTGAACTCATGACACAGACCGAAGTCTTAAAAGTTGAACGTCATCACAATGGTTATACAGTCATTACCTCTAAAGGCAACTTTTCAGCAGATGAACTGATTATTGCTGCGGGCGCTTGGTCGGGGACTTTACTCCAACAACTCCATATCCAATTACCTACTCAACCAGTTAAAGGTGACGTTAAGCTGATTGCCTCTTGTTATAAAGGGTTGAAGGAAACCATTTTTAATATGAATGGTTGTTACATCGTACCCAAATTGCCTAATCGTTTCTTAATTGGTGCGACATCAGACTTCGATAGCTGGAGTATTGAAAATGATGCGAACAACTTGTCATGGTTAGATCAAGAGAGCTTGTCTATGATTCCGCAACTCAAAAATCATCATGTAATCAAAACATGGACGGGCATTCGACCTATCACACCTAACCAAGAGCCAATTATGGGAGAAGTTGAAGACCATCTTTATGTATCCACAGGGCATTATCGAAATGGTATTTTACTCTCACCTATAGCAGGTACGTTGATGGCAAAATTGATTGACGGCCATGCTAAAGCGAAAGAACAGCTCACCCCCTTTTCACCCAAAATTGCTCAGATAAAAAATAAAGCTTGATTTTATACTTTTTTCCTATTATCCTATTGTATAAGTCGGAATTAAGAAGGAAGCGTATTTTGATATGTCTGTGTTTTTAACTATTGTTAATTTAATTATTTTTATTTTCGCTCTTATTGGACTTTGGTTCATGACGAAAAAACATGTTAAATTCCCTAAACGTGTCTTTACTGCACTTGGTTTAGGGATCTTATTAGGCCTTCTACTCCACCTCATTTATGGTGTTGATAGCAAAGTCACATCAAAAACGACAGAGTGGGTTGGCTTAGTGGGTGATGGTTACATTGCCCTCTTGCAAATGATTGTTATCCCATTAATCTTTGTTTCAATTGTTGCTGCTTTTACGAAAATCGATATTGGTGAAAAGTTTGCTAAAATGGGCGGATTGATTTTTGCTTTCCTTATTGGAACAGTAGCAATCGCAGCAATTATCGGTATTATTTATGCAGTCGTCTTTAATTTAGATGCTTCTAGCATTGACCTCGGTCACGCTGAGAATGCACGTAGCTCTGAAATTGCAAGTCAGGCTAAAGAATTAACGGCAACGACATTACCTGCTCAAATTTTAGAGTTAATCCCATCTAACCCATTTTTAGACTTTACGGGTCAACGTGCGACATCTACAATTGCTGTCGTAATCTTTGCCGCTTTTGTCGGCTTTGCCTTTTTACGCGTGACACGTAAACAACCTGAAAATGGTCACACACTTAAACGCGGTATCGACGCAGTCTATTCACTTGTAATGGCTATCGTTACATTCGTCTTAAGACTTACACCGTACGGGATTCTAGCAATTATGATGAAAACCATTGCGACGAGTGACTTCGCTGCCATTTGGACGCTAGGAAAATTTGTTATCGCATCTTATGCTGCACTCATCACGATGTATATCATTCATATGATTATCCTTGCTATCATAGGCGTCAACCCAATTCAATATATGAAGAAAACAGCCGAAGTCATTTTATTCGCGTTTACTTCACGTTCAAGTGCCGGTACATTACCATTAAATGTTCAAGCACAAACGAACCGTTTAGGCGTGCCTCAAGCCATTGCAAACTTCTCTGGCTCATTTGGCCTTTCGATTGGACAAAACGGTTGTGCGGGTATCTACCCTGCCATGCTAGCCATTATGGTTGCACCTGTAGCTGGCGTAGAGGTTGATTTTAAATTCCTTGCAACTGTTGTTGTCGTCGTACTCAGCTCATTTGGTGTTGCTGGTGTCGGAGGCGGTGCAACATTTGCATCTATCCTTGTACTTTCAGCGTTAAATTTACCAGTTGGACTCGCTGGTGTACTCATCTCTGTTGAACCTTTAATTGATATGGGACGTACAGCGCTAAATGTTAATGATTCAATGTTAGCAGGTACTGGAACAGCTAAATTAACAAAACAATTAAATGAAGAAACATTTAATTCAAATCACTATGATGAATTAACACCGCAACATTAATAACATCATAACAAAACCCCTTTCAATCTTACGTGTGGAAAAGATTTGAAGGGGTTTTTGCTATTACAACTTTATGATTCAGATACTTTCAATTAAAAGTTTGCTGATTTATTTCCTATTAAAACCTGCCATTTGTAACCATTCTTTCATTTCTGTACGTTGCTTACTGCTCATAAATCTCGCTACTTGTTGTGACCATGTCTCATTGCGCTCACCGTTTGTACGCTGACTATAATATTGTGATACTTCTTGATCATATGCCTCTAGCTGTTTTGATAACTGTTCATCATTTTGGGAATACGTATCAATATGAAAAACATGTTCACGTGGCAATCTTGGTTTAGGAGCACCATTTTCATCATCAGCTGGAACGCCTAATGCCATTCCAAACAATGGAAAAACATGTTCAGGTAGTTTTAATATTTCTCTCACACGTTGTACGTCATTACGTAATGAACCTAAATAAACAATGCCGTAACCCATATCCTCTGCAGTCAGTGCAATATTTTGTGCTGCCAACGCTGCATCTACTGTACCTACGAGTAATCCCTCAGAAGACTCAAAGCTATCTTCCATATCAGCTTCAAGTTTCTCACTAATTAACTGATGACGGTGATAGTCAATCACGAAAACAAGTAAATAACCATTTTCTACGACGTAAGGCTGCCCAGAAACTTCTTTTAAAGCTTCTTTCTTTTCAGCATCTTCTATACCAATAATTGATGTTGTCTGTAAATAGCTAGAAGTTGAAGCCATTTGCCCTGCTTCAATTAATTTTTCGATTGTGTCTCTACTAATTTGATTTGATTTAAACTTTCTAACTGAGTGATGTCGTTTTGCCAAATCATACACATACTCTGACATTTATAAACACTCCTTATCCTTTTTCTATATCCTATCAAAACACTCAAGAAAACGCATGTCCCTTGCATATCATGCATACCCTTAAATCGTAGAAAAATAACAACAGAAGACATGCTGTATATTAAATTGGTCGTTGTTGATTGAGAGGCTATGTATTTCTGTACTATATAGTTGTAATTGAGAATCAGCGCCCGTAAATGATATTAGTAAGCATCTTATTCATCGTTCATTTGAATTGTTTAACACTTTTTAGAATAAAATTAATAACGCCTTTATTATCCAATTTCAAGCCTTTTTCATCATTAAGGTGATACATTTATTAGAATTTAAAGCGCAATTTTTATCGTTTTAATCGCGCTAACACAGGTCGAAACGCTGATTCCACTGTCTTTCGCAGCGTATGTCCCTTTCAACAATGATATTTATTTGACGGAAAGCATGTTCCATGTCATAATAGCTATTGAGATTAGAATTATTATTAATAAGGAATTATAATTAAGACGAGATGTCTTTAAATTCTAATCTAAAATAATAATGATTCATATAATAGGAGGATTTCGATTATGTCATTAATTGGTAAACAAATCGAGGAATTTTCAGCACAAGCTTACAACGCAAAAACAGATGAATTTGTTGAAGTTTCACACGAAGACTTAAAAGGTAGCTGGAGTGTTGTTGTATTCTATCCAGCTGATTTCTCTTTCGTATGTCCAACTGAATTACAAGATGTTCAAGAGCAATATGCGAAATTACAAGAACTTGGTACAAACGTATACTCTGTTTCTACAGATACACACTTCGTACACAAAGCTTGGCATGATCACTCAGATGCAATTAGCACATTAGAATACACAATGATTGGTGACCCATCTCAACAAATCACACGTTTATTTGATGTATTAGATGAAGAAAAAGGTCTTGCACAACGTGGTACTTTCATCGTTGACCCTGACGGTGTTGTACAAGCTGCAGAAATCAATGCAGACGGTATCGGCCGTGACGCAAGCACACTTGTTCACAAAATCAAAGCTGCACAATATGTGCGTGAAAATCCAGGTGAAGTTTGCCCAGCAAAATGGGAAGAAGGCGGCGAAACTTTAACTCCAGGATTAGACTTAGTCGGTAAAATTTAAGGAGGCTATGCTGCATGTTAAATCAAGAATTGAAGCAACAATTATCGCAACTTCTTGATTTGATGGAAGGTGACGTTGTACTTAAAGCAAGTACAGGTTCTGACGAAAATTCACAAAAAGTTGAAAACCTTGTGAATGAAGTTGCAGAAATGTCATCTCGAATTACAGTAGAAAAAGCTGATTTAAAGCGTACACCTAGCTTTAGTATCAATAGACCTGGAGAGGACACTGGCATTACATTTGCTGGTGTCCCTCTTGGTCATGAATTCAACTCTTTCGTTCTTGCACTTTTACAAGTCAGTGGACGTGCTCCGAAAGAAGAACAATCTGTAATTGATCAAATCAAATCTATTGAACAACCACTTCACTTTGAAACTTATATCAGCTTAACTTGTCATAAGTGTCCAGACGTTGTTCAAGCATTAAACTTAATGAGTGTATTGAACCCTAATATTACACACACGATGATTGATGGTGCTGTATTTAAAGAAGAAGCAGAAGACATCATGGCTGTACCTGCCATCTTCTTAAATGGTGAGCAATTCGGTAATGGCCGTATGACTGTAACAGATATTTTGAGTACACTCGGTCAAGGTCCGGACGCATCTGCATTTGAAAACAAAGAAGTCTTTGATGTACTTGTTATTGGTGGCGGTCCTGCAAGTGCAAGTTCAGCAATCTATGCTGCACGTAAGGGGCTCACTACAGGTATTGTCGCTGATAGAATTGGTGGCCAAGTCAACGATACAGCAGATATCGAAAACTTAATCGGTGTTAAGAAAACAACGGGTCCATCATTATCAACTAACTTGGAAGAGCATATTAAAGATTATAATATCGATGTTATGAAAGGTGTTCGTGCAGAACAACTTGAAAAAACAGATAAAACTGTATCAGTAACACTTGATAACGGCGCTGTTCTAGAAACACGTTCATTAATTATCGGTACAGGTGCACGCTGGAGAAAAATTGGGGTACCAGGTGAAGAAAAATACACGAACAAAGGCGTCGCATACTGCCCGCACTGTGACGGCCCTCTATTTGAAGGTAAAGATGTTGCAGTTATCGGTGGCGGAAACTCTGGTATTGAAGCTGCGATTGACTTAGCAGGAATTTGTCAAAATGTCACAGTATTAGAATTCTCTGACACATTAAAAGCAGATTCCGTCTTACAAGAACGTTTGAAATCATTACCAAACACACAAGTTATTACTAATGCAGCTACAAAAGAAATTACAGGTGATGATCGTGTCAACGGTCTGACTTATACAGATATGCAATCAAAAGAAGACAAACACATCGACTTAGATGGCGTTTTCGTTCAAATCGGTTTATCTCCTAATACAGAATGGTTAGGCGATTCTGTTCAACGTAACCGTATGGGCGAAATTGAAGTTGATCGTCTTGGTAATACTAATGTACCAGGTGTCTTCGCAGCTGGAGATTGTACAGACCAACGTTACAAACAAATTATTATTTCAATGGGATCAGGCGCAACAGCTGCATTATCAGCATTTGACTATCTCATCAGAAACTAAAGTTTTAAAACATGCAAAAAGCTGATTGACGCAATGTCAATCAGCTTTTTTGATATCATATTCTGAATGGCATCACTTAATAAACGTTATACACGTTCCATCTCACTTTGTTTAGTGCCGTAATCAATCTCATATCCCATATCGCGAATCATATCATAATCCAGTTGGTTCGGTTGACCTCCAGTAATTAAATAATCACCAACGAAGATAGAGTTCGCAACCATTAGGGCTGTTGATTGCAATGAACGAAGATTAACTTCCCTACCTCCTGCAATACGAATCTCTTTTGTTGGATTGATCAAACGGAATAACGCAAGTATTCTTAAACAACGCATTGGCGTCAATTGATCCATATCTCCAAACTTAGTCCCCTTAATTGGATGTAAAAAGTTGACCGGTATACTATCAGCATCAATATCTCTCAATGCAAAGGCCATGTCGACGATATCTTGGTTAGATTCTCCCATACCACAAATCACACCTGAGCAAGGTGAAATATGATTTTTTTTCATTATTTCAATCGTATCGACACGATCTTTATACGTGTGTGTTGTCACAACTTCATCATGATAATTTTCACTTGTATTCAAATTATGGTTATAACGATCCACGCCAGCAGCTTTTAAACGCCCCGCTTGCTCCTCATTCGTTAAACCTAAACAAGCACATATTTTTAATTGCGGATGCTCAGCCTTAATCTGTTCGACTGAGGATGTGATATGATCAATCTCTTTATCACTTGGACCTCTACCACTCATAACGATACAATAGGTGCCAATTTCATTTTCAGCCGCAACTTTCGCACCTTCTGTAATTTGATTTTCCGGAATTAATGCATAACGTTGTTTTTCCTTCATTTCACGCGATTGGCCACAATAACCACAATCTTCAGGACAAATGCCACTTTTAGCATTTAAAATCATATTTAATTTTACTTTGTGACCATAATAATGTTTACGTAATTGATAAGCTTCATGTACAAGGTCCATGGTGTCGTAGGTTGGATTCGTAAATAAGTCGAATGCTTCCTCTGGTGTTAAAGCTGAACCTTTTAATATTTGCTCTGCAATTTTCATAACCATTCCTCCTCATATAAAAGCCAGTATACCATAATTGTAAATTAATTTATATTTTAAGTTTACAATATGTCTTTCTTTTCAAAACAATGGCTTTAAATTTAGGCCGCTAGATGGTAATCAAATTTTGTCTTAATGCACAACATTTCTGTACATAAACATAAAAGTATAAATTAAGTTTCTTTTCTATACGACATGTTACAATACGAGTGTAAGTCATATACTCATCATCTTAAATATTTAATGGGGGAATGCAAATGGAAACTTTAGATGATTTTTTAGAAACCATCGACAAAGAGGCACACCGAGAGAAACTTAAAAAAGTGTTACAAACAATTTTAGAAAACTACCCTGAACTTACTATGGAGATAAAATGGAATCAACCCATGTTATTGTATAAGGACAATGGTTCTTTCATCTTGGGCTTTAGTAAAGCTAAACCTCATTTTGCAATTTCACCTGAGAAATATACTTTAGATACTTTTGCAGATGACATTAAAGCTGCTGGCTATCAAATGACAAAAATGTTTATGAAAATCAAATGGACGGACGAAGTCAACTATGATTTGATTTATCGTATCATTGATTTCAATATTAAAGACAAAAAAGATAGTACTTCTTTTTGGCGTCGCTAAAATGCGTCTCACTTTAAAGACTTAGGTTCTTTGTCAACGTCGGTTGGCGAGACGATAACGCATTAAGCAACGTTATTTTGTTGTTTAATGCGTTTTTTATATTCACTTACAAATACCTTGGAAATGATTAAGATTCGATTCCTAAAATTCCAGAAATTTCTATAACCATAAGAAACCCGTTTAATCAGTTTTATTTTATTATTAATGCCCTCAATTGGCCCATTCGTTAAATGTGGATAACGCATCGTATTTGAGATATAGGGCAAATATTTGATGAATGTTTGAATGACGCGCTTGAGTCCTTGTGAAATATCTTTTGTTTTTGAATCCTGTAAGATGAAGCGTAATTGCTGGATATCGTTTACTTTCAGAGCACTTAAAAGACGATGCCCCGTTTCATATGTCTCTTTGAGCCTCTCATCAAGCTCCAATAAATACTGAACTAAACTGTATTGACTCTGCCAAGACTTAAAAAGTCCGTATGACTGATATATCATTCGATCTAAATCTAAGGGCGCTTTTAATAGTAACTTCCAATAACGCTTTAATTTATTATATTTAGGTCTATCTTTTGTCCTAAAACCATTCATAACTTGAACTCGGCATCGATTGATTTCACGATTGATAGCCTGCACGATATGAAAGCGATCCATAATTATCTCCGCATGAGGAAATAAGTCTTGAATGAGTGCGATATAAGGTGGAAACATATCTATAGAGATGGTTTTCACTCTTTCACGTTGCTTTCTAGAGAACTTTAAAAAATAGGCTTCTAATTTATGTTTGCGACGATCAGGTAAAATATCGATGATATCATGGGTTACACTATCACAGTAAATAAAGCTCATCGCACCTTCGACATCTTTCGTTGATTTGAATTCGTCAAAAGCTAAGTGCTCCGGTAAAACATGATGTGCCTGCGTCTTCACCGAATCACTTACCTCTTTTAAATGGCGATGGACAGTTGAAGGTGATACACATAGACTTTCAGCGACATCCTTTTCAGAGATGACTTTAGATAGTTTCCGGGTCATCATGCGTTTGACCTCATTTGAGATGGTACATCGGGGTTGAATATAGGGTGTTTGAGCTGTAAAGGTTTGTTGACAAGCTTTACAGTAAAAGCGCTGTTTCTTCAATTTTAAATAGGCAGGTCTTTCAAAAATTAATCCCATATAAACTTTCGTTTTACGAAAGCCATGTTTAATAATTAAATGGGCATCATTTTTAATTCCACAACACGCACAAGCACTGGGATGATATGTCAATTGGCCTTCGTATAATAATGCCTTTACGTTTTTATGTACATCTAATCCTAGATTTTGAGTGATTTTTAAATTTTTGACTTTAATTCCAAGCATTTCTGATATATCATTACACATAGGCACAATATCTCCTTAATCGTTGGTTTGGTCACTTACAATTATAGAGATATTTGTGCTTTTTTAATATCAAAAATTAAAATAACGGTCAGTGAATATTTCACCAACCGTTAAAAATATACAACCAAGACTTAAATCAAACTTTGCGTAAGCGAGGTCAATTTAAGTCTTTTTTTATAGTTTTTCAGAAAATACTAAATATTGTGTTGACTATTTTTTGCACATCACATAAAATACAGACATTACTTATTATTTAAATCGGAATTAAGGAAGGTTGCCATGATCGAATTTAAAAATGTCAATAAAACATTTAAAAAGAAAAGTACGACTGTGCAAGCACTTAAAGATGTTAACTTTAAAATTAATAAAGGGGATATTTTTGGTGTTATTGGGTACAGTGGTGCCGGTAAGAGTACCCTCGTCCGTCTTGTTAATCAGTTAGAAAAACAAACGTCGGGAGATATTCTAGTTGACGGTCATCATTTAAATACATATTCAGCCGCCCAATTGCGCACGGTTAAAAAAGATATCGGAATGATATTCCAGCACTTCAATTTACTCAACTCAAAAACGGTTTTTAAAAATGTGGCGATGCCTTTAATTTTAAGTAAAGTGCCTATGGAAGAGATTAAAGTACGTGTGGAAGAGATGTTGCGATTTGTAGATTTAGCTGGTAAAGCGAATCAGTTTCCGACAGAACTTTCTGGTGGACAAAAGCAACGGGTTGCCATTGCCCGCGCTTTAATTACGCGTCCTAAAATTTTGCTTTGTGATGAAGCCACAAGTGCTTTAGACCCAGCCACAACTGACTCAATACTCGATTTATTGAAGAAAACGAACGAAACTTTTGGTGTAACGATTTTGGTCATTACACACGAAATGAGTGTTATCCAAAAAATATGTCATCGTGTTGCAGTTATGGAAAACGGGCAAGTCATTGAACTCGACACCGTTAAAAGTGTTTTCAGTCAGCCACAGACATCTACAGCACAACGTTTTGTATCGACGGTCATCAATACGTTACCTTCCCCTTCTGTGATTAAAGATATTCAACTCCATGAAGATGACACGGTATACAAACTGTTTATTGAACCTTCGCAAATTAAACATACGATTCTCAACGATCTCATTCAAGAAATCAATGTGAAAGTGAATGTCATTCATGCGATTACAGCTAACATACAAGATGAAACTATAGGATATCTCTGGCTTCAAGTAACAGGAAATCCTGCTCAACAAAGCGATGTTCGTTCATACTTTGAAACACATCACATTCAATACGAGGAGGGATTACCATCATGTTAGGTTCATCAATCGAAACATCTCAGTTACTCGAAGCGCTGTATCAAACATTATATATGGTCACGTTTGCCCTTGTTCTCGGCGCCATTATTGGGATACCGCTAGGCATTCTACTCGTTGTGACGAGACAAAATGGAATATGGCCTAACGCCATCATTCATCATATTTTAAATCCAATTATTAATATATTGCGATCTATTCCGTTTATCATTTTGTTAATTGCGATTATTCCTTTTACAAAATTAATTGTTGGCACATCGATTGGGACAACGGCTGCTATTGTTCCTTTAACTGTCTATGTCGCACCTTATATTGCAAGATTGGTTGAGAATTCACTGCTAGAGGTAGATGCGGGTATCATTGAAGCTGCACACGCGATGGGGGCTTCGCCAATGCAAATCATTCGATACTTTCTTTTACCTGAAGCACTGGGATCACTTATCTTATCTATTACTACGGCCATTATTGGTCTGATAGGGGCAACTGCTATGGCCGGCGCGGTCGGTGGTGGCGGTATCGGGGATATGGCCCTTGTCTATGGTTACCAACGCTTTGACACACTTGTCATTGTGATTACAGTCGTGGTTTTAGTCATTATTGTTCAATTAATACAATCTGTCGGCAACGTACTTGCGAAAAAAGTACGTCGACATTAATCGGAGGTTTTATGAGATGAAAAAATTACTGACACTCTTAGTTCTTGCTGTACTGGTACTTAGCGCCTGTGGGAAAAGTGATACAAAAAAAGTGACAATTGGGGTTGCTTCAAATGATACAAAAGCATGGGAAAAAGTAAAAGAATTGGCGAAAAAAGACAATATTGATTTGGAAATCAAACAATTTTCAGATTACAACGTTCCAAACACTGCGCTCAACGATGGGGATATTGATATGAACGCATTCCAACATTTTGCATTTCTGAATGAATTTAA
Source organism: Staphylococcus schleiferi (assembly GCF_900458895.1). Lineage (NCBI taxonomy): Bacteria > Bacillati > Bacillota > Bacilli > Caryophanales > Staphylococcaceae > Staphylococcus > Staphylococcus schleiferi. The sequence continues at coordinate 2,484,409 of NZ_LR962863.1, forward strand.
AAAAGCGAATAAAGGGACTCATATTACACCAATTCGTACTTCTGTTTTAGCACCTCTTGGGGTCTATTCAAAAAAAGTGAAAGACATTAAAGACGTGAAAGACGGTGCCAAAGTCGTGATTCCGAATGACGTTTCTAACCAAGCACGCGCACTCAAACTTCTTGAAAAAGCAGGCTTACTTAAACTGAAAAAAGATTTTGGCTTATCTAGTTCAATCAAAGATATTCAATCTAACCCTAAAAACTTAGATATTAAAGCCGTAGATGCGCAACAAACAGCACGTGCCCTTTCTGATGTCGATATTTCAGTCATTAATAATGGGGTTGCAACAAAAGCAGGATTAGATGCAAAGAAAGATCCGATTTACTTAGAAGATGCGAAATCAGATGCAGTTAAACCATATATCAATATCATTGCTGTTAACTCTAAAGATAAAGATAATAAAACGTATAAGAAAATTGCAGAACTTTATCATTCTAAAGAAGCAAAATCTGCTTTAAAAGAGGATACAAAAGATGGTGAAGTTGTTGTCGACCTTAAAGAAAAAGAAATGAAAGAGATCGAAGACAGCTTAAAATAAAAAATGATGTTTGAAGTCTTTTAAATACTCATTTTTAGAAAGCGATTGAGTTAAGTTCACTTATGATAAACAATTAAAGACGAGTCTGGGAATACTATCCCAATCTCGTCTTTTTTATAGGATTTACTTTTATTCAAAGTAGCATTTTAACTTATCTTTCGTTTCCTGACAAGCAAAGCTGTAATCAATTGCATCATAATTGATTTTTTGTATATCGGCCATATTAAGTAGACGATGTTTCAACAACAATTCATATTCATCCATTAACGTTGTCTGTGTCACCGTTCGATTATCCGTATTAATCAAGAAGGCCACCTCTTATTCCATCAGCTTCGGCAAATCTAAAGTCGCTAATGTATCTATGGCCTTTGTTTATAAATTGCTATTTGGACAAAACTCTAATAGGACATCGTGTTCTTTTACCCAAGACAGAGCCTGTTCATCTTGAAAAATCGCCACACCATGACCGATTCGACGTGCACCATATTGAATCACATCATACACATTTTTTACACAACCACACTCCCCGGCGTGTAAGGTAATATTTAAATTTTTACTTTTCGCATATTGAATTAATGCTTCATGCGCTTCCGTTGGTGAACTTGCTTCATCTCCTGCTAAATCTACACCTACTATATACTTTGTAATCGATGCATTCGCACCTAAATGATCAAAAATCGCTTGGTTGGTTGCCATTGAATGATGCTTCATCCCACATACGAGCAAACGTACATCCAAATCAAATTGAGCTTCAGCTTGCTGTGCACCTTCACAAACCATATCTAAAATTTCAATCGTTTTCAAACCGAAATCTTGGTGGAAAGCTGGTGCGAAGCGAATCTCAATATATTTCACACCATCTTCATTTGCTTGTCGTGCAACATCGATAACCGCTTCAATAAGACTCTCTTGTGTTTGCATGACCTTCAATATCTCATCAAATGACTGTAAATATTCTGCTAAACTTTGGCAATCTTGCTCAACGGTAACTTTTTCAATATCTATCCCTACTTGTTGACTTTCACTCTGTGATTTTAAATATTCTATACTAACAGAACCATCTAAATGGCAATGTAATTCTAATTTGGGTATCTGCTTCAAAACAGCTTTCATACATACCTCACTTCGACATCTTTTTAATATTTTATTTTACGCACATTCTCTTTATTGTCAATACACATATATTTTGTACATGACAAAACGTCATATCTGACAATCTCATTCAAATTTTCATAAATTGAAATTCAGAATTCTTTAAAACATACCGTCTTTTCATAGCAAATTCTATTAATATATCTATTTGAATTTCGTATCTCCGAAGAACTTACTGTTTTAATAAGTATAACAAAATCAAATAAATTATTAATAAATAAATTACCCACGAATAATTATAAGTTAATATTTTTTAACAAGATTTAAAAATGAGTTCAACCTTTTTTACTTTTGATAACGCTATAATATGTGCAAAGGAGTGATAAAAATGAAGAAATTACCATTAGCAAAGAAATTCACATCAGTCATTTTAGCCAATTTATTTCTATTAGTCCTCTCTATTCAATCGACAGCACATGCAGCAAAACCAGTTGACAATAATGAATTAAAATTAGTCACACACAACGTATATATGCTTCCTAAATCTTTGTATCCTAACTGGGGGCAAAGTATTCGTGCGGATCTCATCTCTCAATCTTTTTACATAAAAGGAAATGACGTTGTTATCTTAAACGAAGCATTTGATAATAGCGCATCAAACCAACTATTAAATAATCTTAAAAATGAATACCCACATCAAACAGGTGTTTTAGGCCGCTCTAGATCGGGCTGGGATAGTACAGAAGGCAGTTACTCTAGCACTGTACTTGAAGACGGTGGTGTAGCAGTCGTAAGTAAATATCCAATTAAAGAAAGAATACAGCACGTTTTCCGTCGCGGTTGTGGTTTTGATAATGACAGCAATAAAGGATTTGTATATACAAAAATTGAAAAAGATGGCAAAAATTTCCACGTTATCGGAACACATACACAAGCAGAAGATAGTCGATGTGGCGCAGGATACGACAGAGAAATCCGCGCGGAACAAATGCGAGAAATCAGTACGTTTGTTAAAAATAAAAATATACCCAAAGATGAAGTCGTTTATATTGGTGGAGACCTCAATGTAAACAAAAATTCAACTTCTGGAGAATTTCAAGATATGCTTAAAAACTTAAATGTCAATGACGTGACTTATAAAGGACACACAAGTACATGGGATCCAGAAACAAATTACATCGCTCAATATAACTTCCCAAATGCCAAACCTGAATATTTAGATTATATCTTTGTAGATAAAGATCATAGACAACCAGGCCAACTTATTAATGAAGCAATCGATGCAAAAGCGCCAAGCTGGCATGTTTACGCTTTTCCTTATACTTACTACTATAATGACTTTTCAGATCATTATCCTGTGAGTGCTTACAGCCGTTAAATATTAAAATACATTTTTATTCAAAACAATTAAATATCTTTGATACTGAAAACTCCCAAAAAACATCCTCATTCTTTGTAATATCGCTAAATGAGGATGTTTTTACATTTTATTAGTATAAAATTAATAATTTACAAGCACCGTGTTATTAAGGCTCTATACGAAATGAACTGAATCCGCTATTTAGCATAGCGTCAAAATAAAAAACCCCGTACCTTTTAATAAGGCTTACGGGGTTTTTGTGATTGGCTTACGCTTCGTCTTTAACGAATGGTAGTAATGCCATATGACGTGCACGTTTGATCGCTGTAGTCAACATACGTTGATATTTAGCTGAAGTACCTGTAACACGACGTGGTAAAATTTTACCGCGTTCTGAGATAAAACGTTTTAATAACTCAGTATCTTTATAGTCGATATGTGTAATACCGTTTGCTGTGAAATAACAAACTTTTTTACGACGACGACCGCCTCTTCTTGGTCCACCTGCCATGATTTGTGCCTCCCTTACTATAAAATGATTCTATACGTTCGCTAATTCATTAAAATGGTAAATCATCATCGCTAATATCGATAGGACCATTCGCATTCGCAAATGGATTATCGTTATGTGCGGGTTGATTGTTATTTTGATATGACGAATTTTGACCTTGTTGTTGCCCACCGAAGCTCTGACCATAGCTTTGGAAATCATTGCCTTGATTAGAGTGACGTTGGTTTTGTGATTTTGGCTCAAGGAATTGAACACTGTCACATACCACTTCAGTGACGAACACACGTCGGCCTTCTTGGTTCTCATAACTGCGTGATTGTAAGCGACCATCAACGCCAGCTAAACTTCCTTTGAACAAAAAGTTGTTCACGTTTTCTGCTTGTTTACGAAAAACTACACAGTTAATGAAGTCCGCTTCACGTTCCCCTTGCGCATTCGTAAACGTACGATTAATCGCTAGAGTAAAAGTCGCTACACTTACGCCTGAGGGTGTCGTTCTGTATTCTGGATCTTTAGTTAATCGACCTACTAATACGACTCTGTTAAGCATTTTCACGCCCCCATTATTATTCTATTACTTATCTTCGTCTTCACGGACAACGATGTAACGAATGATATCGTCATTGATTTTAGCTAAACGTTGGAATTCGTCAGTTGCTACGTTGTTGTCAGACTTAATACGTACGATGTTGTAATAACCATCTTTAAAGTCTTCAATTTCGTAAGCTAAACGACGTTTACCCCAGTCCTTCGTTTCTAATACTTCAGAACCTTCAGAAGCTAAAATTCCGTTAAAACGTTCAACTACTGCTTTACGCGCATCTTCCTCGATGTTCGGACGCACGATGTACATAATTTCATATGTTCTCATTTTATATTTGCACCTCCTTGTGGTCTATACGGCCTATCAATGAAATGATAAGCAAGGAATAATTTTCATTACTCACATTCAAAGATTGTACCACATCACATTACTTATTACAACATTAATCAGAAGATGTTCTATATTTCTCTTTATAGAGCATAAATGCTTTCCAAGTCATAAAAATCAAAAGATAAGATTTCGCATTACTTTTTTCACTCATTAGTAAAACCAAAATATATTAATTTGTTTTTATGAACAATTAAGAAATAGTTAATTTAACTCAATATAAAAGCGTGCTATATTTTAAATGCTTACAACAAATAAAAAACTGAATATGAAAGGGATTAATTATGAAAAACAAATACATAGCTAAATTATTAATGGGTGTTGCTACAGTATCTATCGCAACAATCGTATCAAACGGACAAGCTGACGCGAGCGAGCAAGTCCAAGAAAGTGCAAAATCTGGATTAGCACCTGCTGCTACTCAAACTTTTGAATCAGCAAAAGTTTCTCCAGAACAAAAAGCATTTTACCAAGTATTACATATGGAAGGTATCACTGAAGAACAACGTAATCAATATTTAAAACAATTGCACGAAGATAAAGAAAGTGCACAAAATGTTTACTCTGAATCAATTAAAGACAGCCTACGTCCTGAGCGCCGTGTAGGTCAACAAAACGCTTTTTATGAAATTTTAAATAATGAAGACATCACTGACGAACAACGTGATCGTTACATTTCACAAATTAAAGAAAATCCAGATGCAAGCCAAAAAGTATTTGATGAATCAGTAAACCAAACTGAAACAAAACCAGCTGAGCCACAAATTGAACCTAAAGATTGGGAAAAACAATGGCAAGAACAACCTCAACAAGAAGAACAAAAACCTGAAGTTCCGAAAGTAGAAGAGAAAAAAGAACAAGATAAACCTGAAGCCAAAACGCCTGAAGTTAAAGAGCAAGATAAACCTAAAGCACCTAAAGTAGAAGAACAAAAAGAGCAAGAAGCACCTGAAGCCAAAACGCCTGAAGTGAAAAAAGAAGAGCAAAAACCTGAAGCACAACAACCTCAAGTGCAAAAACCTGAAGTTCAACATCAAGGTCAATCTCAAAACCAAGCAACACCATCTCAACCTTCAGCTCCTGCTGTTCCAAAAGTTGAAGCACCTTCTAAACCTTCAACTTGGACAGATTACTGGAACTCATTTAAACGTCCGTTTGAAAATGGTTACACTTACATCAAAGATAGCTTTAATAACGCTAAAAAATACGTAACTGATTCATATAAAAGCATTACAGAAAAATACAATAATGCAAAATACTACTCAAAATTATACTTTAAATATAAAGATGCAATGGATATTGCTGTTTTAGCTTTATTGAATGATAAAGGTGCTAATGCATATATCACACCAATTAAAATAGATAAAAACAATGGTACTTTATATAATGCATATGCAAAAACAAGTAACTTTGTAACAAGTGGTATCAACACAGGAAAAGTATTATATACTTTATACCAAAAACCTCAAGCAGTTAAAGCAGCAATTACTACAGTTGAAACTGCACAAAAAGTTAAAAATGCTTTCAGTAGTATTTTATCAATCTTCAAATAATCAATACAAAAAGACTCGCACCCCCTAGCGAGTCTTTTTATTTAATATCAATTCATGTAGCATATTATTAAGCTCTAAATGACTTTAATTAAAGGTGGTGGCATTTTGTCATGAGAAAAACAATGTATAGCTTTCATATATTAAGTAACACCCTTCTCGTATTATTCTTATTCATCCCTATTCCATTTTTAAATTATGAGGGTGGCGATATTCTTTCTATTTATTTTCAAGTTTCATTAATACTATTCGTTCTTTCAGTCACTTTATATTTTTTAAACCAGAAAAATAGAAAAACGTGGATGATTAGTACGATTCTATCAATCTTAAGTATTCTTATCGTTTTCCCAGTCGTATTTTTTTATTTATTTTTCGGAATACCGCCCGCTTAATCATAAACTTCTTTAGTCACAAAATTTGTTATCATTAATTTAAAAGGCAATCTTAAAATAATAAATGATGCATCTGATTGCACGATGTTTCAACCTAAAAAATAAACTGCGAAGTAGAGCCGGTGCACTCTACTTACACAGTTTAAATTGGACGATGAATATCCTTTTTTCAGTTTATGTTTTGATCGATAACGACATTCTCTTTATATCGTCGTTATTATTTTATATTTATATACTTTTATGGGTTAAGGGGTAAATGTTTTTTATACGAGATGGAAGGTTCTCTTATTTTATAAGTATCTCTTACGATTGAGTCTAATTCGTAAATTCTAGGGTAAGTATTTAAAGCGATGAATCTTCTTTATATTTGCTTACTTTTGTATATTATCTTGGATGAATTTTTTTATTTGAGGTGTAAAGTAAACACCAAATGATTTTCTGTGAGGTGAATCTTGAATCTCTCTAGCATAAGAAACACCTATTGCTTCACCTTTTCCATTAACAATTGGTGAACCAGAATTACCTGGCTCTGTAAAAGCGTCAAGTACAATCTCATTTCCTTTTACAGATACAACTTTACCAAATGATTCCAATAAATTATAGGCATGTTTATCCGGTTTTGGATAACCTATCATTGACATTGTCATGGTCAGCTAGCTTCAATACGCCTGCTTTTTCATTAAACTTCCAATTTTCTTCTGCTTTTTCTTTAACATGAACAATCGCTAAATCTTCTTGACCAGGATACGGAATAACTTCTAATACGTTATAATTTCCAGCGTTGCTATTAAATCCTGTAGGGTGTAAGGCAGCTTTCGTTCCCACACCTTTACCAGGACCATTTACTACATGCTTATTTGTCACAATCGCATTCTTACCTACTACAAATCCTGTTCCATGTTTAAGTGCAACAACTGCATTGTAAGGGCTTTTCGAGGCATCATGTATTTCCACAACATTTTTCTCTGCCTTTGCGAATGACTGATAAGCTTCTGTAAATGTACTACCTAGACCTAAAGAAATTATCATCGTAAATGTTGCTCAACCTTTGATCAAGATATTCTTATTCAATTTAAGCCTCCTTTAAATTTAATGTTGTTTTGTATCTAGATACATCTTTATTATATGTTTTTATTATAGGTTTATTAATTAACTACCAATTAACTATATATTAAATTTTTATTAAATAATATATAAAAAAGATGTGAATAGATTTTTTTAAAAAGGATAATATTAAAATAAAAAAACATGTAATGTTCTGTTTTAAAGTAAGGCATATTAAATCGCAATGTGTTAAGACTTATGAAAGCTTTCTAGGTACAAATAGCATCTTATCACTTATAAAAAATGACACAACGCTTCAAATTCCGTAAGGCTTGAAAGGTTGTGTCATTGATTTTTATTTTATATACGTTCAATCTACTGCTTCGTAATGAAATTTATACGTTAAATCTGAAGTGCACGACATCGCCGTCCTGCATAATATAGTCCTTACCTTCTAAACGCATTTTACCAGCTTCTTTAGCACCTTGTTCACCGTTGTTGGCAACATAGTCCTCATAACTTGTTACTTCGGCACGAATAAAGCCACGCTCAAAGTCAGTGTGAATAATACCCGCACATTGTGGTGCAGTCATGCCTTCTTTAAATGTCCATGCACGCACTTCTTGTACGCCAGCTGTAAAATAAGTCGCAAGTCCTAATAAATCATATGTTTTACGAATTAAACGATTTAAACCAGGTTCTTCGATACCTAATTCTTCCAAGAACATCGCTTTATCTTCATCATCTAAAGTCGCAATTTCTTCTTCGATTTTAGCACTGATGACAATGACTTCTGAATCTTCACTCGCTGCATACTCACGAATGGCTTTTACTTTATCATTTTCAGCGTCATTGACCTCATCTTCACCTACGTTAGCAATATATAACATCGATTTAGACGTTAAAAGTTGTGCTTGGTTGACGTATTTTTGATCTTCTTCATTGAAATCAATACTACGCACGGGTTTACCGTTTTCAAGCGTTTCTTTAATTTGAGTTAAAATACGGACTTCATTCACGGCTGTTTTATCTTTTTGTTTCGCCATTTTTTCTAAACGTGGCAATCTTTTTTCTACAGATTCTAAGTCAGCTAATACTAATTCCATATTGATAACTTCAATGTCTTCAATAGGATTCACACGTCCTGCTACGTGTGTCACGTTTTCATCATCAAAAGCGCGGACAACTTGGCAAATCGCATCGACTTCTCGAATATGAGATAAAAATTTATTACCTAAACCTTCCCCTTTTGACGCGCCTTTTACAATCCCGGCAATATCTGTAAATTCGAAAGTCGTCGGTACTGTTTTCTTAGGATTAACTATTTTTTCTAATTCACTTAATCGTGTATCCGGTACTTCTACGATACCCACGTTAGGATCAATCGTAGCGAAAGGATAGTTTGCAGCAAGTGCACCTGCTTTAGTTATTGCATTAAAAAGTGTTGACTTCCCGACGTTAGGCAAGCCCACAATACCAGCTGTTAAGGCCATTATTCATTCTCCTTCTCATTTGAACTCGCTTTGACGAGTATTTTTTTTAGTTTTTTATTAAAAGTTTGACGGGGGAGCATAATGCTTCGATGACATTGCTCACATTTGATACGAATATCTGCGCCCATACGAATAATCTTAAACCGATTTGCACCACAAGCATGTTGCTTCTTCATCTCTACTATATCATTTAATTCGTAATTTGATGACACACATTTTCACCTCTATGATTCCGCGTTTTGTTGATCTTTATAGAGTTGGACAAGGGTCGGCATTGGTGCTTCAATCCCTTCAGCTTGTAAAAATTCTTTGAGTTCTCGTCGAAGAATACGTGAACCTGAAAAACTTTCACCTGGAAGCGTCTCTCCAGCGACACGAATTCTTACTTCATAGCTATTAAAAGTATCCACCCCTAAGACTTCTGGTGGCTCAATAAAGATGTCATACTTTTTCGGAATAGATTTTAAGAATATGTTCATTTTCTTTTCAACATCATCAATTTTTTCATTAATCGATACTGGAATATCAATCACTGAGACTCCATTTGTGACTGAAAAGTTGGTAACTTCACTCATCGTACCATTTGGAATAATTGATAGCTCTCCTGTATATGACAGTATCCGTGTAGAACGTAAGCCAATCGCTTTCACTGTCCCCTCTGCAATAGGAGAACTATTATTTTTAATGCTGACATAATCACCCACATCGAATTGATTTTCAAAAATAATAAAGAAGCCTGTAATCACATCTTTAACAAGTGTTTGTGCACCGAAACCAATAGCGAGACCGACAACACCCGCTCCGGCTAAAATACTTTCAACGCTAATACCAAATTTACTGAGTACCGTCGTTAAAGTAATAAACCAAACCAGATAACCGACAACATTTTGAACTAAAGTAATCAATGTTTTTGATCTTTTAGCACGATTTGATTTCGTCATCGCTCGGTTATTGACTTTAAAGAATTGTTCAATGACTTTATTTAAAATACGCACGACAACAAAAGCAACAATGACATAAATGGCAATAATAATTAATTTTGTAAGTAAATTCGAGTATGTTTCAGGCTCTAATAACGGCTGAACCATACTTTCTATAACTGCTTTAAATTGATTCATAACGACTCCCTTTCTCCATAATCACTTTCCCCTATTGGCGACACAATTGATTTCAAAGGCGCGGTTTTTACATTTTCTTCAATTGTTGAATCAATCTCCGATAATCACTTTCTGAATGAAATGTAAATGTAATCTCACCAACATTTTTCTTCATGGCAATCTCAACTGAAGTCCCATATTGTTCCTGCAATTGCTGCTCGTGTTGACGTATCATGGCAGGTTTTTTAATGGCTCTCTGTTGCGGTTCTTCACGCTTTTTACTTGTTCCTAACAATTCGGCGACCACTTGTTCCAAATAGCGTACACTCCAAGACTCCCGGACGGATAAATTTGCATATTTTTCCATCTTTTTAACATCTTTAAGTGCTAATAGTGTCCGACCATGTCCAGATGAAATTGTACCTTCACGTATCAAAGTTCTAATCTTAACAGGTAATTTAAGTAGCCTCAACATATTCGCGATATATGGTCGTGATTTTCCTAGTCTTTGCGCCACTTCCTGTTGTGTTAAATGCAATTCTGCCATTAATTGCTGATAACTCTCAGCCTCTTCTAATGGATTTAAATCTTCACGTTGTAAATTTTCAATAATTGCGAGCTCACGCATTTCTGCATCTGAAAACTTTTTAATAACGACAGGTATTTCCGTTAAACCCGCTTCAAGACTTGCACGATATCGTCTCTCCCCGGCCACAATGTAATAACCTTGAACCGCATGGGTTACAATAATTGGTTGTAGAATACCGTGCTGTGTAATGGATTGCGCAAGTTCAGTGAGCTTTTCAGCATCAAAAGTCTTACGGGGTTGATAAGGGTTCGGTCTCAAATCATGTATCGCTATCATTTCGACATGTTGCGAAGTACGCTGTGATGTTTCATTTTGATGGGTCACGTGCATCACCTGCTCCCACAAATTTTTTTACCATTCTATTTTACTGGTTGCATAGTTGAGACACAAGCCTTTACGTTATTTTCAGGAGTTGCCAAAATTTTATCTAATCATAATTTTCTGAAAAATATGTTGACATCCTTTTTTGATTGATGTAAAGTGTTTTTTACAAAGAAACAGTACAATATTCGAGACACTGTAAAAAGGAAAGTAAAATTTACACTGCAATCACAGAGAGCCTTGTTTCGCTGAGAAAAGGCATTGAAAGCAAATTTGAAAATGGCCTTGGAGTGTTGATGCCAATATGAGGTATCACCGGGTTCGCCCGTTATAGCGATACAGTATTAACATTTTGTTATTATGCGTACTGGAAAATATTAACTATACTCTTCCTTCACTGTATAGATCTAAATCGCGCATAATGCAATTTAGCGTACTGTGAGAGGTTACTTTAGCGATAAATTAACAAATTAAGGTGGTACCACGAACTTAGCTTTCGTCCTTTTTATTCGATTAAAAATTCGGATATTAGGATGAAAGCTTTTTTATTTTGTTTGAGGAGGTTATCAACGATGAAAGAGACCACATTGGCACAAATTGCACTTACTACAGATCACACCGGCGCGATTGCTAACCCGATTTACCTTTCGACTGCTTATCAACACGCTGGTCTAGGTCACTCAACAGGCTATGATTACACACGCACGAAAAACCCAACACGACAAGCTTTTGAAGACGCCTTTGCCAAAATTGAAGGTGGCATTGCCTCATTTGCGACTTCAAGTGGGATGGCAAGTATTCAACTCGTCTGTAATCTTTTTAAACCTCACGACGAAATACTCGTGTCATTTGATTTGTATGGAGGCACATTTCGCTTATTTGAATTTTACGAAACACAATATGACATTCGCTTTAAATATGTAAATTTTGAAAATGTTGAAGAAGTTAAAGCAGCAATCACACCGCATACGAAAGCATTGTTTATCGAACCTATTTCCAATCCATTGATGATTGAGATTGACTTGTCACCTTATTACCAGTTGGCACAACAACATCGTTTATTGACGATTATCGACAATACTTTTCTTACCCCTTATTTGTCCACACCACTAGCGGATGGGGCTGACATCGTCTTACATTCTGCGACGAAGTATATCGGAGGTCATAACGATGTACTCGCAGGTGTCGTTACTGTTAAAGACCCTGTTCTAGCTGAACAATTTACGCAACTACATAATATGATTGGCGCTACCCTAGCACCTATTGATAGTTATTTGTTGCAACGTGGACTGAAGACATTACATTTACGTGTGGAACGTGCACAGCAAAATGCGCAACGTCTCGCAGAGCGATGTCAACAGCTGGAAGGGATTGCCGAAGTATTGTACAGCGGTCGAACAGGGATGTTAAGTTTACGCCTTGCGCCTAATTATCAAGTGGCTGCGTTGTTACAACATATCCAAGTTTGCCGTTTTGCAGAAAGTTTAGGTGGAACTGAAACATTTATCACTTTTCCTTATACACAAACCCATGTCGATATGCCAGATGATGAAAAAGATAAACGCGGCATTGATCAACATTTAATACGTTTATCCATTGGTATTGAAGCTTACGAAGATATTGAGAATGATTTAATCCAAGCACTTGAGAAATCTAAGGAGGGTGTTCTTTATGAAGCGCACGAAACAAACTGAATTGATCCATGATATGAACAGAGGCCACAAATATAAAAGCGCCAATATCCCACTTTATTACTCTTCTACTTATCATCAACAAGAGTTAGGTGGCCCTTACGAATATGATTACGCCAGAAGTGGCAATCCTAATCGTGAGCTGCTTGAAACAAAATTAGCTCAGTTAGAAAATGGTCAGTTTGGATATGCTTTTAACTCTGGTATCGCAGCGATTACAGCTGTTTTCCTAACATTGCAAGCAGGTGATCATGTGATTTTACCTGATGACGTGTATGGTGGAACATTTCGATTAACCGAAAGCATCTTGTCTCGTTTTAATATTTCATTTACTACGGTCAATGCCGAAGATATTAATGAAATTCGTAAAGCGATTCGTCCTTCAACACGATTGATTTATGTTGAAACGCCTTCTAACCCTTTATTTAAAATTACTGATATTAGACAAGTGGCGCAACTTGCTAAAGAATATGGCATTACAGTTGCTGTAGACAATACATTTATGACGCCTCTCGGACAGAATCCTTTAGATCTCGGTGCTGACATTGTCATTCATAGCGCTACGAAGTTTTTAGGTGGACATAGTGATGTTATCGCTGGTGCCGTCATCACCAATGATAAAACAATTGCCGACGCACTTTATTTAATTCAAAACGGCACAGGTAGTGGTTTATCTGTATACGACAGTTGGACGCTGACCCAGCATATTAAAACGTTGGATGTTCGTTTTCAACAATCCGTTAAAAATGCTAAAGAAGTCTGTCGCTTTTTAGAACAACATCCAGCCATTGCGTACGTTTATTACCCAGGAAATAGCACCGTTCATCTGCAACAAGCCCATAATGGCGGTGCCGTTCTTGGCTTTCGCTTAAAAGATGAAGCCTATGCACAACAATTTGCTGACAAACTCACGATTCCACTTGTGTCATTAAGTTTAGGTGGCGTTGAAACGATTCTTTCTCACCCGAACACCATGTCACATGCGAGCATTCCAGAGGATATTCGTGAAGCACGAGGCATTACATTCGGTTTATTCCGATTAAGTGTCGGTATAGAAAATGTAGAAGAATTAATCGCGGATTTAGATTACGCATTAAAGGAGGGATATGATGAGTCGGTTGTTAAAAGCGCTACAAAACAACGTTCTAGTGGCTGATGGAGCAATGGGAACGATTCTATACTCCGAAGGCTTAGATACCTGTCCAGAAGCATATAATCTGACGCACCCTGAAAAGGTCGAGCATATTCATCGCTCTTACATCGAAGCTGGTGCAGATGTCATTCAAACGAATACGTATGGTGCCAATTTCGAAAAGTTGCAACCTTTTGGACTTGAACATAAGGTAAAGGCCATTCATCAAGCAGCAGTAGCCATTGCGAAACGGGCTGCCCGTCCAGAAACTTTTATTTTAGGTACTGTAGGTGGTTTTAGAGGTGTAAAGCAAGGTGAATTATCCTTGTCAGCCATTCAATACCATACGGAAATTCAAGTCGATACACTTATCGAATCGGGTGTAGATGGGCTGTTGTTTGAAACCTATTATGATTTAACTGAATTAATTAGAGTCATTACTCAAACCCGTCAAAATTATGATATTCCAATCATTGCCCAACTCACAGCTTCCAATACGAATTACTTAAGAGATGGTACTGAAATTAATGACGCGTTACAGCAAATCGTTGCTGCCGGCGCAGATGTTGTCGGATTGAACTGCCATCATGGGCCACACCATATGAAACACTCGTTTAGTCATATTGCACTACCGGACAAAGCGTATCTCTCCTGTTACCCGAATGCGAGTTTACTCGATTTGGATCAGCATACGTTTCAATATAGTGATAACGCCCAATATTTTGGTGACACGGCGCAACAACTGATCCAAGAAGGTGTCCGCCTAATTGGAGGCTGTTGTGGTACGACACCAGAACATATACGGCACATCAAATCTGCCGTAAAAGGACTTAAACCGATACAAAATAAAAAGGTTATCCCTATTGATAAAAAAAGAGAGACATTAGCCCAAAATCAGCATCAACTTAATTTAGCTGATCGGGTTCGTCAAAAACCAACAATCATTGTTGAGCTCGATACGCCTAAACATTTAGATACAACGAAATTTTTCAACAATGTCAAAGCTTTAGATGAAGCGAATATTGATGCGGTCACTTTAGCAGACAACTCCCTTGCGACAGTGCGTATTTCAAATATTGCGGCTGCAAGTTTGATTAAGCAACGATTTGGTATTGAACCCCTCGTTCATATTACATGTCGTGATCGTAATCTCATTGGTTTACAATCTCATCTACTCGGATTGTCGCTTTTAGGCATTCATGAGATTCTTGCAATTACGGGTGACCCTTCTAAAATTGGACATTTGCCTGGTGCGACCAATGTTTACGATGTGAACTCAAAAGGTTTGACCGAACTCGCACTCAAATTTAATAAAGGCATCAATACGGATGGTGATGCGCTGAAAACAACAACACAATTCAACATCGCTGGTGGTTTCGACCCACACGTAAGAAACATTAATGCCGCTGTACGCAAAATGGAAACGAAAATCGAAAGCGGAATGAGTTACTTTATTACGCAACCTGTATTTTCAAAAGAAAAAATTATTGAAATTTATGAAGCAACAAAGCACCTCAATGTCCCTATTTTTATAGGTGTCATGCCGATTACAAGTTACAATAATGCTTTATTTCTACATAATGAGGTGCCAGGTATCAAAATGTCAGAAGAGATACTCGAGCAATTTAAAGCAGTAGCAGGTGACAAAGAAGCAACCTACCAATTCAGTATTTCACTTTGCAAGTCACTCATTGACACCGTTCACACATATTTTAATGGTCTCTATTTAATCACACCTTTTGAACGTGTGGACTATTCACTAGAACTTGCAGCTTATTCAAAATCAATTACACAAACCCATCAGGAGGCGATATTATGACAATTAAAACAACAAACTTAGGATTCCCAAGACTTGGACGTAAACGTGAATGGAAAAAGGCGATTGAAAGCTACTGGAATAAAAAAATTACTAAAGAAGAATTAGATAGCCAATTACAAAATTTACATCGTGAAAACTTATTACTACAAAAGCATTATGGTCTAGATAGTGTGCCTGTCGGTGACTTTTCACTTTATGATCATATCTTAGATACATCATTACTCTTTAATATCATTCCTGAACGTTTTCAAAGCCGTGAAGTGAATGACGATCTCCTTTTTGACATTGCTCGTGGAAACAAAGAGAATGTCGCAAGTGCTTTAATTAAATGGTTTAACACGAACTATCACTATATCGTACCCGAATGGGACAATGTCACTCCTAATGTAGGTAAAAATACATTACTTGAACGCTTTAATTACGCAAAATCACTACACATTAATGCACATCCTGTTATTGTCGGACCGATTACTTTCGTCGCACTTTCGAAAGGTGGCAATCAATCGTTCGAAGATAAAGTTCGTACTTTATTACCTCTTTATATCGAAGTTTTTGAATCACTCGTTCAGGCTGGCGCTGAATTGATTCAAGTGGATGAACCTATATTAGTCACTGATAAAAGCACTGAACTTGAAGCGATTACTCAAGAAGCCTATCAAGCATTTGCAGATGCTGAAGTGGCACAAAAGCTCATTATCCAAACTTATTTCGAACGTGCCAATGTTAAGTTTTTAAGCGATTTACCTGTAAAAGGGATTGGTCTTGATTTCGTACATGATCACGGGCATAACCTTCAACAAATTGAAAATGGCGATCTTGATTCCTCAAAAACATTATTTGCAGGTGTCATTGATGGACGAAATGTATGGGCGGCAGATGTGGAAGCTAAGAAAGCACTCATCGAAAAATTATCTCAATATTCCGTCGACTTATACATTAACCCATCTTCTTCCCTATTACTCGTTCCTGTATCACTAGATGACGAGACATTAGATGAAACAGTACGCGATGGATTAAGCTTTGCGACTGAAAAATTAGAAGAATTAGCAGCTTTAAAAAATGCAATTAACAATAACCAAACAGAACAATTTGATAAATTACATGCCCAATATACACGTTTCCAAAGCCAAGACTTCAAAAACCTTGACTATGATTTTGAAAGCGTCCGTTCTCAACGTGCTTCTGCTTTTTCTGAGCGAAAAGTATTACAACAACGTCGCTTAAACTTACCTGATTTACCAACAACAACAATCGGATCATTTCCACAATCACCTGAAGTTCGAAAACAGCGTGCAGACTGGAAAAATAAACGTATTACAGATGAAGCTTACGATACATTTTTAAAGAATGAGATTAAACGTTGGATTGAAATTCAAGAAGAAATTGGTTTAGACGTTTTTGTACATGGTGAATTTGAACGAAATGACATGGTTGAATTCTTTGGTGAAAAATTACAAGGCTTCCTTGTTACACGTTTCGGATGGGTTCAATCTTATGGCTCTCGTGCCGTTAAACCACCTATCATTTACGGTGATGTAAAATGGACTGCACCATTAACTGTTAAAGAAACGGTTTATGCGCAAAGTTTAACAGACAAACCTGTAAAAGGCATGCTTACGGGTCCAGTAACCATCTTAAACTGGTCATTTGAACGTGTAGATATCCCGCGTGCAACGGTTCAAGATCAAATTGCACTCGCAATTAATGAAGAAGTTTTAGCTTTAGAAAAAGCCGGTATTCAGGTCATTCAAGTGGATGAACCTGCATTGCGCGAAGGCTTACCTTTACGTCAAGAATTCCATGCTGCTTATTTAGAGAAAGCGGTCCATAGTTTCAAACTCGCGACATCTTCCGTTGCAGATGAGACACAAATTCATACGCATATGTGTTATTCGCAATTCGGACAGATTATCCATGCGATTCATGATTTAGATGCAGATGTGATTTCAATTGAAACATCAAGAAGTCACGGTGATTTGATTAAAGACTTTGAAGATATTAACTATGATTTAGGTATTGGTTTAGGTGTATACGACATTCATAGCCCTCGTATCCCTACTGAAGAAGAAATTACAACAGCGATTCACCGCGCATTAAAAGAAATCGATCGTTCATTATTCTGGGTAAATCCAGACTGCGGTCTCAAAACACGTAAAGAAGATGAAGTAAAAGCAGCATTAAGCGTACTCGTTAATAGCGCTAAAAAATTACGTCAAGATCATATTGAATCCCCACAAACGTCAGCATAAGGAGTTAATAAAGGAGGTCTGGTAGCATGGCATATCCACTTTGGGAACAACTCAACGCACTCAAAGAAGCAAAATGGGTCGATTTAACACATACTTTCAATGCAAAGTCCCCACATTTTAGCGCATTTGAGGGTGCACAAGTTGAAACACCCTTTACAGTAGAACAAGATGGCTTTTTCGTTCAACAATGGTCATTTGTCACACAATATGGCACACACATCGACGCACCTATTCATTTTGTTGAAGATCAGCGTTATTTACATGAATTAAAATTACAAGAATTGGTTTTACCACTCATTGTACTCGATTTCTCAGAAGCTGTCGCAAAAGATGCAGATTTCCGTTTAACACGGGCACACATTGCGTCATGGGAAGAAACACACGGCAAGATTGAACCGAATACATTTGTCGCTTTTCGAAGTGATTGGTCCAAACGTTGGCCGGATCACACCTCTTTTGAAAATAAAGATGCAAATGGACAGCAACATTTACCGGGTTGGTCATTAGATGCGCTAACCTTCCTAATAGAAGAACGTCAAGTCGCTGCCATTGGTCATGAAACATTTGATACCGATGCATCCATTGATATCGCAAAAAATGGAGATATTGTCGGTGAAAGATATGTCCTTGGGCAAGACCGTTACCAAATCGAATTGTTGGCTCACTTAGATCAAGTTCCTAGTCGTGGTGCTGTTATTTATAATATTTGTCCTAAGCCAGATAAGGCCCCTGGCTTTCCTGTGAGAAGTTTTGCTATCGTTCCGAATGAATAAAGCGACCTTACGTTATCATCTCTATTAAAAAGAAGCTGATATGTGTATCAGTAATTGAAAAACTTCGAGGTTTTCGTAAAAAACGAAAAATCTCGGATTTTTTCCTTTTATCATCAGTTTAGCCGCACTAGATGCGACTAATTTCCTTAGGCACCTCGTTAATTTAGTTTTTGTTGTGATGAATTAAATTATACGAAAGTGCCTTATCTTTTTAAGTATAATGGTGAATGATTACATATATAAGCGTAGTATTTATAGCGAGACTCCTGAGGGAACAGGACGAGCCGAAGACTACAGGCTGAGGCTGTCCCCTCGGAAAGCGAGCCTATATAATACGAAGCATGATAATAAAAAGGAAGCTCGAAGACGATTTTTATCAAAATCATCTTCGAGCTATTTATTTTGGTATTTATGTCCCAAGCTCCGATAAAGGTAATTTTTCAGATGGAAAGCCTGAATATGTATATGTAGGTTTTGCAAATTATCTTTTAGAAGGTAACCGTTTAACAAAAGATGATAAGACAACAAAAATTGAAAATACGAGTGGTGAAGATCGTTTAGAAGCATTTAAAAAGACACTCGATAGTGAGCATTATGTATCACTATAAAAACTAAAATATGGTCCAGAAATGATATCGTTTCTGGACCATGTTTTAATATTTTCTTAAAAATTGCGCATCTTCTTCATGATAAGTTGTCATGACAAATTGGTGCACAGCATTGATCACTTCTTGTATCGCCCCTGTTGAATGCGCTAAAATACGAAATGTTAGGCCACTTGTAGGCAATAAAGTGACGCCAACACGACAATCTTCAAGCATAAAAGGTTGCACGACTTCTTGAACCGCTTCAACCACTTTTTGATTTACACCCGGACTCATATAAAAGCAGGCCTCCATGTGTGTAAATCCCTCCATATAACCAATATCCGTCACTTTATTTTTTTGTGTGTCTAATTTCAAATGGTCATAAACGACTAACTGATCATCTACATAGATCTCATTTAATAATTGTAAATAATGGTAATTAAATGGTTTTCCCTCTTGATCGTAGCCCGGTGTCAAAATATCAGTATAAAACATTGATGCAGTGGAACTCAGATGAAATCGATTATGTTGATAAAATCTTGCATGCGTATACCCAATAATCGGATCACTGATATATTCCATAAATGCTTCATCTTCTAAGTGAAACGTTTGATATTGTTCCACCTTATCTTCTAAAGTCTTGAACACAATCGTAGCACCTTGTGTTGTAAGCACGGCATGTGCACGAGGCTCAAAGTGTATCGCAGTACGATACCGATCTCCGTCTACAAAACCGCCCCCTAAGTTAATTAAAAACATTGTCGGGTGTGGGCTTCCATTTAAATACGTCGGACGTAATACTTTCAAACCACCCTGATAATACGTCTTCCCATTAACAGTACGGGTCCCATCATGTTTAAAGGTAAGATCGAGTTCACCCGTCCATTTTGAAATGGCCATTACTCTAGCCCTTCAAAGAAGATATCTTTTTTAATCCAATCCATCACTTGGTCTAAACCTTCATCCGTTTTTAAATTCGTAAATGCGAATGGACGATTTTTACGGAATTTTTGAGTATCTTCAGCCATACGTTCTAAAGAAGCTCCTACATAGGGTGCTAAATCGGTTTTATTAATGACAAAGTAGTCTGATTTAATCATACCTTGTCCACCCTTACGTGGGATTTTTTCACCTTGTGCCACATCAATAATATAAATTGAAAAATCAACCAGTTCCGGACTAAAAGTCGCTGCTAAATTGTCGCCACCTGATTCAATAAATATAAGTTCAATATCAGAATGTCTTTCCATCAATTCATCGATTGCTGCGAAATTCATAGAAGCATCTTCTCGAATAGCTGTATGCGGACAACCCCCAGTTTCTACACCAATAATACGGTCTTCAGGAAGTACACCTGTATTGACTAGGATTTTTTGGTCCTCTTTTGTATAAATATCATTTGTAATAACGCCAATGCTTTTCTCTGATGCGAGACGTTTAACAATTTTTTCAATAAGTTGGGTTTTACCGGCCCCTACAGGACCCCCTACACCAATTTTTATCGGTTTCATTTCTATTCCTCCTATGAAATAAATATACGTACATCCACATGTTCATGCTCAAGCTGATTCATTTCAATACCCGGTGCTGTAATACCAAAATCTTTTTCATCTAGTCGCATTACAGCTTCCCGTGTCTGTGCAATAAAAGGAATCATTTGCGCTATAATTTTCTGCCCTTCTGTTTGTCCAAGTGGAATGGCACGAACAGCATTTTGCGTTAAACTGGAAACATTTTGATAGTAATAATAATCAATAACCTCCTCAATCGGTATCTTTAAATGATGACCCAATAATGTGAAAACAACAGCTGGATGTGTATGAAGCGCATATTCATTCGCACGTTCATAGTACCAATCCAACCATTCATCATCGTAAAGTGTATGCGCAAGCTGAATCATGCGTTTCCCCATTTGTTTCGTTCCATTTCTCGTTTCTCGGGGAATATTTTGCACAAACAACAGTTGATCGAACCGTTCAATGACCTCTGGGGCATTCGATTCAATCGCTTCATAAACCAAACGCATCGCCAAGCCATCTGTATACGTGAGTTGTTCTGTTAAAAATACTTCCAACCATTTCCGAAAAGTCACGCCATCATAAATAGCCCGACGTTGAATATAAGTCTCTAGCCCAAAAGAATGACTAAACGCGCCTGTTGGAAATTGTGAATCACAAAATTGGAACAACTTCAATTTTGCTAAGTTAGTCATGTGAATGTCCTATATGTTTAAAGGCCTGATTGACTTTACGGTCTTCTCGTTGATACGGAATACCTTGTTCTTTCAATAAATCTTCTACGAGGTAATCATATTGCACAAGCATCTCATTCTCATCCGTAAACTGAGCCGGTAAATGGCGATTTCCTAATTGATGCGCAATTTCTCCCATTTCTTTAATCGTACGTGGACGGATTGCTATAATATCTTCTGAATTGACATCGATAATAATCATATTTTGATCATCACGATATAAAATATCACCATACTGAAGATCAATGGGCTGACTTAAACGAATGCCAATTTCAGTGCCGTGATCTGAAGTTACCCTTTGAATTCGTTTCACAAGGTCTGAGTTTTCTAAATAAACCTTCTCAATATGTATATTTTTTTCATCTTGAGAAAGTTGTGCAATGTTCCCTTGAATTTCTTCTACTATCATCAATTTCATCTCCTAACATTATCTTCACATTCATTGTTTTCGTACAAAAACAAAACTTTAATTAAGAATTAATAATAAAACACTAATAATTGCGCGCAATAGCTATTAAAACTCATGATTATGCTCGCCAAAAATGAGTAAGATTGCACAAGGTGTGAGACATCCCCCACCCAGTCTCGTTGTCTTTTATTTATTCTTTTATCCGCGCTTTCATGATGTAAAATATGAAAAAAATTCACTCTCATAAGTCTACATCCCTTTTAATCATAGAAACTCTTCATTCTTCTCCCATCCTTACTTTACCATATTTCAAATGTCTGACGTTACTCATCCATCATGAAATCATCACTTTAAACTAAAGTTATTATAGGATAACAATATACACACGCGTAGCTAAACAATTATTGCTAGATTTCACATTAAAAAATACGATTCAAACTTTCCTCCTTGCTATTACTTTTTATTAATGGTATATTTTTTATACTTAGAAAAAGAAAATAACTACAACGAAAATTAGGGGAGGTCATTTGTAATGACAAAATTTAATCTTGATACTGTACACAGTACTTTTGGTTTTTCAATTAAACATTTAATGGTTTCTAAAATTAGAGGTACTTTTAAAGACTATGATATTCAATTAACTGGCGATGTAGGAGATGCGTCTTCATTATCAGCAGTAGCAACAATTAAAGTAGACTCTGTTGATACAGGTAATGCGGATCGTGACCAACACTAAAACCAAAAGATTTCTTTGATAGCGAAACATATCCAGAAATCAAATTTGAATCTACTCAAATCACTGAAAACCAAATTACAGGTCAACTTACAATTGCAGGTCAAACACATGAAGAAACGTTTGATTTTACACACAACGGTGTGAGCGCAAATCCAATGACTGGTGGCCAAGTTACTGGTTTTGTTGTAAAAGGTACAATCAACCGTGAAAAAGACGGCATTAGCTTTAACCAAACACTAGAAACTGGTGGGGTTATGTTAGGTAAAGATATCCAATTTGAACTAGATAGTGAATTTGCTATCGAAGCTTAATGCATCTCAACAAATCATCGCGCGCTCACATACTGAAATGTCATATAGACGTTTTTAAGGGCAGTATGTCACGCCGATGATTTGTTTTTTATCGATTAGTTTCATCAATGGTTTCGATTAAAAAGTTTTATAATGTGAAAACCGGCAATATATATAGCGTACTCTCCTTTTAAAAGGAATCACTCTTTATAACTTGTAAAGATATAAACCGCATCAAATCAACATTGAGTCGTTGTATGTTGGATGTGGGTATAAAAATTAAACTTAATTCTTTACTTTGCCAAATTTACAAGTTATAATTATCTCGAATTCGAAATAAAAGGAGGGGTTGTCAATTGCAACGAACGGATATTGCACTCAAAACACTGATTGGACTCAAACGTACAAATGACATGATGGATAAAATTATACGCAATGATGTGAAATCTTATGGATTAAATATTACCGAATTTGCTGTACTTGAGCTTTTATATAACAAGGGTGAACACAGCATTCAACGGATCCAAGAACGCATTTTAATTGCAAGTAGTAGTACTACTTATGTTGTGCAAAAACTAGAGGAAAAAGGACTATTGCAACGAAGACAATGTGAAAAAGACAGACGTGTAAGCTATGCAGCCTTAACGGATAAAGGGCAAGCGCTTATGGCTCAGATTTTCCCACAACATGCAAAAGCAATTGAAGCAGCCTTTTCAGAATTGACAACGGAAGAATTAAATACTTTACAGCAAACTTTAAAAACATTAAGTACACAAACCGACAGCTAAGGGTTCTCGTGTACTTTTCTTTCACACAAATTTAGTTCGAATTAGAGATAATTATAAATCAAACAAGGAGTTTTTCTTATGACACAATATCTACTTAAAGGGATTCACCATGTAACTGCAATGACAAATGATGTAGAACGCAATTATCACTTTTTTACAGACGTACTCGGTATGAGACTTGTTAAAAAAACAGTTAACCAAGATGACATTTACACTTACCACACATTCTTTGCAGATGATGAAGGTCACGCAGGAACAGATATGACTTTCTTTGATTTTCCAAACAATCCAAAAGGTGCACCAGGCACAAACGCTATCAGTCGTACTGCTTTCCGTGTACCAAATGATGCAGCACTTGAATACTATCAACAACGCTTCGATGAGTTCGGAGTAAAACACGACGACATCGACACACTATTTGATAAAAAAATCTTACGTTTTGAAGAAGAAGACGGTCAAAAATATCAATTGATTTCTGATGAAAACAATACAGGTGTTGAACCAGGTGTTCCTTGGAAAAATGGCCCTGTCCCACAAGATAAAGCAATCTACGGTTTAGGCCCAATTGAAATTACAGTAAGCTACTACGATGAATTCAAACAAACATTGATGGAACTCTATGATATGAAACCTATGATTGAAGAAGAAAACGTCACACTGTTAGAAGTAGGTAAAGGCGGTAATGGCGGTCAAGTTATCCTACGTAAAGATGAAGGTGTTCAAAGTCGACCCGGTTACGGTCAAGTTCACCACGTTTCTTTCCGTGTTGAAGACGATGATGCACTCAATTCTTGGTTTGAAAAATATAACCAATTAGGTGTAAGTAGCTCTGGTATCGTTGACCGTTTCTATTTTAAAGCACTTTACACACGTATCGGTCATGTTTTAATTGAACTTTCAACAGACGGACCAGGATTCGCTGGAGATGAACCTTATGAAACACTTGGTGAATCACTTTCACTTCCACCATTCTTAGAAAATCAAAGAGATTATATTGAATCAGAAATTCGTGAATTTGATACAACACGCTCATAAAACTAACTGCATGTAGACTGGAGGGTCAATAATGTACACGTTTCGCGCTTCTGAACTATCCAAAAAGCAAATGTATAAATTTTTAATAGGCTCTGTCGTACCACGCCCTATCGCATTGGTCACAAGTCAGTCTGAGGAAGGGCTTGTTAATGTTGCGCCTTTTAGTTTCTTTAATATTGTATCTTCGGAACCTGCGATCCTCTCAATTTCTGTATCACGCAAAGAAGGAGTCATGAAAGATACAGCGAGAAACATTATAAATTCACAAGAAGCAGTCGTTCATGTGGTAACTGAAAATAATGTTTCAGATGCGAATCAAACCGCTGCGCCATTACCCGCTAATGAAAGCGAGTTAGATATCACACAATTTACAACGACTCATTCTGAATACGTTTCAGTTCCGAGTTTAAATGAAAGTGCCATACGTTTTGAAGTAAAACTTTATCAGCATATTGAAATTCAGTCAGAAACTGAAACCGCAAATGACTTATTACTGTTAGAAATTCAAAAAGTATCAATAGATGAACAACTATTCGACGTTGATAAGGGCTATGTTGACGTTGAGAACCTTAAACCTGTAAGTCGACTTGCTGGCGATGATTATGCACGACTAGGAGAGACTTTTACAATTAAAAGACCCCGATAATGATAAAGAGGTGAATGGATATGGAACATATTTTTAAACAAGGTGATTTATCAAAACCAACTTTTGTCCTACTGCATGGGACAGGTGGCGATGAACATGATTTACTCCCAATTGCCGAATTACTTGATCCAACATACAATGCTTTGGGCGTACGTGGTAACATTTCAGAAAATGGGATGAACCGTTTCTTCAAACGTCACGGTGAAGGTCAATATGACGTAGAAGACTTAAAATTTAGAACGACAGAATTACACGAGTTCTTACAAGATGCTGCTCAGCGTTATCAATTTGATCTCAATGAAGTGATTCTCGTTGGTTTTTCTAACGGTTCTAACATTGCGATTAGTTTAATGTTGAATGAAGCGATGCCATATAAAAAAGGCCTATTATTTGCACCACTTTATCCTTTAGAAGTACCAAAAGATATCGATTTAAGTGGTAAGTCAGTCTACCTTTCAATGGGTAAAAATGACCCTATCGTCCCTATCTCAGAAAGTGAACACGTTCGCTCAATCTTTAAAGATCGTGGTGCAGAGGTAACTGAATTTTGGGTGAACAGTCATGAATTAACACGCGAAACAGTTGAAGCAGCAAAAGCAACACTCTAAAGAAAGTAAAGTAAACTATATATCTATAACGGGGCTGGGACATAGGGTTTCAGCTTTCAAGTAAAACACCACAAAAACCTTTTTAAATGATTTTTGTGGTGTTTTTCATTTGAATTCTAGTTAAAATTAACACTTACCGTGCTAATTTTCGGTTCTGTTGCAAAGTTAGAAAAAAATACCTAATGTATGTCCATCTGCATCAATTGCGCGATACAGATGATACCACTGTCCTTTAATTTTGATATATGTCTCATCAATACGCCACTTATAATACGCTTTTTTATGTTTTCTCTTCCAAATTTGATATAAAATAGGTGCATATTCTTGAACCTAACGATATACGGTTGAATGATGAATGTTCACACCTCGTTCTCTTAATATTTCAGATATATCACGATAACTCAAAGAGTATCTTAGGTAGTAGTCAACGGCTACAGTAATAACATCCTTATCGAATTGTTTATACCTGAAATAGTTCATACAGAAGAGCCCTTTTTATTTAAATTATACTATAAACTTAACTTTGCAACAGAACCTAAAAAAGCATCGCGCTTTTGTTTTTTTCAATTACTTCTTCAATCACACGCTGTGCTTGATAACTATTCTTCATGGCACGCCTCCAATTACAAACCGGACATAATTTTGATTTACAAAACCATGTTTTATATAATTTCAAATACCCGTCTTCTGTCGGTTTAAATTCTAAGACATTACCCCATTGTTTAACGTTGTGCGCTTTTTTAATTTTTAAGATTTCAAGTATATCTGCGTAACTTACATTATCTATTTTCTTTTCTCTCCTTGGGCGTTCTTACCCATTTTTACTAATATCTTTTAAGGTTTCATTATTTTGATTTTCAAAAACATATTTTGTATGATTAGTATGCATAACAAAACACCAACATTCTTACAGTTTGGTGATATAAAAGCATAAAAAAACTCCAGTATTTGATTTAGTCTAGTCAACTTATATCTTACTACTGGGGTTTTTTATGTCAAAAATTTCTTTCACGCTTAAATCAGCCCGCAAACCCTTTGTTATCAAGGGTATAGCGACGAAAAGTAAAATCGAGTTATTTCAATATAGTATCAAGACAAGAAGAAACTCGTTTTCAACTCGTTTCTAAAAACCTTAAAACGTCTTGACCTTTCTTAATTTATAACTTTTTGAAGAAATATTTGGCAATGCATACGGCGCTATAATATGTGAACCTGGATCATATATTGATTTTTTACTAGCCCCATATTTATAAGCTTGATAAACAATTTTAGAACAATAAGTTGGATTTTTAGAAGATAGTTTTGTATTGATTCCATAATTATATTTTTTTCCAACATAATTCTTCTTAGCCCAAGCAGCTGCTTTCGGTCCAGCCTTAGAATTTTTAGAACGATAAATTTTCAACCATTGTCCTTTACCAGAATATCTTTTTTTAAACCAAGAAAAACTATGTACAGCTGGATGATGTCCCGCACTATGTATATGCAAAACTTGATTACTACTTATAGCAATAGCTGCATGTCCAGTCAATCCTTTAGAACTTGTTGCATTAGAAATTAATACATCTCCCGCTTTTAAACGAAAGCCTGATGAATAAGAAACTATCTCTGAATCATTCTCTAAAGATTGTTTACCTGATTCGCTTTCTTGTAAAAATTGATTCCATTGATCTTCACTAACAGTATTATCTAAAATACCATCTTGTTGTAAACTTTGATAATTATCACCTTCAATCTCATTGGCATATGTAGACTCAGAAAAATACAATAAAACAAAAGAAGTTGTAAATATTAAAGTTAAAAAAAGAATAATTACTTTTTTCATAGCAAACTCCTTTCTTTTATATTAATATTACGTTAATAGTCATAAAAATAAAATGATAAAATATTAATGAAAGGCGTTATGAAAATGAAATTTAAACTCTTGTATTTATTAACCCCATTCATACCAATAGAATTTATAGCAATCTATATTGACTATGCATATAATTCCCTACTCGGATATATTCCTTACTTGGTTGTTTCTGCAATTATCAGCTTGTACATATTCAAAAAAAAATTTAAAAAAAGTGTGTCTATACTGGTAAATAGAGTAATTGGAATTATTATTTCTTTTGGAAGTGTCCACACCTTTATGAACGTTTATCATTCCTCAGATTATTTCACTCCTTTTTCAACCAGCGGATTCTCAATATTTTTAGGACTTATAAGTTTTATAACAATCGCCATTATTTATCTCGTCATATACGGAATTTCTTCAAAAAACAATTAGTCCCTATATATAAATACTTTATTTCAATTGCTTTATTGACGTTGAGCCTCTGAACCCTTAACAAACCCAAAACTTGTCGAATGGTCGGCTTAATAGCTCACGCTATGCCGACATTCGTCTACAAGTTTAGTTAAGGGTTCTTCTAATTGATCAATAAATTTTCTCGGCATAAATACGCGCTTAAATTATGTAAGTAACTATACCTTGAATAAAAACCTAATCATGCACTGAATAAGTAATTATTATCCTTTACTTTCATTCACACCATATTCAATACCTTAATTCCAAACATCTGAAATAATACGGATTTTTAAACACACTAAAATTCGTGACTATCTTAGTTAAACTCTGTTTAATTAAGATTTTTTATTTCTCATTGTCCAAGGGCGCACTTGCATACCCAAAATGGTATCGTGCTAAAACCAAAATTTGCGTGTGATAATCCAATAACCTTATTTTGCATTTTAAGGGGGTATATAGAGCAAACTTTAAAAATATATAGTATTTATATCTGTATAAGCATATTTATTTCTTAAAACGCAAATGTGAGCCAAATAAGAGATGTTTTTATGACGATAAACTTTGTATTCACTTTTTCTATACTTGATAAAACATCAAAAGAAATTTCTGAGTTATGTAATATCCCTAATGACCAACGAATTCAAGAAGTTATTAAACTTATGAAAGACCATAATATCCCAGATACTGACTATGAATTTCTTAAACTTTATGATTTTTATTTTGCAGATAATCCAGACATAAAAAAACGCTAGCTTTTAAGCGGTTTTGTTGTAAAATTAGAAAAAAATATCTAATTTCCTTTTTTATCATGTCAGCATTTGCTTAACTTGCTAACATATAACTAATTTTGTGGCATGCGAAAATCCGTAAATCTGAAGAGACCTACAGTTCTTTTTATATAGTCCATAAATACATTCAATACCCTTGATTGTTTATATCTGAAATAGTTCATACAGAAGAGCCCTTTTTATTTAAATTATACTATAAACTTAACCTTGCAACAGAACCTAAAAACCATTGCGCTTTTGTTTTTTTTAATTACTTCTTCAATCACACGCTGTGCTTGATAACTATTCTTCATGGCACGCCTCCAATTACAAACCGGACATAATTTTGATTTTCAAAATTATATTTTGTATGATTAGTATGCACAGAAAAACACCAACATTCTTACAGTTTGGTTATATAAAAGCATAAAAAACTCCAGTATTTGATTTAGTCTAGTCAACTTATATCTTACTACTGGGGGTTTTTATGTCAAAAATTTCTTTCACGCTTAAATCAGCCCGCAAACCCTTTGTTATCAAGGGTATAGCGACGAAAAGTAAAATCGAGTTATTTCTATATAGTATTAAAATCGAGTTATTTCTATATAGTATCAAGACAAGAAGAAACTCGTTTTCAACTCGTTTTAAATACAAACAAATACACGTGCTTATGACATACATAAACACGTGCAAACACTAGCTATCTATTTTTTATAAACAGTATTATATAAACGCAAGTCATTAAAAGAAAAGGAATAGTCAATAAAAAGACTTTTAAATGACTTATATTAGAAACCCACAAAAACAAAGATAGCATAAATATATAACTCAAAATCACAATAAAAAATATTGGCCAGTTGAAGATCTTTCTATCATACATAGTTATCCCACCTTTTAACAGCCAGCTACATATCCGCCAGAAGCACCGCCAATACCGCCACCGATGGCTCCTACAACACCACCACTAACAGTTCCAACAATAGGAAGTGTAACAGTACCAACAGCAGCTCCTCCTAAGCCACCAGTTGTCGCACCACCAATAGCTCCTCCCACAGTTCCGATTACACATTTAGCAGCTCCTCTTTCTTGCTGCTGCTTAACAACTTGAACGCCCAACTTACCATCCTCTTCAAAATAAACTAAAGTCGCGTTTTCACCATTTTTGTCTTTTGCTGTTACAGGTAATTGCTCAGTTTTTCCAGAACGAGTATCTTTTATCGTAGCTATACCATTTTCATCAACATTGTATGTAATCCCTTTATTCAAATCAATTCTAGCCACGTTATCATTAATTTTCGAAATTGTTCCAGCACATTTTTTAGAAACCATAGATGAATTTGCTTCAGAAGCTTCAGAATCATTATCAATGCCAATAGGGCTAAATACAATACCAGAAGCAATGACAAATGCAAGAGAAGCTTTTATAATTTTTGAAGTATTAATATTATACATTGTAAAAATTCTTTATTTCAGAATTTAAACAATCCCTTAATAAACATCCCAATATATAACATATCATATTTTTGCTTTATTCCAATTGCTTTATTGACAACGAGCCTCTGTGCTACAAGAAATTAATAAAGGTAATAATAATTAAGTAGTAGCCAACGCTTATAGTAATAATATCCTTATTGAATTGTTTATATCTGAAATAGTTCATACAGAAGAGCCCTTTTCATTTAAATTATACTATAAACTTAACTTTGCAACAGAACCTAAAAATTCAATTTAATTATTGTCACTTTTTATGGACTATTTTTAAAAGTGTAAAAGTCATTGTAATAAAGAACTAATACTTTATTTCAAATCACTTAAAGAAAAGCAACATAACCTTTTCATTAATGCTTAATAAATTGTGAACTTCACTGACTCTGTAATAATCAAAAACTAAGAGGTTACTATATTTTGTTATTTTAGAATGCTCTTTCGCCGTAAAACTTTGAGAGAACAAGACATCAAGATCTTCTTCTCTCAAAGTTTAGTTTTGATACGTGATTCTTAATTATTATGTAAAAAACACCCTTCCCTTTTTCTTACTGACTTCTCTCTATTTTTCGTAATACACTTTTTGGAATTTGTGTTTTATCTATAGCTTTTACATCCACAATGACGCCTTTTTGATCAGTCAATGTAACCTTAACCCAATTGCCTTCTTGGAGTTTATCTCGTTTTTTATTCAGCTTCATTTGATATTGATTGTCATGTGAATAAAGGTTGGTAGTTTGATTGTTTTGAACGAACTTTCCATAATAAACTTCTGTTCTGTTAAGCATGTCAAAGCTCGTCATCAAATAAATTGAAATACCTACTAATAAAAAAGCAAATATGCCTATGATGCGTTTCTTGTTTTTCATATCATTTCTCCTTTAATTACTTTGAGGATATGTATAAATATATAAAGTATTAAAAGAAAAATCATAGCGCTATAGACCGAAATTTTTATACAACCTTAAGCGTAAAAAAACTGCATAAGTGACGATTTATCACTTACACAGTCTATAAAGGTTTTGCTATTTAAAATAAAATGGTTTCATACATTAAAAATGGTTATTTTCGATAAAGACGAATTTGAATTTCAACGTAATCATCATGTTCTTTTTCACGTTGTTCGTATTTGATACCATTCGCACTGACTTCCAACAAGCTATCCGCAATAATATCACGTGCGGCTGAAACATCTTGGATAAATTCAGGAGGGGTCGCAACGACTTTCTCTCCTTCAATATCTTTTTCAACAGGCATTTTCAACCGATCTTCTGTTTGTTTGACGTTTAATTGCTCTGTTAAAATGATATGCAACATTTCTTCTTGTCGTTCAGGTGTTTGTCCTACTAGCGCTCGCGCATGACGCTCAGTAATTCGATGTTCCCGTACTGCTTCTAACACGACAGGCGTTAATTTCAATAGGCGCAATTTATTCGCAATGAAACTTTGACTTTTTCCGACACTTTTAGCGAGTTCAGCTTGAGTAATACCTTCAAACGCCAACAGTTTTTTATAAGCCTCTGCTTCTTCAATCGCTGATAAATTTTCACGTTGAATATTTTCTATCAATGCTACGACAGCTGTTTCTTCATCATCTAAATGACGGATTAAAACCTCTGCCTCAGTCTTTTGATTCATTTGTAACGCACGAAAACGACGTTCACCTGCAATGATTTCGTACATATTTTCTTCAATCGGTCTTACTACAATAGGTTGTAACAAACCATGAGCGCTTATAGATTCAGCTAATTCTTCAATCCGTGCAGTATCAAACTTTTGGCGTGGTTGATAACGGTTCGGAACAATTCGCTCAATTTTAATCGATTCGACACCTTGATTTTCCGCTTCACTGGCATCTAGTAAGTCGTCTTTATTTTTTAATCCAAACAACTTAGAAAAGGGTTTCTTCATTTTTATTCGCTCCCCTTAATATTCCAAAATACATTTTTGTTATTCTACAAGTGGTGTTTTATTGGGTGTTCCGGGTTTTCTTGGGTATTTCTTAGGTGTTTGACTCCGCTTTTCAATTGTAATAATTTGACGCTCACCTGCATCTTCTGGAAGCGTAAATGTATCGATTTGGCGAATTTTGCCACCTAAGACACCTATAGCAAAGCGTGCTTCATCAAGTTCTTCTTGTCCTTTTGATGATTTTAAAGCTAAAAAGAGACCTTGCTTTTTCACGAGTGGTATACACAATTCACTTAATACCGACATTCTCGCAACAGCACGTGCTGTTACGATGTCAAAAGACGCCCGGTAGTCTTCCTGCTTCCCAAACGTTTCAGCGCGATCATGTACAAATCGGACACCTTCAAGCTCTAACGCATCTGCCAATTGATTTAAAAATTGAATCCGCTTATTTAACGAGTCAACAATTGTAACGTGAATTTCTGGAAACATAATTTTTAAAGGAATACTTGGAAATCCTGCACCCGCACCCACATCACACAAACTTAACGGTTGGTTAAAATCATGGTAAAAACTAGGTGTTACAGAATCATAAAAATGCTTAAGATACACTTCATGTTCCTCTGTAATACTCGTTAAGTTAATTTTCTCATTCCATTCTACAAGCATTTCATAATATTTTTCAAATTGTTGCTTCTGTTTATCAGATACTGTCAATCCGTGTGCACCTAATTGTGTTGCTAACCATTCTACACTCATTTATTTCACCCTTTGAATTTTACCTTGTTCTAAGTAGACTAACAATATTGAAATATCTGCTGGGTTAACACCTGAAATACGTGAGGCTTGCGCGATGTTAAGTGGTTTAACCTGAGCCAATTTTTCACGTGCTTCAGTCGCTAAGCTATCGATTTTACTGTAATCGAGATCTTCTGGAATTTTCTTTTGTTCCATTCTTTTCACTTTATCTACTTGTTGTAATGATTTATTGATATAACCTTCATATTTTGTTTGAATTTCGACTTGTTCTTCAACATCTGATGGTAATTGATGTGTCTCTTCTAAAATTTCAATTATTGTTGCATAAGTCATTTCAGGTCGACGTAACAATTCATTGACTAGAATTCCATCTTTAAGGCGTGAGCCCCCTTCTCGCTCAATGATTTGTTGTACGCGTTCACTTGGCTTAATGCGGATTTGAGACAATCGTGTCATTTCATCACTAATTTGCTGACGCTTTTCATTGAAACGT
The DNA here is from genome assembly GCF_900458895.1 of Staphylococcus schleiferi. NCBI lineage: Bacteria > Bacillati > Bacillota > Bacilli > Caryophanales > Staphylococcaceae > Staphylococcus > Staphylococcus schleiferi. The sequence continues at coordinate 2,518,091 of NZ_LR962863.1, forward strand.
GCATAACGCTCTTCTGAGATTAAACCAATTTGATGGCCAATATCTGTAAGACGTAAATCTGCATTATCATGACGTAGTAATAAACGATACTCTGCACGAGAAGTGAGTAATCGATACGGCTCATTTGTACCTTTTGTCACTAAGTCGTCAATTAAAACACCGATATAAGCATCTGAACGTTGTAAAATGGTTTCTTCTTGACCTAATACGCGGGCTGCTGCATTAATACCTGCCATTAAACCTTGACCAGCCGCTTCTTCATAACCTGACGTCCCATTAATCTGACCTGCTGTGTAGAGGTTTTTAATCATTTTAGTTTCCAAAGTTGGCCAAAGTTGTGTCGGTACTAATGCATCATATTCAATCGCATAACCTGCGCGCATCATATCTGCCTTTTCTAAACCAGGAATAGTCGCAAGCATTTGACGTTGGACGGCTTCAGGCATACTTGTTGATAAACCTTGAACGTATACTTCATTTGTATGACGGCCTTCAGGTTCAAGGAACAATTGATGTCTCGGTTTATCATTAAAACGAACAAATTTATCTTCAATTGATGGACAATAACGTGGACCTGTACCTTTAATCATTCCGGAATACATTGCAGATAAATGAAGATTGTCATCGATGACTTTGTGCGTTTCACCATTTGTATAAGTAAGCCAACAAGGAAGTTGGTCTAAAATATATTCCGTTGTTTCATAACTGAAAGCACGACCGACGTCATCACCTGGTTGAATTTCAGTTTTACTATAATCTATCGTTTTCGCATTCACACGTGGTGGTGTACCCGTTTTAAAACGAACAACATCAAAGCCAAGTTCTCTTAAGTGATCTGCAAGCGTAATCGAAGGTAATTGATGGTTTGGACCACTAGAATATTTCAAATTACCAAGAATAATCTCACCACGTAAGAAAGTACCTGTTGTTAAAATAACGGCTTTAGCACGGTATTCAGTACCAATATTAGTACGCACACCTTTAACAACGCCCTCTTCGATGATAAGTTCATCCACCATGCCTTGCATCACTTCTAGATTGTCTTCATCTTCAAGTACACGTTTCATTTCTTGTTGATACATGACTTTATCGGCTTGCGCGCGTAACGCACGTACTGCAGGCCCTTTTCCTGTATTAAGCATACGCATTTGAATATGCGTTTTATCAATTGTTTTCGCCATTTGGCCACCTAAAGCGTCAATTTCACGTACAACAATTCCTTTTGCCGGTCCACCCACTGACGGATTACATGGCATAAAGGCAATATTGTCTAAATTAATTGTCAACATGAGTGTATGCGCACCACGTCTCGCAGATGCAAGACCGGCTTCAATACCAGAATGTCCAGCCCCTACGACAATAACATCAAATGATTTCACCATTTTATTAACCTCCATTTATTATTTTCCGAGACAGAATTGACTAAATAATTGATCAATCAATTCTTCACTTGCAGATTCACCAATGATTTCACCTAAAAGTTCCCATGTCCGTGTTAAATCGATTTGAATCATATCCATAGGAATCCCCATTTCAGCTGCATCTATCGCATCTTGAATCGTCTTCTTCGCCTGTTTGAGTAATGAAATATGGCGTGAGTTTGAAACATAAGTCATATCTTGACTTTGAACCTCTCCACCAAAAAACAGATCGCGTATTTGAATTTCAAGCTCATCAATCCCTTGTTGTTCGAGCATTGACGTTTCAATAACAGGCATTGAACCCACCATCGCTTTCACTTCGTCACGGTCTAATCGTGGCGTCAAGTCTGTCTTATTAATAATCACAATTGCATCGCTCGTTTTTACAACTTCATAGAGCTTTCGATCTTCTTCTGTTAAAGGCTCATTATTATTTAATACAAATAAAATAAGATCTGCTTCACTCAATGCTTTACGAGAACGCTCTACCCCTATTCGTTCAACGATATCTTCTGTTTCGCGAATACCTGCTGTATCTACAAGTCTGAGCGGTACGCCTCTTACATTGACGTATTCTTCCAATACGTCGCGCGTTGTTCCAGCAACTTCTGTCACAATCGCTTTATTATCTTGAATCAAGTTATTTAACATGGATGATTTACCCACATTAGGCTTACCTACAATGACAGTTGATAAACCTTCACGCATAATTTTACCTTGAACACCTGTATCTAATAATTTTTGAATCTCATTTTTGATTTCTTGCGCGCGTTCTAACAGTAACTCTGAAGTAGCTTCTTCTACGTCATCATATTCTGGATAATCAATGTTAACCTCTACTTGAGCTAGAACTTCCAAAATGGATTGACGTTGTTTTTTAATCAAATCACTTAATCGCCCTTCAATTTGGTTCATTGCGACTTTCGAAGCACGGTCAGTTTTAGAACGTATAAAATCCATTACTGCTTCAGCTTGTGATAAGTCAATTCTTCCATTTAAGAAGGCACGCTTTGTATATTCACCAGGCTCTGCCATTCTCGCACCATAAGTCATTGTTAATTCTAACACACGATTAATTGTCAAAATGCCACCATGACAGTTAATCTCTACAATGTCTTCACGTGTAAATGTACGTGGTGCTCGTAATACCGAAACCATCACTTCTTCAACTACTTCTTGCGTTTCAGGATCAATGATATGCCCATAGTTAATTGTATGCGTAGGTACATCTTTTAATTGTTTTCTTCCTTTATAAAGCTTATCTGCAATTTCAACCGCATCTAAACCAGATAAACGTACAATTCCTATCGCGCCCTCGCCCATTGGTGTTGATATACTTGTAATCGTGTCTAATTGTTCCACAATTGACGTACCTCCTTTTGTCAAAATATACCATTATAATATTGTAAAATGTTTCATTCAAAATTGCGAATCTCATGTTCTCAATTCTTTATTGTATCCTACGTGTAAAACCTATTGCGCATCCTTTACACAAATAGAAAAGCATGATGCCTCAACTTATGACGTCAAGACTTAGCCTACTAGAAAAGCCTTTATACCAAGGGTTATCACATTATAAGTTAGACTTCGGTTTGTCTGAAGTCATACAAACCGAAGTCTAAAAATTACTTTATTCGCTTGTTAAAGACCTTTGCAATTTTGAGTACATGCTCTAAACTTTTCTGAATTTCTTGTGTAGACATCTCTTTGGCAGGAAATCGTGCAATCACAATCATATCGACTGGTAACAAATCTGTTTTATGCACTTTGAAGCATTCTCGAATACTTCTTTTAATACGGTTGCGTGTCACAGCATTACCCAATTTTTTTAGATACGCTAATACCGAGCCTAAAGTGTGTGGCTTGTTGTTGTTCATACATATAAACAACAAACTGGCGATTCGCTACAGATTTACCTTTACGATAGATGGACTGAAAATCAGCATTTTTTTTAATACGGTATGCTTTTTCCATTAAATATCACTCGTCTTTCTTCTGAATACCTAAGGCAAACAGGCTTGTTCGCAAAAAAAAAGATCACTGAATGAGTCAGTGATCTTATGCTGATAAAACTTTACGACCTTTACGACGACGACGTGCCAATACTTTACGGCCGTTTTTAGTGCTCATGCGTTTTCTGAAACCATGAACTTTACTATGTTTACGTTTATTTGGTTGATAAGTACGTTTTACCATGCAAAACACCTCCATCTCAATCATTCAATTATCTAATATTCATCATTATAGATAAGTTAATTTCATTTTTATGTGTTCAAATTGATGTTCTTAAATAAAATGAAATGTCTACATTTCAAGCAACTACTAAAATATAACAAAATCACAACAGTAAATCAAGTGTGTTTTTTCATAATTAGATACAACAGACCTAAAAAAGTTGTCCACTTATACACAGGGCAAAATAAATAAACTGTGGATAACAATTTATTATTCACAAGTTACACAAAAAGATAACAACATATTCACAGCAGTTTGACAGTAATGGTTGTGAAAAAGTATAATTATGTGGATAAGTGGTTTAAACCCTTATAGTACATAGGTTTTATATTATGTATATAGCTTAAAAGAGTTGTGAATAATGTAACGTTTTATGTTGTTCATCCACAGTTTGTGATTAACTTGTGGATAATTATTAACACCCTGTGATTATCTTTATTAAATTATGGGGATATTGTGTATAACAAAATTTTTACTTAGGAAGATGGAGTTAAAAA